>CP070801.1:526089-530197 GCA_020343575.1 Candidatus Aenigmatarchaeota archaeon
AGTCCAAGGGTAAGCCGATGCCACTTAATGTGCTCTTACCTGCACAGAACCAAAGGTTCATGAAGAAAGATATTACAGGTGATATAAATGAGGAGGTAAAAAAGCTTGGTGCTATCACTAGAGTTGACGGAAGGATCACATTGGATGATGCTAGACAGGGTGAGAGCTATGATGATTGGAAGAACTCTATAGTCAACAAGTTCACAAGCACTCCTGAGTATCTACTTAATGTGTTGTCTCAGTTCAACTATGACATGGTCAAGGACGAGGAGGGAAATCTAGTTCCATCTTTGAAACCAATTAATTATGATTACGTCCTTGATGAGGAGGAAGCAGGTGGAGATAAGATCTACATGAAGGAGAGGGAGAACGTCCCCGGGTTTGAGTTCAGTGCTACTGAGGATCAGCAAAAGAGAGCTAGAGAGATTGTTGATTATCTGATAGAGTCTCAGGTTGAAAGTAAAATGACAAAGAGAGCTGCTAGATCAACAGGTTCTAGTGGCACAAAAGGGAAAGCATCAGATGAGATATTTATAGAGGGTATAGAGCAGCTTTATACAGGTGTTGATAATGCCGATGTATTGGCGGGTGCTGAGAAACTTTCTCAGGTAAACGCTAACATAACAAGGGTTGAGAGAGAGGATGACGATATTGTATTCTATTTTGCAGATGGGTCAGAGAGACCTATTTCTATTTATGGAAAAGGCAACACTATAATTCCGTTAGAGGAGTTTATAAAGAAGGTGACAGGCCCTCAAGGCATCTATGAGTTCAACGACATCAATAAGGCATTAAAGCAGGCAGGAGATCTTGGGTCTACATACTCTCACTATGACAAGGATGGGGTTAAAAGAATTGATATTGATGAGAAACCATACACTGTATTTACTACTGAGTCAGAGAGGATAAAAGAGGAGTTCCCTAAATACATGGAGAGCCTAAAGCCTACAAATCTATCAGCTAAGACTTCTGAGAATAAGGATATTTATGTTGATTTTGTAGATAAGTTAGGAACATCAATACCTGAAAGGTTTGTTGTAAATGCTGTTGATGAGGATGTTGATAGCGCACAAAACATAGCCGGAATAAATAGAAAATACAGGATTAAAGTTGATGGTTTCGGAAAGAGCAACAATGTTGTTAGATATTATAACTTCAATAAGTCGGGAGTTGATAAGCTGATAGCCGATATCACAAAATCAACACAGGCCAAAGAAAGAAAAGCATTGTTAGAAATAGGAACGTTCTCTTTAGATGGAGGAAAGAAGCAGCTACCCCAACCCACCGATGAAGATGGTGAGGAAAAAGATCAAAACGATTAATAGTGAACGAGAAAATACAGCTTTTATTTGACGCATTAAAGGACGAGTACGATCTAGGTACTATTGAAGACTTCACCTCCTACCTTCAGGATGATGAGAAGCGTTCCCTTTTTTACGAACAGGTCATAGCTCCAAATTATGAAGTCAGTAGTATTGAGGAGTTTGAAAATGTTTATGGTTTAGGGGGCTTTGATCTAAAAAAAAAAGATGGTACTTCTCAAGAGGTAGATACGGCTACCTCACAAGAAAAAACTATTTCATCGGAGCCTGCCTCGTCCGAAGTTAGTGTTCCACTTCCTGCTGCTAGACCTAAAGAAACTATCCCTGAAACAGCTACAGAGCCTTTAGCTGATGGCTTTAAAAGTTTTAATGAGTACATATCTACAATACCTACCGAAATAGAGACAGATCAGGGTAGGCTTGATAGAAAAGATAGAGCTAGAGTAAAGGGAGATCCAATCAGGACAAAGCAGAATCTTTACCGGGAGCTCACAAATCAGATCAACGTAAACCCGCGACACAATACAGATGAGTTCAGAGAAGAGGCTTTTGATCTTTGGAATCAGATGTCTGAATTTAAGACTGCCTACAGAGATGAGGATGATGTGGATAAGTGGGAGCTAGGTCCTACAATGGCTGATGAGTATCAAGGCATTGAAGACTTTCTAGAGGATATGAAAAATCCTGTCACAGAGGTTCAGGCATACAACCTTAGAATGGCAGGAGGTGATAGGTCCTCAGGGGATATGGTAACCATAGATGAGATGCTTGGCATGACCTATAAGCTAGATTATGCTAAAAGAGATTTGCAGTATGAAAAGGGGGAGAAGGAAGAGAAGAGACAGCAACTGCAGAAGGAAGAGAAGAAGAAAGAGATTAGCGAGGCTGAGAACCTAAGCTCTTGGCTTAAGCTAGATCAGGATGCCCTTGAGGATTATCTCGATACCACGCCGATGCCAAAAGAATTTGAGGGTGAGAGTAGCCGGGATGAGTGGAAGGACAGGATGCGTCAAAAATGGAGTCAGCATCAGGAGGATGTAAAGTATCAGACCGAGTCGTTAGACAAGGAGGACGCTAGATTTATGGACTCATACCTAGCATCTATTACTCCCGGGCTTATTGCTCGTGAAGAAGAGGAGGTTGTTCCAAGGCTCAATGAGGAGTACGGCAGGTATGGATTTACATTTGAAGAAACCGGGGCAGGGGATGCTATGATAGTAACCTCTGAGAAAGAGGGTGTTGATCCAATTGAGATAGACCTTAATGTTTGGACAGAAGAGGGGGAGGTTCTTGAAGCGATTAAACTAAAGAAGTACTTAAAGGAGAATGCGGTACATTCAGAGCCAATCGTTGAGGATGAGGACCGTATGTTTACCGAGAAGGCTTACCGAGCTCAATCCTTAAGAGATAAAGGAGGTCTTGATAATGATGGCGTATCAATGACATCAGGTGAGTATGACGGAAAGAATGTAGCTTACCCAACCTTATTCCCTAAGGACCCAAACAAATACACTCAGGATCCCGGTGATTGGATGCAGCTATCAGGTGATGATGCATACCAAGAAGCACTGAAAAGAGGTGAGGTCTTTTATTTTGACACGCCATCTGAAGCAAGCAACTTCGCTAAGGGGTCGTGGAAGTATACTGACATATCTGATGTAGAGGCTGAGAAGTTTTACGAGAGTAAGGGGTTGGACTATCAATCCATGCATGTAGCCTATGAGAGGTATCAGGAGCTGTTAGATAAGGAGGATACCATGGCCAATCTACTTACTAGAGGCGGCGAGATTATAGAGGTTGATCCAACTGAAGGATTCAAAACAAAATATAGAGGGATTGTAACCTACGAAAAGGATGGGGGTAAGGAGTATGCTAGGGTAAGACCTGACATACAGGAGCACTATAATTCTGTGGTCTCAGATAGAGAGGCTCTTTTTGATGACTCATTTGCAAACGAATATGCTGTAAAGACTAGAGAGAAGTGGGATCAATATGCCTACGAAAAACAGCAGGAGAAGGCTCAGAGCGCAGCCAATCTAAACATGATGGCTAAGTATATTAATCAGGAGGTGGATAAGGAGGCTCTTGATATATTCAATACCTCATTGGATAAGGTTGATGTAGAGTCTTTAACGCCCGAGGAGCTATCTATCTACAACGAGCTCAATGAAATTAAACAGGAGGCAGACATGACAAAGAAGATGGCTGCTCAGGAGTATGAGAACGCAAACACCTACTTGAACTCTAGATTCAATAAGGAGCAGGTCCAAACATTCTTAGAAGGTTGGGAAGGAATATGGGCTCAGATAAGATCCGGATGGGACAGGGGTGAAGCTGCTGAAGAAATACTTGCTTTGTCATTAGGTATGTCAGACATAACAGATCCTAAAGAGTTATCTAGGATTGCTGCCACAATTGTTGAGGAGCAAAGGCAGTCCGAGAAAAGGGGGGTTGAAAGATCTAGTGCTCTCACCGCTAGTGCTAGGAATGCCTCTGAGTTTTGGGAGACAGTGTGGGACAACCCACTTGACTACATGTTAGGTCTAGCAGGAAATAGCATGGCTCAGATGGCTCCTTATGGTTTGAAAATTGTGCCTGCTGCTGCGGGTGCGGGAGCTGCAACAGGTGCTGCATATGGAGCGTTGGGGGCAAACCCCTATACTGTTGGTGGGGGTGCTTTTGTCGCCGCCCTACCTGTTGCCATACCCCACGTGGCTCCGACTAAAGCACCCCCCCCCACAGTTTTGATCGGGCGTGCGTGGGGGAGGGTCGGGGGGGGGGGGGGG
>CP070801.1:530297-534389 GCA_020343575.1 Candidatus Aenigmatarchaeota archaeon
CGTAAGGGAACTGGGTCCTTATGAACTTCTCTATCTCCGCTTCCTTTATTCCCTGCTTTACAAAGTAGTCCTTGATCATATCATCTCTCCTCCAGCACGAGTTGAATGTTCGTGATCTTTCTCTTTTCCATCCTCCTCTTCCAGTTTCTGGGTCTGTAGAACGTAAATCCGGTGTGAGCAGAAGCATGAATCATGAGTTTTCCAGGGTCCAGACCCTTGAACTCTGCATTGCCCTCTGCAAACCTCAGAAGGTTAAGGAGTTCTTTCGTAACGTTAGTGTAGTATTTCCCTCCGATGCTCTCCTTCTGTATCAGGAGGTTCATGAGGAATCTCCTTCCCTTTTCTAAACTCATACCACTTATCCTAGAGCAGACTACATTTGATGACCTCTGGGATATCCTGAATCCCCTACCAAAGGCCTTTGCAGACTTTTTCGGATCTGGGTTGTATGCGTATCTGTTCATTTAATCACCTTACTTCAATGGAACAAACTTGCTTGACCTGGTTGCACCGAAACCTGGCGCAGAGTGCTTGACGCTCTTTCTTGTCAATGCGAATTCGCCCAGCCTATGTCCTATCATTTCAGGTTTTATCTCCATTATAATGTACTCCTTTCCGTTGTAAACCCCTATCTTGATGCCAAGCATTTCGGGTATTATAACCATGTCCCTGCATTTCGTTCTGTGGAACTTCTTGGGATCCCTCTTTATCTTCTTGAGCAGCTTTTTCTGGTACTCGGTAAAGCCCCTCTTCAAGACCCTTCTCTCTCTAGCTCTAATGATATTTCTGAATTCTTCCATATCCATTCCCTTTATTTCCTCCAAGCTTTTTCCCCTCATCTCAAACTTAGCCATACTATCTCCTACTTCTTTTTACCGGTTCTCCTTGGTGATATCGAACCTACTTTCTTTCCCGGTGGGGCGTGTCTTGAGACTGTCTTGTGCTTTCCGAGACCTGTGTATCCGCCCCCGAATGGGTGGTCAACAACATTCATTGCTACCCCTGATGTTCTGGGGTAGAGCTTTCCCCTTGCATGCATTACAATCCACTTCTTTCCTGCCTTTACAAACGGTTTCTCCCTTCTCCCTTCTCCTGCAGGAATCCCTACCATAACCCTGCTGTTCGGATTCAGTTTTTTCTTTTTCTTGGATGGAAGCTGTATTATGCATTCCTTCTTTCCACTTGAAACCATGGTGGCAAAGGACCCTGGTGTCCTGCAGAGCTTTGGTCCTGAGTTCGGATAGGTTTCTATTGCTGATATCTGCATTCCCTCTGTTACCTGGGAAAGCGGTAACACGATATTCTTAATCGAATCCCCAACCCTTATTCCCTCTGGAGCAATTAAGTAGCCCCTGCTTCTGTCCGAATATTCAACCTCTGCCAATGGGGAATTCCTCATCTTGTCATTCACTATGTTCACAACCCTTCCAGACTGGTCCTTATACTCAAGGCTGGGTTTGAACTTGTATGGGGGTGCCCTGTAAGTTGGGGAACCCTTTCCTCTCCTCTGCTGTATGATCCTCTTTCCCATGCGATCACCTTAAAGCATGCCCATCCTGGAGGCAATGTCAGCTGCTGAGTCATCCGGGTGGAGTTTTACGTAGGCTTTCTTTTCGCCTTTCCTTGTTACCTCAACATTCACCTTGATAACCCTTACATTGAACTGTTTTTCAATGGCCTCCTTTATCTGTTCTTTTTTCGCATTCTTATTAACTATGAACACCAGCTTGTTCTCAATCTCCACCATGTTCATGGATTTCTCTGCAAGCTGTGGATACATCAGGACCTTCCAGGGATCCTTTATCTTCTCCTTAGCTTCTTCCTCCTTCATTTCAACATCTTTCTCTTTTTTCACTTCCTTCTTTTTTTCTGCCATATCAATCTCCCAAGCCCTCCATCTTCTTTACAGCTGATTCAGTCCAGAGACAAAGCCTGCCTGGCTGTATCCCAGGAGCAAGCATTGAAACATTAAGGTTGTCTGCCTCAACGATCTCAACTCCTGACAGATTTCTTGCAGCCTTTGTAATTCCGTTGTCCTTTCCTACCACAAGAAGGGGTCCCTTCTTTACCTTATACTTCCTTCCCCTCGTAGTTCCTCTGCCTGCCCTCACTTTCCTTTCTTTCACTCTTTCCAGTTCTTTTTTAAGACCTAGTTTTTCCAGGGTCTCCTTGACCTCCTTGACTTTTTTCAGGTCCTGCATCTTGTCCTCAACCACCAGCGGAACATGTTTCACTCCTTCCAGGATATGACCTCTCTTTTCAACCATTTCCTTCTTCGAGGAGGCTGACGCAGCAGAGAGCAGGGCCTTTATCCTCTCCTTTTTGTTTATCTTTATGACCCAGTTTTTCTCTGCCTTTGGAGGATGTGCTTTCCTTCCCTTGACTGCCTGGGGAACGAATCTGGCCCTCATATGAAGGCCACCTGAGCCGTGTATTCTTGCCATTCTTGCAAGCTCCCTGTTCATCATGGTCATCCTTCTTCCCCTTCTCCCGTGGTAGTGAGCTGAGGTTCTCTTCCCTGCCTGGGGATCGCTTCCGTAGGCCTGTATGAGCTTTGACTGCTCTGCCAGGACTGCCCTCTGAATCAGGTCGTTTCTCACGGGGTTGGAGAAGGCTTTGTCTACCTTTAAGCTCCCCTTCACTTTCCCATTCATACTGTACACTGGGACCTTCATACTATCGCTACTCGCTCTGTGATTATTAACTATATACTGTATTCGTAATATATTTAAGTTTATTTAATAAATGGCGGTTAATTTAAGTTATGGCAGTGAAACTCTGTAGTGCCTGCTTGTTGGGAATAAGATGTATATATGACGGCAAAGACAAACTAGATAAGGGAGTTGCTGAATTGTCCAAAAAGGAAATGCTAATTCCTGTTTGCCCAGAACAACTGGGCGGTTTGTCAACCCCAAGAGAATACTCAGAACGGAAGGAGGGTAAAGTGATTACAGAATCAGGGAAAGATGTTACAGAAAACTTTGAAAGAGGTGCAGAAGAGGTTTTGAAATTAGCAAGATTACTTGGTATCAAAGAAGCAATTTTTAAACAAAAAAGCCCGTCTTGTGGTTGCGGAAAAATTTATGATGGAACCTTTTCTGGAAAGATTATAGAGGGGGATGGAATTACAACCGCTTTACTGAAAAAGAATGGAATCAGAGTTATATCAGAGGAAGATTTGTAGCTCACGACTTTTATTGATAAACCATAAATCCTATAAAATTATATGGGCCTCTATATTGGTGCTGAGTATTTTCAAATAATCCATTACTACTATTTCTGCATGGGAATATTCAGCTTCACTGCTGCTATAATGTTCGGTTTCCCCTACTCCATATTCTTCATAATATTCTGCATCATCCACTCTGCAATAAGTTGGTACGTCGCATATTTTATGGAAGAGAGAATGAGAAAATTCGTGGTGATACAATCTTCTGGATATATGGCGTCCCATGTTTTATTAACATTCTTAACAGCGGGATTAACTCTGTTTTTGTGGTATTACCAGGTATTCATAGAGAGGTTTTTAATAGACTCTATCATCCAGATAAACTACTTCGTGTTCTTCCTGGGACTGCTTTGGTATATCATGACCAGGTTCGGGGTAGTGGGTAATCTTTTCGCGTACTTTGATTCCCTTACACTGAGGAGAGCAAAGAGACTTATACTTAACAAGAGGGGGGAACTTGGACTCAAAAAGCTCATCACGGATATCAAGATAAAGTCCTATGAACCTGGTTCTGAACCTGAGATAGACTCGATACTAATCTCCGTCTGGAGGGAAAGGGAGTCCAACATCGAGAGGAACATTTACGAATTCGAAACAAAGATGTGCGAAAAGATAGTTGAGAAGTTCAGAGACAGGATTGAGAAGATAAAATCAAAACCAGACCTTACTCTTACTGACCAGAAGATGATAAGGAGTTATGAAAGATTCATAGAGGACTATGAAAGGAATGATATAGAGTATGAGAAGTTCTTCATTAAAAAGAACTATTGATAAGCTATCAAATTCTATAAAATTATATGGGCATCTATATTGGTGTTAAGTATTTTCAGATAATCCATTACTACTATTTCTGCATGGGAATA
>CP070801.1:534489-538410 GCA_020343575.1 Candidatus Aenigmatarchaeota archaeon
ACCGCCCCATACCTAGATGTCAAAATCAACGTCAGGTGGATAGAAACCACTGGTATAAACAAGAACAATGTGAAAAGGGAGATGGAAGGATTAGACGGTTTAATAGTCCCAGGTGGGTTTGGAGCAAGGGGTGTTGAGGGCAAGATCGAGTGTATTAGGTATTCGAGGAAAAACAATATCCCATTCCTTGGTTTATGCTTCGGTTTCCAGATGGCTGTTATCGAATTCGCTAGGAACGTCTGTGGTCTAAAAGAAGCAAACTCAACAGAGATTAAACCAAATATAAAGAATCCTGTTATATGCATACTACCCGAGCAGGAGGAGATTGACGGTCTGGGTGGAACAATGAGACTGGGAGGTCTTGATGTTCTCATAAAAGAGGGAACAAGAGCCCATAAAATTTATGGTAAAAACAAAATAAGGGGAAGGTTCCGTCATCGCTGGAACCTCAACACCAAGTACATAGACAAGTTAGAGAAGTGTGGAATGGTCTTCTCAGGATTCGCTCCCCAGAAGAGAATAATGCAGATTCTGGAGCTTCCGAAGCATCCCTTCTTCTTTGCAACTCAGTATCATCCAGAACTCACATCCAAACCCCTAGAACCAGAACCCCTGTTCAGGGAACTTGTCAGGAAATCCTTGGATCACAGATTATCCAAATAGTCAGTCACACTCGTATTCCTTGTTAAGCAATTCCCATATTTTTTTCGCCTTCTTCTCCCCAAGCCCGTCAACCTTCATGAATCTTTCCTTCCTGCTTGAGAACATCTTTCTGACTGTTTTGAATTCTTTTAGAAGCCTTTTGCTAAGTTTATTCGAAACGTGTGGTAAACCTGCGACTATGAATTCCTGCTGTCTAGCCAAGTCCGGGCATTTCTTTTTGATCCTTATCTGCAGTCCCCTCTCCTTCTTTACCTGCTCCCTGTAAGCAATCCTCTGTATCTGCTCTGCTGTTCCCTTGCTGTTTGGGGTCCAGAGTATTGGTATTGCATAGTCTATTGATATGGATGCCAGAGCTCCCCTTACAGAATTAGGGTGCATGTTGTTTTCCGCGAAAAGAAGTTCCGGGTTCCCCTCCAGAATAAGCAGGGGTTTCTTGTAGGATTCTGCGAGGGATTCCAGCTGCTTGAAAACCCTTTGGTTCTTTACGGATTGTAGAAAATCTTGAATCTGCTTCCTCTCTATCCCTATCCTGTCCGAGGCTATGTAGTCACCAACTTTTAGTTGTTTGGATCTCACCCGGATTCCAGAATCTTCCAAGTGTCTCACGACGGGTGAATTTTTCTCCCTAGAATCAGCAAGCACAGTAACTTTTTCATCTGGCAGAATTTTCTGGATTTTCATGTATATAATATCGAGGGCCAACTATAAAACCTTTGAGCCAACAGGGAGATCCTTGTCAAGCGTAACCAGACTTATATTCCCGTCGTGTTCCGCTGCCAGGAGCATTCCTTCGGAAGTCATTCCCTTGATTGTTGCTGGGTCCAGGTTTGCAACCACAACTATCTTCTTTCCCTTAAGCTCTTCCTCAGTATACTGCTGCCTTATGCCTGCCAGCAGCTGTACCTGTTTTCCTCCCATATCCACGTTCAGAACGTAAAGCCTGTCAGCGTTCGGTACGTGCTCAACAGATATAATCTCTCCTACCCTAAGATCAAGTTTTTGGAACTCTTGAATACTGACCATAAAACTTATTTGCATTCATTGCTTTTATAGTTTAACATTCTGGCCTCAAAACTTTTTTTATATACCCCGCACAATTATTATATATGGAAAATGTGCGAAGGCGAATGGAATTCGTATATCTAACATTCCTGTTTTTAATGATAGTATCACTCATCCCGTTCGCGTCCGCCGCCCTGCCAGACCCAGATGTTATTTTCATACCCGATAAAATATCCGTGAACTCGAGTTTCCTTTTTGTGTTTGACCAAAATGTTAATGAATCGCTCAGGGTGAATTGGCTTGCGTACGGAGCAATGATGGAACCGGTAGCTGGGCAGATCCCAAAGATAGGAGATAATTGGGTGTGCTACTTTTCTAACACTGATACTAAAAGTACATGCGGGCCCAACCCTTTCCTGTTATCAAACATCGGTGGTCCTCCTCATACATTAGAAGTCAACACAACGGATTCTTCTTTGGATACTGGAGGCGAAATTCTGGATGTGTATGTCGGGAGTATAGTGCTAACCTCAAAGATCAATACGGACATTGAGAAAAAAATCGCTTATATAAAAGTTTATCCTAAACCGGACATTGTAACTGGGATCTCCTATAAAACATACTACGCAAACAATCTGAGCCTGGTTCCAAACAAGGACGGGAACCTTGTTTACGATAACGATGTTGGTGGATACATAGACAACATAACCCTTGACCTCGGTGAATACTACATCGCTTTCAGTGCACCCACAATTGGTTCTGATTATGGTGGATCGGTAGTAAGTGTTGATATGAGACTGGGGACAGGGAATGGTGATGGTGAGATGGGATACGTTGATGTTGATCCCGTAAGCCTCAACATATTGATAAACAAAAACCAGAAATATGAAAAATCTAATTATAGGATAACCAACCTGAGGAACAACACTCTAACCTCCCTGACTGTTAACATACCTGTTACAGAACCTATAGATGTGAATGATTACCTTGATATAGATTTAAGCAACATAACCCTTGGTCCTCGTGAATCAATGTTCTTCAGTGTTATTCTGGAGCACGTGGAAAGCTCCATGGAGATAAATACACAGGCGCAACTGAAATCAAACAACACCCTGATAGGTTACATACCGATTGATATCAAGGTAAGTGTTAAGAACGAATCCATATCTACGGCCATGACCTGTGATGATAAATCTGATATGAGCTACTGTTATGGGGGTATATGCTGTGATGAGATTTGCAGGGAAAAATCAAACTGTTGTGGTGACAGTGATTGTAATGTTGGTTATGAATGTGATAATTATGTATGCGTAAAATCTGAAGGTCCTCTTCCCAACATAACATGCTCAACAGGAACTTGCCGCTTGGGGGTGTCGTGCCCAGGCGATGAAACTCCAACGGGTAGTGTATGCAGGCTAAATGATGTGAATGGTATTTGTTGTGAGATTGAAGTTAACGAATGTGAAGGGGAGCTGAATGGAACGAGTTGCACGGGTGGTGTATGTTGTGATGAGGTTTGTGAAACAGGTGAATGTTGTGATGATCTAGACTGTGATGTTGGTTACACGTGCACATATAACTATTGCGTGGAAATGGAAGTCCAGCCATTTGACTTTACCCTCCTACTAGTAATTGTTATAATAGTTGTTGCAGTAGTGGGTGTCTGGTTCTACTTAAAGAAGTATAAGAAGGGTGGAGAAGGACTAGAAGAGGAGTTTGAAGAAGGTTCGGAAGAATTTGACGAAGAATTCTACTAAACATATTCTTCTTCAGTTTCGTCGGTTTTCTTGGATTTTTTGAAAAACATGACCAACAGAATTATCACTACAATAACTATTATTATCGGTAGAACTATCCATAACCAACTCCCTTCTTCTTGGTCTTGTCCATCTGTTACTGGCCCTCCATTAGTATATGGTCCACCGTCTCCAGGGGTTTCTCCGTCAGCTGTCTGATTCATCAGATCTGCAAGGCTGTCCTTCAGTGTTGCATAATTGTCCATATCTGTTCCATAGTCAGATGTTTTGTAGTCATTGTACCAATCATCAAGAGCAGAGTTGACATCACCTGTAAGATTCGGGTTTGAATTCTTTATGTAATCCGCATTCCTCATTGCATCTGTAAGCATCTCGTTGGTTGATAGTGCTGCAGAAACTCTCTTTTCCAATCCCTCATATTCGACAGTAACGTCTATCTGATAGAGCGATGAAACATTATTAGGGGTGACTGTGAACTCTATGGTTTTATAGCTGTCCT
>CP070801.1:538510-554426 GCA_020343575.1 Candidatus Aenigmatarchaeota archaeon
AAGGTTGTTGCCTTTGCTAAAGACGCTAAACTAGCGGGTGTTGATGCCGTAGTGTGTTCACCAAAAGAGACAAGTTTTATACGAAAGAAAAGAAAACTCGACGAACTGAAACTCTTCAATCCAGGCATCCGTCCCGACGGGGCACAGAAAAATGATCAGCAACGGGTAACGACTCCCAAACAGGCGATTCTAAACGGAGCTGATTTCGTTGTGATAGGAAGACCAATCACACAACCACCAAAGGGAAAGGGAATAATTAACTCGCGTGATGCGGTTGAAAGGATCGCGGAGGAGATACTTGAAGCCTTGGTAGAAATGGAAAAGAAGGAGAAGTGAAATGGAAGGCGAAACGAAGAAAATCACTATAGAGATCAAGCGTCTTTCCGATGATGAGATCCGGAGAATCTTTGCTAATTTTAATGCCGCTCTGAGTGGACATTTCGTGCTCAAACACAGAGGTAAAAAAGACGAAGTCGCCAAAATTCCAGGATCCGGTGACCACTCTGCCACATATGTCAACAAAGACATTCTCTATATTCCACCCAACGCGAACTGGTGGTTATGTGCCGATATCGCACACCGTTTTGTTGGAACCCCACATGTAGATGTTGTAGTTGGTTTAGTGGCCGGTACAGTTAATGCAGCTTGGCTCGTAAAGCAATTCCTATATTTCCTTACAGGAAGAGAAGACATAGGATCTGTTTATGTTGATGAAGAATCCGGAAAAAAAGTCTTCAAGCGAGGTTTTGGTGAAATAGTATCAGGAAAAAATGTCCTCTTCGTTGAAGATATCAGCACTACCGGTGAATCACTAGAACTTGGTATCAATGCTGCCAAAGAAGCAGGTGGGAATGTAATAGGGGCGGCACTCATGTGTAACAGATCAGGGGGTAAGGTGACGGCCGAGACGCTCGGTATTCCCAGGCTGGAAAACCAACTCGAACTATCAAGCGAAGAACTGAAAAAATACCTCTTGGAGGACTGCCCGCTCTGCAAAGACGGTGTTGGTATCACCCCTACACCAGGACATGGTGACAAATTCCTGCAAAATCAGGAGGAAATACTGGACACCATCTCCGGATAGAAATAACTCTCCCAGCGCCTCTCTTCTGAACGGTTTGGTTTTATCAACCAGACCGTTCTTTTTAATCTGTCAAATTAAAGGGATATAAAGGCAAACGATAGTTTTATAAACCCCGATTTCACTTATATAGTAATCTGCTTCTCCTGACAGAAGAATCGGATAGATTTCGCTGTATTCAATATGATGTTTACGCGATTAAAGAAACAAAGGTGATAATATGAAAATTACGAAAATGAAAAACGAAAAGAAGAAAGAGAGGTTTACGAAATCGAAGGTCGTGGTGCCCGATACCTCGATCCTGATTCACGGTAAACTCTCGGAATTGATAAAAAAGGGCAAGATAAGCCCGAAAAAAATAGTCATACCTAGAGCCGTTATTGATGAGCTGCAGGCCCAGGCCAGCAGGGGAAGAGAGGTTGGCTTTGACGGACTTGAGGAGATAAAGAAGATAAGGAAAGTCGGTAAGGAAAAGAATATAAACCTAGAGTTCACTGGTGAAAGACCAACCCTTGAAGAGATCCAGCTGGCGAAGAAAGGAAGGATAGATGCCCTGATAAGGGACGTTGCCTCGAAAGCGAGTGCCACCCTGATCACATCAGATTACGTTCAGGCCCTTGTAGGGGAAGTTGAGGACGTTTCTGTTGATTACGTGGAGAAGGATATCCTGAAAAAGCCACTGGAACTCGAGAGCCTCTTCTCGAAAGATGTCCAGTCAGTTCATCTGAAGGCAGGAGTTACGCCTTACGTGAAGAGGGGCAAACCGGGAGATGTGGAGGTTATAAAGCTGAAAAGAAAACCGTGTGATGACAAGGAACTGGAATCAATGATAGGCCAGATTGTTTCAAAGGCAAGAAAGGACGAAGATTCCTTCATAGAGATAGGAAAGCATGGTGCCCTTGTTATACAGCTTGGGAACTACAGAATATCCATAACAAGACCACCCTTCTCTGACAAGACAGAAATCACTGCAGTAAGACCCATAGTTAAACTAACCCTAGATGACTACAAGATGCACAAGGAACTGGAGAAAAACATAGTCTCAGGCTACCATGGCATCATGATAGCAGGACCTCCGGGTTCTGGTAAATCAACCTTTGCTGCTTCAATAGCGGATTTCCTTGTTAAAAAGAACAAGATCGTGAAGACCTTTGAGCAGCCCAGGGATTTACAGGTTGGTCCTGAGGTTACCCAGTACGCTCCCCTAGAAGGTGATTGGGAAAAAACAGCAGAACTCCTGTTGCTGGTAAGACCTGACTACACAATATTTGATGAGGTCAGAAAAACCAGGGACTTCAGGGTATTCGGTGATATGAGGCTTGCCGGTGTGGGGATGATTGGTGTAACACACTCAACTGATACTGTTTCAGCAATACAAAGATTTATAGGAAGGCTCGAGCTGGGGGTCATACCACACGTGATAGACAAAGTGATATACATAAAGTCCGGAAAGATAGAAAAGGTCTATAATCTCAGCCTCACAGTCAAGATGCCGACAGGAATGAAAGAGGCGGATCTTGCAAGACCAGTGGTTGAGATCAGAGACATCGAGACCAAGGAACTTGAGTATGAGATATACACGTATGGAGAGGAAACCGTTATAGTTCCTGTGAAGAAGGAGAAGTCTCCACTGAAGGATCTTGCCAGAGAAAGGGTCCTACAGGTGCTCAGAAAATGGGATCCGGACGCAGAGATAGACATCCAGGACAACAGAATCATAGCAAGGGTCAAGAGCTCTGAAGTTGCTAGGATTATTGGAAAGAAGGGAAAGAACGTAGAGGAGCTTGAGAAGAGACTTGGTATGAACATCTCAGTCGAACCCAAGGAGGGTTCACTAAAGCAGGACATATACTGGGATTACGATGAGACAGGAGCATACATAAACCTGAAGCTCGAGCCCGGACTCGTCGGAGTCCAAGTTGATATATACAGGGACAGAGACTACCTGTTCTCAGCCCATGTAGGCAAGAGCGGTATCATAAGGGTAAGGAAGAGATCTAATCTTGGAAGGAAGGTTCTGCAGGCAATTCTAGCAAAGAAACTCAGGATTCTGATGTAACAGAATTAGCATCCAAATAAGCAATTACTTAACCATCAGCTTCGCCTTCTCTGGATCCCACTTCCAATCCTTGGGAAGCTGGTTCTTCCCTTTGTAGTTTTTGGCGAGTCTCCTTATCTTTGACTCGGTCAACTCGAGGCCCCTTTTGGATATATAATCCTTTTTATTCTTCTCCATATGTGCTACAAGATCCACTGCTCTTTTTATAAGGTTGTACATATCCTCAGGCATCTCAGGGTAAATATTATGTTTCTTTAGAGTCTTGGATATTCTTTCTTTTGTCATAAGTCTTGTTGAGGGGATTCCGTATTGATCCCTCAAAACCAGACCGATCCTTGCAGACGAGTATCCTTTTTTAGCTAATTTGACTATTATTTCCTCTATTTCATTCGGTTTGTATTTAACCCAGGCAGCTTTTTTCACCATGGGTTTTTTGCTTCCTGACTTCCCCCTCTTCCTTGAATACATCCTTGCCATATTACAACCTATTGAAGTTAAAGGTTTAAAAACTTATTTGGAGTCTCTTGCCAACCCTTTACGCATATTATTATTTAATTGAGCGCAGCCAATAAAGAATAGAGAACATGGCTATGCCAGACCTATCGCAATTGGTTCAGATTGCACCAACCATGATGAAGGATCTGCCACAGATACTCTTCGGGCTGCAGGTTATCTTATATATAGTACTGGTACTCATTTTTGGTTCAATAATAATTAAAGGATACAAGGGTTACATGCATTTTGCAATAAGGCTCCTTCTCAGGTTGGGTTTTGGTTTTATTGCGCTTGTCTGCGGTCTGGGGCTTTCAGGATTAATACCCATGTTCAGTGGTGATGCCTTCTATACATTGATACAGTCACTCCTTATAAACCCCTTTATCGGGATTGTCATATCCACAGCAGTATTAACAATCTCACTTTACCTCATATCCCACAACATATTCAACATCCCGGGCATGAAGAAACAGATTGCAAAACTCCAGGAAAAATTAAAAAAGGCCGAGGAAGTAACATCCAAGGCAGTTAAGAGAAGACTGGAACCTATAAGGATTGTTGGCATAGTGATACTTGTTGTTTTTCTGGGTTTCTCCCTCATCAACTTCCAGGGATTCCCCTCCTTGGGAGAAGAACTGTTTTCATTTATTGGCATAACCCCTGAAGAAGTGGAGGAACTTGGGAAATACCTTGAGGGACTGGGTATAGGAAAAGAAATCCCTGAGAATTGTGTTCCCATCCTTACTCTTATAGATGAAAATCTTGATGACTTTTTAAATGACAGACTGCCTGAATCCACGGATCCGGGAATAAAATCCATGATTGAGAGCAACTCTGGTTTCACAATCGTGAAGGTTTATCAGGTTACATATGATCAGAGAAACTTTTTCCTAGGAACAGAGAAAGATAATGTATGTTCTGCCACAACAACAGAATTTTGTGAATGTTTAGATTTAAAATCCGTTATGCCGCAAGCCTAAAAACTTAAAAACTTTTTCTTTTAAAAATAGTTAACTTTAAATATGAATGCCCCAAATAAATCAATAAAATGAAAATAAATTCTAAAGAGGGAGGTTAAAATGGCAGCAAGAAAAAGGAAGAAAGCAACAAAGAAAAAAGCAAGAAGGAGAAGGTAAAATATAGTGAATGAGGTGGATTTGATGAGGTTGTTTGAATGGGAGGATGAGGACGAAGAAACCGAGGAAGAACCTGAAGACTGGGACGTTGAAGAAGAGGAAGAATTCTAATTCAACACACCTCATTTTTTATTTTTTATATCATTAAGGGCATCAAGCCCTTTTTCTTTTTTTGTCTCTTAGAAACTTGCTTGAGCTGTAGTCTTTGAACTTTTCTTTTATCCTTACCATCTTACAGTTTAAACCAGATTCTTTGATTCTTTTTCTAAACCCCCCATCAATTCTTTGGTCATACCCAAGAGCGATAATATCCGGCTTTTCTTTTTCAACGACCCTGAAGCGATCCTCATCGTCTCCGATAATCACCCTGTCTGCAATTCCAGTTTTTTCAACCCTCAATTTCCTCTCTCTAGCTGTTCGCAAGAGAACCCCATTCTTTTTCAATGCCGTTCTGTCGCTTGACACAACAACGATCAGGAAATCTCCTAGAGATTTCGCTTTCTTTAGGAAAAACATATGTCCGGGATGCAAAACTGAAAAAATCCCACCAACCAAAACCTTTTTCATAAGATTAAACTAAATACTGTAAATAAAAAGTTATTCATAATTAATTACTCAATTATCACAGGACCTGGAGCAACCCTTGAAGAAGTAGAAACCCTATCTTCGATTTCCTTTATTAATTCGTAGAGGGGTTCTATGTCAAGGTTTCCTACCTGCTGCTCTAACCACTTGCTCTTTTCCTTCAGGGACTCGATGTCCCTCCTCAAGCCGGATATATCCAGGGTCTTAAAAGATGTACTAACCTTCTTCAGCTCATCTATTTCCCTCTTCACACCCCTTATATCCCCGGAAACCCTGTCCAACTCCCCCCTGCTCTTTGTAGCACTATCCTTCAATGCAACATTCATTCTATCAATCTGACCGGAAATCCTCTGTTCAATTGATTTTATGTCCACCGGTGGGGGTTGGGCCCGGGCCGAACTAAGACTCTTTACCATATCCTCAATCCTTCTTATCCTTTCCCTGTTCTTGACAACCTCAGCAAAGAGTTTACTCATCTCGGATTGTGTGAAAAGCAGATCCTTTTCATGCTTCTTCAATTCCGTCTGAACCCTTTTTGCATCAGAGCTAACTGCAGGAGGTTTTGCCGGGGCGGCTGCCCTGGATGGTTTTGGTGGTAGAGGCATTGGCGGAAGTTTTGCTATGACATTTTTCCTTTCCAACTCTATTTTTTTCAGCTCACCCTCTTTAACCATTTTCATTTTGTTGTAATCAGCAGTAGAAATCTTTTTTTTCTTCATCTGCTTTTCAAGGTCATTCAGGGATTTCCTTACCACCCTTTCCCTTTTGTTCAGATCAGATATGCTAACCATGAGAACCTACCTATAATTATTTTGTTTTAATAAATTATTATTTCCCTACTATAAAAAATTTCTAGGGCTTGATAGACCAAACTTTAAGCTATCTGAAGACAATTAATTATTATGCCTGTCACAAGGTCTGTTTGGAGAATAGTTGAGGAGACCACGCCCCTGGTCGTAGGATTTGCTGTTTTGGAACTGATTGCGGGTGGTATTCTTGGGGCCATGATAATAGATATAGAGCTTCTTCCAGGACTGTTCATTCTTATACCTGCTCTGCTTGACATGAGAGGAAGCATTGGCTCAAGCCTCGGGGCAAGGATGAACTCTGGTCTGCACCTAGGTTACATAAAACCCGGCAAGGTGACAAAGGCCCTGAGAGCAAATATATACTCTGCTCTTATACTTAGTTTTATATTGTCTGTAATATTATCAGTGTTCGCAACATTTGCTTGCTCCTTATCCGGTGTGATGTGTGTTACCTTCATAGAGTTTTTCCTCATATCAGTAATAGCAGGGGTTTCATCTGGTATCGTACTGATATTTTTAGCGATATTCATCTCAAATTTCAGCTACAAAAAGGGCCTTGATCCTGATGATGTAACCTCACCAACCATCGGAACCACAGGGGATATAGTAACGGTTATCTGCCTCTTCTTGGCAGTTAAACTTGTGTTGGGTCTGGGAATATGATGTACTCAATGAAAACCATACTGGAGGAAAGCATCCCCATGCTTTTATTAGCAGGAGCCCTTTCGATTTGTGCCGGAATGGTTCTGCACAGCAACGGAGAAATTCTCTTTACCCTTCCTGGTATACTGGTCATAATTCCAGCTTTTAACAACATGGGAGGAAGTGTTTCGTCAGTCTTATGCTGCAGGCTCTCCTCAGCTCTTCACCTGGGAATGATTCGTCCAAAGCTCAAGAAAACCAAGACTCTGGAGAGGAACGTCTTTGCAACTTTTATAATATCCATAATATCATTCTTAGCTCTCGGTCTTGCTGCCGGAGGATTCAATATGTTGTTGGGTTTGAAGAGCCTTGATATATTGATATTCCCATTTGTCACGTTGGCAGCAGGTTTCATAACCGTGGTAGTATTGGTAACAATTTCCGTTGTATTCAGCTACATATCCTATAGCAGGGGCCTTGATCCTGACAACATGGTAGTACCTATCTTAACGAGCATAGGAGATGTTGTGGGAGTTTCGCTCCTGTTCTTGATACTCACTTTGGTGATGTGAAAGGTTAATAACCTGGAAGTATAAAATAAAGGAGGGATGGAAAATGCAGGTGTTCAAGAAGAAGGAGATCCTTAAAGACGTACTGGAGAAGAGGAGAAACGTGATAGACCTCATAGTGGAGATGAAGGATCTTGCAGGCCTGGCAATAGACCTTGGTTTTTCAGCACTGCTCCTACAGGACAAGAAACTAGCAGATAAGATAACAGAGCTGAAGGAGGAGATGGAGATAAAGCAGTACGAGATAGAGATGGAGTGCATGCTGGCTGCATCCAACGTAGAACAGGCTCTTGGTCTCACATCCGTTATGAGGGTAGCCTCTGCAGTGGCAGACATATCCGATGCAGTGAACGAGATAATTGACAGCATCTTAAGAGGAATTCCCCCGCACCCAATCATAAAAGAGGCATTAAAGGCAGCGGCAGAAACAATCGACTACGTAAACATCAAGAAGGACTCAAAGGTGGCTGGCAAGACAATAGATGAAGCGACAAAGGGACTAGTGGATGTAATAGGACTGAAGAGGGAAGACGTCTGGTCCTATCAGCCCAGCGGGGAAGATAGGATAAAAGCAAAGGATTTCCTAATAATAAGTGGCGGCAAGAGAAGGGTCAGTGAAGTTATAAAGGAACTGAGAAAGTAGTTATCCATTCTTTATCTTTGCCTGTGCGGCTGCAAGCCGGGCAATTGGAACCCTGAAGGGAGAACAGGAAACATAGTCCAGTCCAATCAAATGGCAGAACTCTATGGAGTTTTTCTCTCCACCATGCTCGCCACAGATACCTATTTCTATTCTGGGATTCGTCTTCCTAGCAAGATTTACACAGATTTTCATCAGGGAACCAACTCCTTTTCTATCTATCACCTGAAACGGATCACTCTCCAAAACACCTTTTTCAATGTACTTCGGTATGAACTTACCTGCATCATCCCTAGAAAACCCGTAAACAGTCTGTGTGAGATCGTTTGTTCCGAACGAAAAGAAATCAAACTCTTTCGAAAGTTTATCTGCTGTTACACATGCCCTTGGTAACTCTATCATTGTCCCTACCTTGTACTTAACCTTAACCCTATTTTTTTCTATCAGCTTCTTCGCTGCATCTTCGATAATCTTCCTCAAAAAGGTCGCTTCCTCAACATCACTCAGAACCGGTATCTCTATTTCTGGTAACGCTTCTCCACCGCTTCTGTTAACCTCGATCGCAGCGCCGATTATAGCATCTGTCTGCATTTCGGTTATCTCTGGATAAACAACTCCCAACCTACATCCCCTGAAACCGAGCATGGGATTAAACTCTGCTAGGGAACTGATCTTGTTCTTCAGGGTCTTAAACTTCACTCTCATTTCCTTGGCCATTTTTCTTACCTCTTTGTCCTCTTTTGGAAGGAATTCATGAAGGGGTGGATCGAGCAAACGTATAGTTACGGGTAAGCCATTCATAGCTTTGAATATGCCTATGAAATCCTTCTTCTGCATGGGTAGTAGTTTTGCTAACGCTTTCTTTCTCCCTTCACTGTCATCCGCAATTATCATCTCTCTCATCGTGCGAATCCTTTCGCCTTCAAAGAACATGTGCTCTGTCCTTGCTAAACCAATCCCCTCTGCTCCGAATTCCCTGGCCCTTTCCGAATCTTTCGGTGTGTCAGCATTGGTTCTCACTCCAAGCTTTCTGATACCGTCAGCCCAATTCATCAGGATTTGGAATTCTCCCCCCATCTCAGGATCAACGAGTTTAAACTTCCCAATAAAAACTTCGCCTGTTCCACCATCAAGCGTTATCCAGTCTCCTTCCTTTATTCTCAAATTCCTGACTGTGAACATCTCCTTCTCTTCATCTATACTAATATCTCCGCATCCCACAACACAGCACTTACCCATACCCCTTCCAACAACAGCTGCATGACTCGTCATTCCGCCTCTCGCTGTGAGGATTCCCTGGGAAACAGCCATGCCCTGTATGTCTTCAGGAGAGGTTTCGTTCCTAACGAGTATAACCTTCCCTTTCTTGGCAAGCTCTTCAGCCCTCTCTGCTGAGAAGCACACGATTCCCACAGCCGCTCCTGGGGAGGCAGGCAAACCCTTGGCTATAACCTTTGCTCTCTCCTTTTCCTTAGGGTCAAGTTGTTTGTGAAGAAGTTGATCTATCTGTTCTGGTTCTATCCTCATTATCGCCTCCTCTTTTTTAATCAGCTTCTCCTTGACCATATCCACGGCTATCTTCACCGCAGCCTGTGCAGTCCTCTTACCAGTCCTTGTCTGGAGGGTGAAGAGGTTCCCCTTCTCTATAGTGAATTCGAAATCCTGCATGTCCCTGTAGTGTTTGTCAAGAATTTCGTAAACCTTCATCAGTTCCTGGTAAACCTTTGGCGAATCTTTTCTCAACTCTTCTATATCCTTCGGCGTCCGGATTCCAGCAACCACATCCTCTCCCTGGGCATTCATCAGATACTCACCATAGGGTTTGTTCTCGCCCGTTGAGGGGTTTCTTGTGAATCCCACACCAGTCCCAGAATCCCACCCAAGGTTTCCGAAAACCATCACCTGAATGTTGACAGCGGTTCCCACATCCTCAGGTATTCCATGAAGCTTCCTATAGATTCTCGCACGTTTGTTGTTCCAGGAGTTGAAAACAGCGTCTATTGCCATCTTCAATTGCTCTCTCGGATCCTGTGGGAATCTTTTTCCCTTACTGGTTATGATTTTTTTGTACTCCTCAACAATCTTCTTCAACTCCTCAGTACTCAGGTCAGTATCGTTTCTACCCCTTTTGTATTTGTCAAGGATTTTTTCGAATTTTGAATGCTCCACACCAAGAACAACATCGCCAAACATTTGTATAAATCTTCTGTAGGAATCCCACGCGAATCTTGAATTTTTACTCTCCCCCTCAATACCCTTTACAGTCCTGTTATTGAGACCAAGGTTTAATATACTATCCATCATTCCAGGCATTGAGACAGGAGCACCTGATCTGACAGACACAAGTAAAGGATGCCTCTCATCACCGAATTTTCTCTTTGACCTTTTTTCAAGCTTTTCGATATTTGAATTGATCTCTTTCTCCAACCCCTTTGGGTATTTTTTCTCCTTTAAAAAATCCATGCACACTTGGGTGGATATCGTAAAGCCAGGAGGAACAGGCAGACCTATCTTTGTCATCTCACCAAGATTAGCTCCCTTTCCTCCCAAGAGTGGTTTGCTTTCTTTGCCCTTCTCTCCGAAAAAATAAACCATCTTGCCCATTATTGAGATAAATGTAGGCGGGCCTTTATAAAACTTGCAGTATGCAATATGTGCAAAAAGAAGATTCCTGTCTACGTTTCCTCTTCCTCTCTGACCCTTTCCTCAACTTCGTCCTTTATTCCAAGGGTCTCTACCATCTCTTTGTAACGGTTCCTTATGGTAACCTCTGTTACGCCAATCGCGTCCGCAACCTCTCTCTGAGTTTTTTTCTCTCCCTCCAGAACAGCTGCGATGTAGAGGGCAGCTGCGGCTACTCCTATCGGTCCCTTACCAGAGGTCACATCGTATTTAGCAGCTTCATCCAAAACATCAACCGCTCGTACTTGAACCCTTTCTGATAAACCAAGAAGTGAACCAAATCTTGGAACATAATCCTGCGCTTTTGCAGGAAGAATCCTTATACTGAGTTTCCTTGAGATGTAACGGTAGGTTTTACCTATATCCCTTCTGTTGATTCCAGACGCTTTAGATATCTCATCTAATGTTCTGGGCGCTCCTTCCTCTCTGCAGGTTGTGTAGAGAAGAGCAGCTATGATTGATTCTGTTGATCTTCCCCTCACGAGTCCTTTCTCAACAGCATGCTGGTAAAGCTTCGCGACTTTCTCATGGACAGCCCGAGAAAGGTGAAGATAAGAAATCAACCTCTGCAACTCAGAGAATGCGAAGGAAAGATTTCTGTCCTTTGATTTTATAAGTCTTTTATGCCATTTGGTCAATCTGTAGTATTGGGCTCTTTTCTTTGAGGAAACCTTGAAAAGTTCTCCACGGCCCTTTCCTATTTCAGTGGTTATCCCCTCATCGTGTTTTGTGGGCGTCAGGGCTGCTCCGGTTCTGACCCTTCTTGATCTCTGGTCCTCATCAAAGGCTCTCCACTCCTGGGTCAGGTCAATCATGGATTCTCCTATAACGGCTCCACAATTCTCACAAACAGACTCTCCCCTGCTATGGTCAAACCTTATGTTGCTTGATCCACATTCAGGACATCCCTTCCCACGAGCAGTCTTTACAGCCTTCGTTTTCTCAGGGACTTTCCTCTTCTTCCCGATTTTCTTCCTTTTTTTTGCAGCCATACTTTGTTACCCCTTTATAGTGACATTACGAAAGAGCAATAATATATATAAAAATTACCCCTTTATAAAGATTTCGCTACTCAAGTGTATATATTTATAAATAAATTCACTATTTGGTGGTGAAAAATCAGAATTCGTTAATCTCAGACTGCTCCCCCATTTTCATCCCATACAAGGTTTTGTGCATTGATTTCTCTTTGTGTCTGGCTGACCAGTAATAAGCCTCGTCTTTTGTTCCCTTGGTTATAAGAAGAACAATTCTGCCCATCTTCTGTCTACCAACCCTTCCCCTTCTCTGTATCGATCTTATCCCAGAGGGAACGGGTTCATAGAATACAGCTAAGTCCATCTCTGGTATGTCCAACCCTTCCTCACCAATAGATGTGCAGACCAGAACGTTGTATTTGTCCTCTCTGAAATCACTGAGCCTCTGGTTCTGCTCCTTCTGGGTCATTCCCTCCCTCTGACCTACAAACTCCACTGGTTTTGCGTTATCCACATTTCTGAGGGAACTTACGATTTCCTTCACGGATTCCCTGTAGTTTGCAAAAACAATTATCTTTGAATCCCCTTTCCATCTGAATTGTTGGTTCACTATAGAGCAGAGTTTTCCGATCTTGGGATGTTTCGAACCCTGCTCAAAAAGTGAATGGGTCAGCCATATGGCGTTGGATATGTTCTTATTCTTTACCAGTCTTTCATTCGACTTGGATTTCCCGTCCCTGAGCTTTTTCCAATACTTCTCCAGAACCCTGATACCCTGGGTTTCCAGAAGAGTCAAGACATGCTCTAGCTTTATAGCCTGGGTAACAAAGCTCATTCCCAGTATCGCCTTCTTTTCACCTTCCTTTATTCCCTGATAGAGCCTGCTTTGGAGTGAGAGTAGATCCTTCTTGGATACCCTTCTACCCCTGAGAAACCCGAGTTTTTTCAATGCGTTTAACTTCTTGGTGTACTCCTCATTAACAATACTTCTTATTTTCTTGAACGATTCAGGTAGTTCCACATAAACCCACTGCATCTCCTTTCTTTTTACCCACGGTGTTACATCTTCATCTATTTCTGTTCTGACCTCTACCGCCTCGATACCTATGTTTTTGCATATCTCTTTTATCTTTTGTCTTGTTCCTCCTGGAGACGCTGTGAGACCGAGAATCCTCTGGTGATCTGCAGATTCCTTGTATTTCTTCGCAATGTACGGATATGCATACTCCCCTATCGCATGGTGGGTTTCATCCAGAACAAGAAGGGAGAATTTCTTCAGAGACAATCTCTTTTCAACCAGATCGTTCTTTATGGTTTGCGGCGTTGCAAAGATTATCTGCTTTTCTTCGTATACCCTACCCCTAAGTTCAGGCTTTACCATTCCGGTCAGGATTGCGAACCTCTCCTCTTCGATATCCAATGTCTTGAGAAAGAACTCATAGTGCTGGTTGACCAGGGGTCTTGTGGGCGCGAGGACAAGGATTTTGGATTCCGGATACTCCTCAAGCCTTTTCACAGCTAGCAAAACCGATACCGGGGTCTTTCCCAGTCCTGTTGGCAAGACACAGAGCGTGTTTTTCTTCATTGCCGTTGCGAGGATGTTCGCTTGATAAGCCCTTGCCTGTATCGTGTTTTCTTTGATCAACTTATGTTTCACAAAATCTTGTGCCATAATTTTATAATGAATGAGATGCAATTAATTAATATATGAAGAAAAAGTTCGTCGGCCTCGTTGAGAAGATAGAGGTTATAGGACAGAAAAGGGTCGAGACTTTGGCGTTGTGCGATTCCGGAGCAAAGAATTCATCCATTGATATAGGACTGGCTGCCAAGGCAAGGCTAGGACCCATAATCAAAACAACCAAGATAAAATCCGCATCAGTAAGCAGGCAGATCAGGAGACCCGTTGTCAAGGCAAAGATAAGGGTAAAGGGAAGGGTTTTCAGCACCGAGGTCAACATCCAGGATCGCTCGCACATGACCTTCCCTGTTATAATCGGGAGGAACATCCTATCTGGGAACTTCATAATAGACACAAAGAAAGGCGTTTGAAAAACTGATGAAAGCTTTTTATTAGAAAGAGTGTAAATAAATAGATATACCCTGTTTGATAAGAGGATTTCTATGTCGGAATTTCACATAAAGGTTGAGAACGTTGTAGCTTTTACCTCCTTGGGCAAAGACATATCACTTACAAAGCTGGTTGATAAGATTGAAGACGTAGAGTACGAACCAGAGCAGTTCCCCGGTCTTGTTTACAGGATAAAGGATCCTAGGGCAGCTGCCCTCATATTCTCTTCAGGCAAGATAGTCTGCACAGGAGCAAGGAGCATAGATATGTCCAAACAGGCGATGCACAAGATTGTGGACAGGCTAAGAAAAGCAGGAATAAACCTTCCCAAAACCTTTAAGATACAGATAGAGAACATAGTTGCCTCATCGAAGATAAAGGCAAAGCTCAATCTAGAGGAAATCGCCTTTTCCCTTGAAAACGCCGAGTACGAACCAGAGCAGTTCCCAGGCCTTGTGTACAGAATCAGGGAACCAAGAGTCGCTTTCCTTCTCTTTTCGTCAGGGAAGATAATATGCACAGGAGCGCATGAAATAGATGATATCCACACTGCGCTGAAAAAGCTCAAGAAAAAACTCGAGGACATTGGAATAAAAGTCAAACCCGTTGCAGAATAAACTGATTACTTCTTCCTGTTTCCCTTGCCAAGCATGTTTTTCCACTGCCAAGAGAAATGCTTTATTCTTTTTGATTTCCCAAAACCGCATGCAGAACATTCCTTCTTCCTGATGTGATACGCTATCTTACCACATCGTCTGCAGACTATATGGGTCTTCTTCTGCTTCTTTCCCATACTGGGCGTTCCCTTTGTCATGTAATCAACTATTCTTATCTAATGTATATATAACTTTATTCCGATTCAAAAACAGAATCTACTTCTCCGGGGATATGTAGACAATCGAATCTCCCCGGATAAGAACCTTACCGAGCTTTACCTCTTTTTCGCCCTCTATGGTAGCCTCATCGAGCCATATGTTTATGTGGGAATCAAACGCCTTCAGAATTCCGACTATGTTGTCTCCGGATTTTGTCTTTATTATTATCCTCTTGTCTGTTGAAGACCCTAAAACATCAAGCGGTCTTTGCATAAAATCACTTGAATATATTATTGCATCAACCTATTTAAAGCTTATCGCTGGTTTTGAAAATCATTTCGAAATCATTTTGCTTTGTGCAGGTAAACCTTTCTGACAGGCCATGCTATTTCTATCTTCTCCTTGTCGAATCTCTTCTTCAGTGCCTTGATGAACTCATGCTTGACAAGGAACTGGTCACCATATTTCTTGACCCTGAAAATAATCTTGAAGTCTATGTTCGAATCCCCAAATTCCTGGAACCTCATAACAGGTTTGAAATCCTTAGGTCCAACACCCAGCTTCTTAAGAACCTTCTCTGCTTCTTCCAGAGCAACCTTTTCAACCTTTGCTAGATCTTCTCCGTATCCCACTCCACCATCCACAGTGAAACCAACTTCATGACCAGGTGCATAGTAGTTTACTATTTTACTATTTGCCAACTTTGAGTTGGGTATAACAACAAGGTTTTTCTTGTAGTTTACTATTTTGGTACTCCTCCATCCTATGTCAACAACTGTTCCCTTATCCCCTGAATCCAGTTCTATGTAATCCCCTATTTTTATAGGCCTGTCCAGGATTATATGGGCTCCTGCAAAGAATTCAGAAAGCGTGTCCTGCATTGCCAGGGCAACCGCCAATCCACCTATTCCCATAGCAGCGATTAGCGTTGTTATCTCTACCCCCAACTGTCCCAGAAGCCAAAGAATAATCAAAATACCCACAACACCGTATGCAACCTTCTTGAATATGGGCAGGAACTGTTCATCCGCTTTTGTCTTTGTCTTTTCAGCCATCTCTATGGCATACCAGCTTATGATAGCGTTTATTATCCTCACTGCAAACCAGCCAACAAATGCAGCATATATAACAGTGAATGCAAACACTATCTCATTCGCGTACGTTGCCAGAGCAGAAAGCATGCCCGTGGATATGTGGATACCAACCAGGAATATACCCAAGAATATCGGTTTTGTAACTGCTCCTAGTATAAGGTCATCAAGGACGGTCTTGGTCTTTGCTGTCACATGAAGGATAGACCTCTTTATTATAAAGTTCACTATCTTCGCTATTATCAGAAATAGAACAAGGGTTAT
>CP070801.1:554526-557051 GCA_020343575.1 Candidatus Aenigmatarchaeota archaeon
GTAGGTCTATATTGACAGCAACAACATTCCCCATAAACACAGGGGTCTCATATGTTGGAGGTAGGCTGTAGTAGAAACCATCACCAACAATTATAATACTTCCAATTGAGATCAGTGGCGATATAGAGAAGTCAACCACCAAAGCTGCAGCCGGACCTGTGGTGGCTGTGCTACGACCTATACCGTTAAGAGACCTGAGCGCATACTCAGATACATCAGCCGGACTTGCAGTTGTATTACGCACAAAAGCAAACCACGAGGCCTCCTTCTTCTCGAACCACGTATAGTCAATAGTCTCAGATGTCTGTATGTCTGTCTCTAATGTCGCACTCCATGGATTGTCGGACTCTAGGTTGATGGTCTTAAACAGCTTGTTCTGAAGAGGCAGGTCATTGAATACACTGATCAGTTGAGATTTATAAGAAAACCCATAAAAAGTATTTCTCCCTTCGGTGTTTGAATTGTGACGATAAATATTTCCTCCACTAACTCCATCACTTCCGAAGGTGTAAAAAAAATTGTTCATCCCAATCATCCAATGCGGCTCGTAAGAGTAGAACGATGGCCACCCCTGAACTCCTTGACTATATGTTAGTGTGTAGTTTGGCATATCTTAACAGCTATTTATACTTACTATTACTCCCTGAACAACCTCAATCCATTGACCCGGAGCAGCACCCCCTATGTAGATAGAGTTGTACCCGGTTAGCGGAAGGTCTCCGTTTGCATCACTGAACACCCAATCATATAGGCCCGGGTTACCTGCCGTTCCATTGACGGGTGCGTGATAATACGTTTGGTCTAGCGGTGAGCCACATGTCCCTGTAATCTCAGGAACAGCCCCTAAGAAGCTAGGTAGTGCCGCAGGACACTCCACCTCTATACTGAACTGAGATGCAGCACAAGGAGCTATCATCGTTAGCGATAATGTGCTTGGTGTGGGGCTGAGCTTTGGAACAACCATAACACATGTGCCGGGGATAGCAGCACTTAATGACACATCTGTAGCGTCTATCGTTGGGTTTGTATTTCCCCCCGGAGCAACAAACGCTGCCCCATTGTATCTGTAGTTGTCAAGCACAGGGCTTGTCCCTGCTATACCACAATCATCAGCAGTTCTACCTAAGTAGGTTATCGCTGTAGTGCCTGAGGCTGAGTGGAAACCATCTACAGGTGAGCTCAAATCATTATAGGTGTTCCCATTGTACTCGGCCTTAATACCGTTAGGTGGGCCGCCGGGAGTGAAGTTTATTATTACAGCACCCGTACCTGATCCTAGGTCCACATCCATATAGTAAGCCCCTAAAGATGGAGGGGCAGGTGATGATACCGCCGGGGTTATAGGACAAGGGTAGGCACACACATCGCAGTTCTCAGCAGGCAAGAGCTCACAGTTTAGCTGCTGCCTTACAACAGACCCATCACTGTAGAACCCATCAGGGGCACAGTAGATGAGCTCTTCATCTGTGTACACTGCTGTTGCTGTTGCTAGTGTTGGACCATTGATATAATAACTTCCTAAATTCGCCATCTATTTAATTTTAAGGACACCCACATTGAAGCCAAGTAACTACTAATCCTGAAGCCTTATCTAATGGGAATGGCTCTATTCTTGAGCAAATCGGAGTATTTACTCCTGCAGCTATAATAGCTGTTACTGTAGCTCCTGATGCGCAGTCAGCATATAGATAAGTTATCGGTGATGCTGTTGGGTTGTCAACATCGTAATATGTACATGTCTCAGAACAGGAGATGCAGTTGCAACAAGCGTCTTGAGCAGACCCACCTGCTCCCGGATTAGAGTAGCAAAGCTGCTTATTCACTCTCTCTCTGTAGTCCCATATCAGATACAGATACTGTCCTGCTGCAGGCATTGTAAAGTCTCCTTGGAAGGTTGGAGTCGAGCCTGTTGGTGTAATGTTATTTACTGATGCAGCAGCGAGTAGTGTCTTTATCTCTGATGGGGTATTGTTGTACAGTGTGTTGGTTCTTAGATAAGAGAACAGAGCACTTGTAGGGTCTACATCGTAGTTGTCAATACCAAACTTGTTGGATATGATGCTAACAGTAGCTGAGTCAGCCGGGATAACACCACCGCCCTGCAGACCTGTTATCGCATTGTATCTTGATACCAATGGGGTGGTTGTACCTGAAGCAAAAGTTACCTGCTCAGAATGGATGGGCGACACAAACACCCCGTCAGTCCATCTGTACTCGTTGTGGATAAACTTCCCTGCGTCCGAGTCGCTAGTGACACATACCTCAACTATCGTTATCTCCTCAGCATCAACACAAGAGGTTGTTACATCTATTGTTTTGGTTCCTGTAAATACTAATGCCTCAACCAAGACACTTATCTCCGTAACCCCGACTACATTCTTAGGAACTGTAAGTGTTCCTGACGTATTTACTATCCCTGTGGTTAAGGGCACTCCATCAAACGTAGCTGTAATTCTAAAAGAACCTCCAACAGGCACAACATAATCAATGTCCACATCACCAACCAAGAATCCAACATAGACGCA
>CP070801.1:557151-562697 GCA_020343575.1 Candidatus Aenigmatarchaeota archaeon
AAGAACCTGGAAAAGATAGGGGATATGGTGAGATAATGCCAAAGACCTTCCTCAAATTCCTGGAGTCCTATGAGAGGGAGCTTCTTAAGAAGGGTGAGGGAAAGAAGGATCTGATTATAACGGTTTCCGGTATGAGCGGGAGCGGGAAGTCCATGATTGTGAGGTTTATTCTGGAAAGGATTAAGCTCAGGCATTTCTCAGGGGGTCGGGTTGTCAGGGAGTTTGCATCCAAGAAGGGTATCAGTCTGGAGGAGTTTTCAAAGGCAAGGGACAAGGGGTTTGACTATATGCTTGAGAAGAGGATTCTCAGGGAGGGTTTGAAGGGCAATATTATAATAGATGCGAGGCTTGCTGGCTGGGTACTTGGTGAATGGGCTGGCCTCAGGATTTTCGTGGGCTCTTCGCTGGAAAAAAGGGCAGAAAGGGTGGCAAAGAGGGACGGGATTTCAAGGGATGAGGCGTTCAAAAAGCTGCAGGAGCGTGACATGGTGGATAAGCAGAGATACAGGGAGCTGTATGGAATAGACCTGAGCGACATGAGTATATACCACAGGGTTATAGACAACTCAGGCTCCCTGGATGAATTGAGAAAGAATGCGCTGGATGCGGTCAGGATTTTGAAAAATAATTCTTAACTATCCCTGTTCCCCGCCGGGGCTCTCTACCTGGATCTTCTTTCTCAGGACCTTTCCTGCTTCCCGGATGAACTTGCGCACGTATTCCCTGTGCATCAGAATGTCCTGCTTTGGCAAATCCAGAACCTTGCCCCGCCTTACAATCTTCTGCATCTTCTCCAGTTCAGTGAATATGCCCAGGTATCTCTTGTCTATAAGGCCTGCATCAACAAGGTGTTTCTTGAATGCCTGGTCAAAGGTTTGTCCCTTCTTTGGTGTTTTCTTCATTGCCTTAAGGAGTGTTAGAGCAGTCTCAGCCATTATGGTGTAGGATTTCTCAATCATTGATTCCCTCTTAAGGACCTCTATCTTAACAATAAGCCCCTGCATCTTCTTGACAAATGCCTTTGTCTTCTTTATCCATTCATCAAGCTCTGGACCTGACATCTTTTTAATCAGTTTGTGTTCCACCTTCTTCCTGACCTCTATGATGTCTTCAAGGTCCTTTACGTTCTCCTCTGTTATGAACTTCATCTTCACCAGGGTCTTCCTCAGGGTATCAGGGGCGTCGGATGGCCTTGGTGGGGATTTTCCAAGGAACATAAGGACAGCCTGGGCTGATTCAAGCATTGCGTAGTAACAGTCCTCAACAACCATGTAGATCTTTGCATTCTCCACCCTCCTGACCCTCTTAGGTCCCCTTTCTATGTATTTTTCCACAGCCTCCTTTGATGGCTTTATCTCTCCCATCTGCAGGAGTCTCTTTATGGGAAGGAAAATGTCCTTGTCATAGACAGGGATGCCCTCCCTTATGAAGTTGAAAATAATTGGGTGGCCAAGCCTCACCATGTTCCAGAACTCTGTTAAGAGGTAAGGCTGCTGTATAGAAAGCTGCTTGCTGCATTTCTTTGCGAAGTAATCCAGGTCATCCTCCATCCTGTCCTTAATTGCAGGGGATATCCTCTGCCTTGTGTCATCTATTATAACGAAAACATCAATATCAGATTCTCCCTTGAATTCCTGCCTTGCTGTTGAACCGAACAGGACAATGCTTCTGATAAGCGGGCCGTGTTTCTTAAGAACGAGCTTTGTGAACTTCTTAAGGATCTCTATGCTGTTCTTCTTTCCTATACCCTTCTCTTTCTTTTTCACTGCTGCAGGTTCTTTGGTTTTTTCTTTTCCTACAGCTTCCTTTAGGACTTTCTTCATCTGCTTTGCCTGGGGTTCCCTTTTTTCTGGCATTTAATCAGTACCTTATTAATATTAATTATTCACTACTTAATAATGACACTTTTTGGTTTATAAATGTGATGGTATGGTGGTAATTAGTTTTTTGGTTTTCTGGTTTAAAAATCAGATGGGGGATCATCTGGTCTTGTAGCCTTTCCTTTTCCTACCCAGGTAATCGGTCTTGCTTGTGTCAATGTAGGTTCCCTTGAACTCGCCGTAGTCTGCTATGTCCTTTTCCTCCTCCCTGGTTTTCTTCTCAGCCTCAACAGATGGCTGCCATGCAACCTCAAAGGTCTTTGCCTGGCCTGGTGTTTCAACATCTATTGGTGACTGGAAGCTTAGTGATGTGTGGAACTTCCATGAAAGGTCCCCTTCTGTTGTGAGGGCATAGAGATTGCAGTCCCAGCAGCCGAAATAGATTTTGTTTTTGTAGGCTGTAGGAGAGGATATTATTATGCCGTTTGTGGGGAAATTCCATAACACCCTTCCAGTACCTGCATCAATACCGTAGAAGTTGTTATCATAAGCGCCCACAAAGACCTTGTTATCCATAAAAGCAGGGCTTGAGTATATCACATTGTCTGCCTTGTGTTTCCAGATAAGCTCTCCTGTATCTGCATTGACAGCATAAAGATGGGCATCCCTGCAGCCGAAATAGGCAACACCATCCCTTACTGTTGGGGGAAGGGAGGGCATGGTCCCGTTGGTCTTGAAGCTCCACAGCTCCTTTCCTTCCAGGGAAATGCAGTGGAATCTCTGGTCATAGGATGCGCAGTATATCCTTTCATTGTAGATGGCTGGGGAGCAGAATCCGCCGTTTCCTGTGAATCTCCATAATAGTTCCCCTTGTAGTGAAAGGGCATAGAGGTTCTGGTCAAAGGAGCCGAAATATATAACATCCTTGTAGATTGTTGCGCTCGAGGTTATGGGACCATGTGTTGAGTATCTCCATAATTCCTTTCCTGTTTCAGAATCAATAGCATAGAGATTGCCGCTTCTTGAACCAACATAGACAACGCCTTCATGTACGCATGGTATTGCAAATACCTCTCCCTTAGCATCGAATCTCCATAAGAGTTCTCCTTTCAGGGAAAGGGCATAGAGGTTCTGGTCAAAGGAACCGAAATATATTTTTCCTTCAGAAACCCTTGGGGTTGAAACAACATTATTGGTGCTGAAACGCCATAGCTCCTCTCCTGTTTCTGCGTCAAGGGCATAGAGGTTCTTGTCGTTTGCTCCGATATAGGCAACACCATCATGGATAACAGGGCATGCCATTATGCTGCCTCCGATCCTGACCTGGAATGCCTGGCTCCTGGCAGCGTCCTTAAGTAGAGCAATAACACCTATCATCTGGAGCTGGCCGAATGCATCATCCACTTCGTAATTAACCCCGTTATTCTTCCATATCTGGTATTTCATGGTTTAGAATTGGATAAAGGATTAAAATCCTTATTTCACATAGCCCTTCTTTTTGCGGCCCAGGTAGTCGGTTTTGCTTGTGTCTATATATGTTCCTGAGAATGTCCCGTAATCTGCTATATCAACTTTATCTTTCCTTGTTTCAGTTTTTTCTTCCAGTATCTCTGCTGGTTTCCATACAATCTCAAAGGATTTTTCCCTTCTTATTGATTCAACATCATAGATTATGGGATAGCTGAGTGATGTGTGGAACTTCCATATGAGCTCTCCATTCAAATTAAGGGCATAGAGGTTGCAGTCCTCGCAACCAAAAATAACAGTGTTTTTGTACAGGAGTGCTGGAGGTACAATTATGTTCTTTACCCTGAATTTCCACAAGACCTCTCCCTTCATGTTCAGGGCATAGAAGTTGTTGTCGCATCCACCAACAAAAACCATGTCATCTGTTGCTGTGAGACTCTTGGAGAGCATCTCACCTGTCTTGAATTTCCATTCTAGGTTTCCGTCCTCGCTTAAGGCATAAACATGTTTATCCCTGCTTATACAGAATATAAGGTTTCTGCTTGCATCCACTGTTCTTAATGGGCCGCTTGTCTTGAATCTCCATTTTTCCTTTCCGTCAAGGGTCAGGGCGTAGAGGTTCTGGTCAGCTGAAGTGAAGTAAAGGGTTTCATTGTGAACAATCGGTTGTGAAGCAATTATGCCATTGGTTTTGAATTCCCAGAGTTTTTTGCCTTCTTTGTTTAAGGCATAAAGTTTCTGGTCCCATGAACCAAAGTATATAACATCATTGTGGACTGTGATTGCATCATCAATGTATCCGTTTGTTGCGAATCTCCATTTTAATTCTCCTGTCTCTGCTGAAACAGCATAAAGGTTATAGTCCTTGGAACCGAATACTATAATTCCGGATGTGGTCTTTGGTTCAGAAACAATAACATCCTCAGCAGTAATTTTCCATAACAGGTTCCCGTTCTTCTTTACTGCATAGAAATTTCTGTCATAGCTTCCGAAGTATAAAACATCATTGTAAAATAAAGGGGAAGATATAATGGGCCCTTTTGTTTCAAACCTCCATATCTCATTGCCATCCTCAAAGGAAACTGCATAAAAATTGTGATCAGCGCAGCCGAAATAGATAATGTCTTCAGAAATAACAGGGCTGGATACAATGCTTCCGCCTGTTCTAAGGGCAAAGGCTGCTGACAATCCTGTTTCCTTTATTGCCTCTATTGCTGCTATAACGTTTATGCTGCCGAATGTGTTATCAATCTCAAAACTAACACCATTGCTTTTCCATGGCTGGATGTATTTATCCATGATTTAGAATTAGATAAAGGATTAAAATGTTTCTTTCCCGAGGGTTCTATTTCACGTAGCCTTTCTTCTTAACACCGAGGTAATCTGATTTTGTTACATCTATATAGGTTCCTGAAAATGTTCCATAGTCTGCAATATCCATGTCCTCTTCCTTGCGCTTTATTTCACTTTCTGTTTCGGATTTCCATACAAACTCAAGGGGTTTTTCAGAAACCCTTCCCTCAATATGGACAGGCGACTGGAAGCTGAGGCTGGTAGGGAATTTCCATATGAGCTTTCCCTTTGTGTCAATAGCATATACCTTACAGTCATATGAGCCGAAATAGATCACATCTTTATGTATGTATATTTTTCTGGGGAGTACAACTCCGTTTGTCCTGAACCTCCATACAAGCCTTCCTGTCTTTGCATTGACTGCGTAGAAGTTGTTGTCACAGGAGCTGAAAAGGACCACATCATTATGGATGATTGGTGTGCAGGTTACCATCTCATTGGTTCTGAATCTCCATTTTTCCTTTCCTTGCATGGTAATTGCATAAAGGTTCCCGTCAGAAGAGCCAAAATATATTATGCCATTTCCTATGTATACCTTTCCGAATATAGGGCCGTTTGTCTGAAACCTCCAGAGTTCCTCACCTTTATCAGCAGAAACTGCATAGAGATTTTTATCCAGGGAGCCGATGTAGACAATATCCTTATGAACAGTCGGGATAGAGCTTATCTGTTCCTTTGTGGGAAATTTCCAGAGCAGTTCTCCCTTGGTTGTCAGGGCATAGAGGTTGTGGTCATAAGAACCTATGTAAATAATATCATTGGTCACAACTGCTGATGATGGCACAGGGGCATTGGTTCTGAATTTCCATATCATCTTGCCTTCAAGGGTAACAGCTTAGACATTTCCATCCTTTGAGACGAAGTAGACACCACCTTTCTGTACGCAGGGGGTTGAGAATATCTTGT
>CP070801.1:562797-571589 GCA_020343575.1 Candidatus Aenigmatarchaeota archaeon
AGGTTCTGAAATCTGCACAGGAATCAATTGATAAATGGATAGATGAAAATATACAAACCCTTAGTAAAAAAATATCTTCAGACATGGAGAAGCTTTCGAAAAAAATAGAAGAAAAAGCAGAGAGCCTTAACAAAAAACTTTATTCAGATATAGAGAAAGTTAAGGGAGATCTGGATGAACACTCCGAATCAATATTGAATGTGAGAGAAAAATTATCTGTTTTGGATTCCCTTATTAAACAGTCAGAAGAACAGGAGAACGAAATATCAGGACTTAAGGAAAAGGTTCAGGTGCTAAATTCCATGACCAAGGACTTCCCCAAAAAGTTTGATGAACAGGCAGGAGAACTGAAGGACCTTATGGGATCAAGCGGTTTCTTTACCAAGAGGATAGATTCCCTAGATGGTGATTTGAACAACCTGAATGAAAAAATCGACTCAGGTAGCGAAAGAACAACAACCCTTGAGAAGGATTTCAAATCCAATTCTAAATCACTGGAAAGGAGGCTTGATGGACTGGATAAGAGCCTTGCCAACATACAAAGCGGTTTACAAAGCTCATCTTTGGAAATAGGTGTTTTAAAGGAGAGACTGGATGATATAGAAAAAAGATTCGAAGACTCTGTAAAGAAAAGCCTGGAAGAAAAGCATCTTCTCAGGGAGGAGATGAAAAAGCAGGGTGAAAGAGTAGGAAGAATCCTGAGGGAGCTGAGAGAATGACAGAACTGGATGAGCTGGAGATTGGAATAAGTAGACTTAAGAAAACCTCTAATGAGCAGAAAAAAATCATAGAGGAATTGAAGAAAGAAAGGTCTTTTCTGATAAGGAAGAACAATGAGATAGAAGATAACATAAAGAATATTCAAGGACAGATAAAACCAACAAAATCCGAGGTCAACGAACTTAAAAAGGAACTAAATGAGGTCGTAGTTCTTATAGAGGATATAATGAAAAAGGATTCAAAGTTCCAATCAATGCTTACTGAACAAAAATCAAATCTCTTTCTATTGAGATCAAGATTTGAAAAAGACATGGATAAGGCGCTTGATGATATTGAGGAAAGAATAAAGGAGAACAAGAGGATAGAACTGACAAGGTTTAACGATCTGAAATCGAAGATGGAAAAATTGGCAGGGACGGAGGATCGGTTGAAGGATCAGGACAAAAGCCAAAAAATGATTATAGAAAAGCTAATTGAGGATATTTCAAAAATACAGCAGACAGTCACCAGTCTGACGTCACAGAGATTCGATGTAGAGCTTGAAAATCTCAGCAAGAGGTTATCATCGGAAACAAAATCTCTGATGAAGCAGATCACAGAGAGCTCAGAAATTATAGTCGGACTCAAGGACAAACTTCAATACTTTGAGCCGGTTATAAAGAACCTCTCTAATTCTATGGAAAAAATTCAGCTGAATGAAGCAAGAAGAGAGGAGAATTTCAATAACATGGTGGGAAGACTCCAGGAGCTTCGGATAAGAACAGAAGACAGCATAAAATCTCTTAATGAAAAAATAACCCAGATTTCAAAGATAGAGGGGAATCTGGAAAGAAAGCTCCGCAAAGATAATGAGGCAATATTCAAGAGGCTTGGTTCAAGTTATGACGGACTGGATGAAAGACTGCAAATTTCTGAGAACTCTATATCTAAATTAGGTGAATCAATTAAGGGTCTTGGTAAAAGACTGGAAGATCAGTTAATGCTGCTTAATGAAACTGGGAAGAGATTGACTGTTCTGGAGAGTGATGTGATAGAGCAGTCAAAAAGCCAGGAATCCCAATTTAAGGGTTTTAACAACACCGTAAAGATTATTGATGATATCGAAAAGAGATTATTGAACTCAGAAAAAGTGATATCGCAATTGGGAGGATTGGTAGAAAGGATAGATGACCTAGAGAAGGAGTCAAAGAGAACAGATGATTTTGACAAGAGGCTATTGATCTCGGAAAATCTGATATCCCAGATAGAAAAATCTATCAAGGAAACCAAGAAGTTTGAAGAATCATATAAGAAGGATATTGAATCCAGATTCCAGAAAGCATTAAAAGACAGAACCAGGGAATTGGAAGCGAACCTGATTGGCGAATCAGAAAGTCTTACAAAAGACATAAAGTCTCTAGCCAAGGACCTATCCTCAGAAAGAGAGAGGGTAGGTATTCTTGAACAAGAGAGGGAATTGATCAGAAAGGATATCTTAGGAGTAAAAGAACACCTTGAATCAACATTTCATCATACCTTGCAGGGAAGGGCCAAAGAGCTTGAAGCAGACATAATCACAAGATCTAATAGCCTAGATGAGGACCTTAAATCCCTGGCCAAGGAAGTATCTTCAGGAAAAGAGAGAATAGTCGTTCTTGAAGAGGAACTTAAAAACCAGATCAAAGAACATCAATCCCAGACGAAAAATTTGAATAGTCTAGCAGGGACCCTGGATGGTTTTGAGGAAAGGGTATTGAATTCCCAGAACTTCATGCAGAGGATGGATGATTCCGTCAGAGATATCGAATCTAGATTTCAGCAGGCTTTAAAAGATAGGACCAGGGAGCTGGAAGCAAGTTTGATAGGTAAATCAGAAAACCTAGTAAAGGACTTCAGAACCCTAGACAAGGAGGTATCCTTAGGAAAGGAGAGAATAACGGTTCTTGAGCAGGAACTGAAAAACCAGCTCAATGAGCGGAAATCGAAAAACAAAGAATTGACTGACTTGTCGGAGAATCTACTGAGGCTAGAAGAAAGAATCTCGGATTACGAGAAACTGATTTCACATACAAGCGAGGCAGTCACAGAGATGAGAACAAGGATCATGGATGAGGAGGGAATAGCAAAGAGGTTTGAAGAACAATCAAAGGTAATAGACAGGGTAACCAACGCTGGAAATAGGTTAACGATGCTTGAAGAAAGGTTGAAGGCTCAGTCAAGTGATCATGATCTGAGATTCAATGAACTGATAGGTGTTATAAAGGATCTCGAACTCGGGGAAACCAAGAGGATAGATGAATTCAACAGTTTTATTGAAAGATTCCAGGAGCTGAAAAGGAAAACAGAACATAATCTCACACTGTTCAATCAGAACGTGAAAAAACTATCAGATATCAAAAGTGAAATCAAAGCTGAGGTAAACAAAGACATTGAGAATAGAATAAAAGAATTTGGGTTGGACTCTGAAGATACTAAAAACAAGATTATTGCTACAGAGGAACTGCTCGTACAGCTGAGAGATACGCTGGAAGAATTAGGACTGAATATGGATAGCTGGGCAGGAAAAACAAAATCCTTGGAAGTGGGATTGAAAAATCTGACAGGAGAACTGACTTCTGAAAAAGAGATCAGAACGTCTCTTGAGCAGAGACTGAAGTCCCAAGAAAAGGGTAGGGAGCTCATGTTTGCCAACGTAAGCAATCTGATGAGAGATATGGAATTAGGGGAGGCAAATAGGATAAGGGAATACAACAATTTTATAGCTAAATTTAGGGAAATGAGAACCAATGCCAATGAAGTCATAAAATCACTCAAAAAGGAGAAAGAAGCCTTCAATAAGATGAGTGCAGGTTTCGCTGCCAAAGAAGTCAAGATTAATGAAAAAATCAATTCATTCGTAGAGGATACCAATAGCAGGATAAAAACCAATGAGGAAATGTATGATTCAGAGATGGATGCATTCAAAAATAAACTCGATGAGGTTATCAGGGAACTAATCGCATTCAAAGAAATGCAGAAGGAGTCTTTAGGAGCGGCCAGGGAAACAACAGTACAAGATGCAGGGATACGGAAAAAAGAACCGACTGTATTAAGGGAACCTAAGGAACCGACGCCAATAAAAGTAGAAGAATCCGAGCCAGAGAAACCAGAAATATTAGCCAAAATAAAGAAATCAGAAAAAGACCTATTATAACTTACTTATAAAATCTCTAACTTCACTTATAGTTGGTACAACTATTCCATGATTCTGAATTTTTCTCTCAGCAACGAAATTTCCAATCTTTAGACAGCTTTTCTCATCCTTTCCGTTAATAAAACCATAAATCCAGCCCGCATTAAAAACATCCCCAGCTGCCAAAGAATCTATGCATTTAACATCCTGTGCATTCTCCTTGAATGATTTATTCTTAGAGAAATATGTAGCTCCATCCTTTCCCATTTTCAAGACTATTTTCTCTAACCCCGACTCATGTAGCTTCTTTACCCCCCTATTTACATTCGTTTCCTTCGTTACTCCATGAAGCTCTGTTTTGTTCAGAAACAAAAAATCTACATATGGGATATATTTTTGCAGAGTCTTCATCCACATATTGCTCTTATCAAAGCATAGATCAAACATTATTTTTACTCCTCTATTTTTGACTGTGCCCAAGAAGCCCCCAAGATCATTATGGAGATTTTTATGATGGAACAAACCAGGAATAAAAAGTATATCATCCTTCAGAATTTCCTTTAACAAATCATCCTTAAATAGGTCTAATCTAAGTTCCTCTGTTGCCCCCTTGTTTGAAAGAATCCTCCTCTCACCGCTTTTATGAACCAAAACAATAGAATAACCGTTTATTTTGTCTGATCTGAAGAGGTTCGGTTTAACTCCAGATGACCAGAGTTCCCCTGTCAGGAATTCTGTAGAGAAATCATTTCCTACCACACTGAAAAAATAGACATTGATACCGAGTTTTCCCAATGCAACAGAAAAATTTGCACCATTCCCTCCAATGGAGAATTTGATGGAATCTATATTAAACTCCTGTCCCTCTCCTGGAATCTTATCAATGTTGCAGATTATGTCAAGATTCGTATCCCCCAAAACAAAAACTCTTTGCATAAAACCCCCAATATGTATTAAAATTGTTTAGCAGACAGAAAAAGATTTTCGCTTGATTTGATATTTATAGAATCTGCACATATTCTTAAAAGAGTGATATGAAACCGATACTACTGATAAACCTTAAAGCCTACAAAGAGGGAACGGGTGAAAACGCCCTGAAACTCGCTAAAATTGCAGACTCCTTTGCTAGCGAAAATGTTGAGATCATTCTTGCAGTTCAGCCAGTGGATATAAAGCTCATCTCCGATAACGGTGGTTTAAAAGTATTTTCCCAGCATGTCGATCCGATAGGTTATGGGAAGTATACAGGATGGATTCTCCCTGAATCTATCAAACAGGCCGGTGCGTCGGGAACACTCCTAAACCATTCAGAAAGGAGAATGGAACCCGAAACTATCGAAAAATCCATAAAAAGATGCAAGGAATTGAAATTGACAACAGTTGTCTGTACACCAGCAGTAGAAGAAGGTGAAAGAATTGCTGAATTCGAACCTGACTTTATAGCTTTTGAGAGCCCAGAACTCATTGGAACATTGAAATCTGTATCAAGATTGGAACCAGAGAGTGTGAAAAGATTTGTAGAGGCGGCTAAAAAAATAAACCCAAAAGTTATTCCTTTATGTGGAGCAGGGGTTGCAAATAGTGAAGATGTGAGGGCTGCAATTAAGTTAGGGACTTCAGGTGTTATACTTGCAACAGCAGTTGTAAAATCCAGGAAACCTGAGAAAATCATAAGGGAACTGGTTGAGGGGTTCAGCAAATAAACTACTTCTTCTTTACTATCCTGAACCTTCTATTGAGTTTTTTGAGAATCTCGACTATCCCCCCATATTCTAGTTCGCTGTAAGGAAGCATTGCAGGTCCTGAGAAACCCTGCTCCCTCATGTAAACCGATTTCTTGGAAACCTTCTTCCTTATGTAGTCCCAGAAAGGATGGTCAAACGCATCCAGGGCTTCGGTGAACCTTCCCTTCTGGACGCAGAAGGCTGCACAGCTTACCAGGGGAGGACCATCGAAGTAGGATGTCTGGTTTTCCAGCTTCACAGGCATGAGTGGCATGTTATGGGAACCCCTCATACCCCCACCTACGTAATGCCCCCTTGAAAACGCAGAAAGAACCTCTCCGGTTGCTGGGAAGTTTTTCTGAACCCTTACAAGCATAACAGGGTCGTCCTTTCCCGTGTACTTCCCGGCTATGTTATGAAGCCTTGTTGTGCTCACAACTGCTGCTATATCCCCATCCTTGTTGTATATACTCTCTACCACAAACCTTTCATTATCTCTGAGAAGAGCTGCTATCTCATACAAATCCTCAGGGGTTTTCAAATCAATTATTTTGTCTCCCCTGGTATACGAAACATCCATTATCCTGAACCTGAAACCTCTGCTAATTTTAGGCGCGAGCAGAAGACCTGGGGTGTTCATCGGGTCTGCAAACGCGAGATAGAGAGGAAGGTTATAAGCACCAGGATCAGTCTTGTCGGCTGCAAAGAACAGAAACGGCTCATTGGGTCTTTCCTTAAACTCCATCTCACATACAGCGGGTCCCATACCCCTGACGTTGCCTGAGAAAGAAGATTTAAGCAGATCCTGCCCTGCTCCATAGAGTCCCTGCTTCTTTGCAATTTTTGTTCCCTCAACAAAAGCGTTCCATGCAAGCTTGTGTACCTCTTTGTTGTTTTTCCCCATTGTGTGGGACATTAGAATCGCGATGTCATCCCCTGTTGAGCTCACGTAAAAATCCTTCAGAAGCCTAGCTCCCTTCTTCTGGACATGAGTTATGACTGAGTTTACGATGGCTTGACTCGGTTTTATGTGGCCCCCCACCGAACCTATATCCGCCTTTATCACAGAAAGCGTAACCTTCATAAATAAATATTCCATTCTGGGCTTATATAATTTTAGGATTGGTCCCAGGTCTGAAATATTTATAATCAGAAAATAAATATAACACATGGGCCCCTGGAATGAGATAAGGTTTACAAAGGATGGAAAGAGGGTTTACAAGCTGTTTATTGGCGGGAGATGGGTTAAATCCTCAAACAATAAAACATTCGATGTAAAAAATCCTGCGACAGACAAACTAGTCGCCAGGGTTCAGAAAGCAACCCCCGACGATGCATTGAGAGCAATAGAGTCCGCGCACAAAACCAAGAGCTTGATTTCGGAGATGCCTGCTGTTCAGAGGATAGAGCTCCTTGAAAAAATCCATGAACTGGTTCTGAAATACAAAAAAGACCTTGTTGATATGATTGTTCAAGAGGCTGGAAAGCCAGTAGTTTATGCTGAGGGAGAGGTCAAGGCAACAGCCGAAAGGTTGCACTTCGCAGCCGAGGAGGCGAAGACGTTTCAGGGAGAATACATACCAGGAGATATCACGCCAGATACTGTTAAAAAATTCGCGATAGTTTCAAGAAAACCCAGAGGAGTGGTGTTGGCGATATCCTCATTCAACTACCCCCTTTACATATCCATTGCAAAAGTCGCCCCAGCTATTGCCTCAGGAAACTCCGTTGTTCTTAAATCAGCCTCTGATGACCCGATATGTACCCTGATGTTTGCAAGACTAGCAGAGCTTGCGGGTATGCCTAAAGGAGTTTTCAATGTTGTGGCAGGGTCGAGCTCTGAGATAGGGGATTTGATGGTTTCAGATAAGAGAGTCAATATGATATCCTTTACAGGATCCACCTATGTTGGAAAACATATAGCGGATATTGCTGGAATGAAAAGACTCCATCTCGAGCTTGGTGGAAAAGGTCCTGCAATCGTTCTAGAAGACGCTGACTTGGGTTTGGTGGTGAAGGAGTGTCTAACAGCAGCCTTGAAGTTTTCTGGTCAGAGGTGTGATGCAATATCAAGGGTAATAATTGTAGATAGGGTTGCGAATGATTTTGTGGAGATAATACTTAAAGGTATCAAGAGATGGAAGGTTGGTAGCCCAAGAAATAGAAAAACCAAGATAGGACCCCTCATAAACAAAAAAGCGATAGAAAAGGTAGAGGTTCTGGTCAAAGAAGCCGTGGAGAAGGGAGCAAAAATCCTCTACGGTGGAAAGAAAAAGAGGTTGTATTACTATCCAACTGTTTTGGATAATGTGAATCAAAACATGAGGATTGCATGGGAAGAGACGTTCGGACCTGTTGTTACAATAATAAGGGTCAAGGATGAAAAAGAGGCGTTAAAAGTCGCGAACCAGTCGAATTATGGTCTGGATGCATGTGTTTTCACGAGGGATATAGAAAAAGCTATATCAATAGCAAGAAATCTGGAGGATGGTTCTGTCACTATAAATGCCCATCCCTCACACGGACTTGGGAATTTTCCTTTTGGAGGAGACAAGGATTCTGGTATAGGAAGAGAGGGTTTAAACTACTCAATAGATGAGATGACAAAACTGCATACGATTGTTTTCACAAAGATTAGGAAATAACTCCTACCGGAAAATCCATGTCAAGTTCATCGAGGCTTTTTCTTTTCAGTCCTTTGAAGAACTTTTCTAAATCCTCGCTATTCAAGTCCTTGTAAAACTCCCTGAACATGAGACCTAAGGCTATGTTTTTTCCAATCTCTTTTCTCCACCGGGTTTCGTACTGGCTCAGAAATTCCTCAGAGAAGTTTTTCTCCTCGAATGTTTTCTTTATAACATCACTCGCGATTCCTGCGCAGGTCAATCCATATATTATACCGCCACCGGACCAGGGCTTGACCTGGCTGGCTGCATCTCCAACAAGCAGTGTTCTGGGGAAGTATGTTTTCTGTAAACCTATTGGGATCAGGCCTGCCCTTTTCTTATAGCTCTTCAACCTGAAGAATTTTTCCAAGTCCTGAAATTTTGCATCCATTGAGAGCATACCATACTCGACAGATTCTCCTCTTGGTATTTTCCAAAAAAAACCATCAGAAATCAAATTTTTGTCAAACCATAACTCAACGAAATCTGAGTCGTTTCTCTCTTCTGTTATCGCTATCAATCCCCTAACAG
>CP070801.1:571689-574422 GCA_020343575.1 Candidatus Aenigmatarchaeota archaeon
AGGGCCAGAGGGGCCAGAGGGACCGCCAGGACCACCGTTTCCAGGTGGGGCAGCTCCACATGTATTGGGATAACATGTTTCTGCAATGGCATAGGCGGTTGATGAGCCTGTGGTGAAGATAAAGGTGTTGGTTGTTACGTTAGCTGTTATGCTCTCATTGAAATGGGCGAACTCGCCAGCAGGGCATGACCTGCCTGAGAAGTCCCAGTTTGTACAGTTAAGAATTCTCAAATCACCTTCCTCGTAAGAGCCACCTGACAGGGCGGATGTGTAATCAAGTGTGATGATTTTATTTGAATAATTCAGATATGGAGTCTCCAAAACCACTGCCATCAGAATATTTTCTGCGGTATCTGGGAGGTCTATGTTGCTGATGTCCTCTGAAGATGCATTCGGGAACAAATCGAATCTTGCTGGATTCGTAAGATTATTGGGGTCAGGGATTCCGTGCTGGTATACAGCCGAAAGAGTTGCATTGAGGTTATTGAACCTGAAGTTCTGGTTGCCAAAGGTGATGAGTAAATCGTAATCCCTCTTGTGTACGGTGTGGTTGTAGTCTCCCTGGGATGCGTTGGTTCCGAAATGGTGGATAATGTAGTTGGTGCTTGCCCTGTAGAAGGTGAAGTTAATGGTCTGGTTTCTGCTGTTGGGATCCAAGGAGCTCCCCATGAACCACAACGGCTTGTAGACGTCAAACCACCCTGTTGTGGAATTAAGCAAATTCTGCGTATCGTTTGCAAACACGGTTATATCATAATCCGTTATGTTGTTTGGGTTGGAGAAATTGAATGTGTAGTTGTTACCGCTCTGGGTGTAGTTAGTCAGCGTAACCGTTGTTGACAGGTAGGTTACGTTTGCCCACACAGAGTCAACAGCTCCATTATCCGTTACCACCACACTGAACAGTATCCATGACACGTTATTGTAATAGTTGGCAGGTGTCGCTTCAACAACCGAGAACTGGGGTGGTGTTATGTCCTCATATATCACGGCATCGGGCTCAATATCAGACACAACGGTTCCCTGCATGGTGGTGTAGTTGCCTGTAACGTTCAGGCTGTTGTTCAATGGGTTCCCGGCAATAGAGGGAGCACTACAGTTTATCTCCCAGTACTCCTCAGTGGAGTTGTATCTTGATTGAACGTTTGTGCAGGGTTGTCCAGCTATCATAACCGTCCAGACCATGTCGGATGATATAGGAACACCACTCAGAGTTGCGTTTGCTGTTATGTTAACAGTATCACTTGCATTTATGGCAGAGGTTGGATTTGTCTGGTTCGGAGAGACTATATGAACGCTCATGTTGATGACGTTTAGATATACGCTTGTGTTCAGCTCGGATGGGAATGCACCATCCAGGTTGCTTATGGTCAGATTGACAAACCAGTATCCGGGGTTATAAGTATCAGTTGTGTTGTGATACACCGTGATAATCTGGTTCCCAAAGGATGTTATATTGAAACTGGTGGGGTAAGCGTTTATGTACGAAGTTCCATTACCGTAAAGATTGACATTGAAGGTATAGTTAGCATCCTTGTTGTTGGTCACTGTTATGCTGCCTATTGTCCCGTTGTCGGATATCAGGCCAATGGTTTTCGAGAGGTTGTCCGGGTCCCTTTCCCAGTCAGGTACCATGACTGAAAGGTTGAGTAGCATGTAGTCCCAACACTCCTCCTCTGGGGAGCAGGAAGAACCGGTTGCATTCGCTGTGATGTTCGCCAGATAGATGCCAAGGGTTGCATTCGAGGGGATGCTCATGTTTATCAGGACTAACTGGTTTGCCAGTTTGGCTATGCTTGATATGTTTACCGGATCATAGCTTATCCACTGGCTTATATCGCTAGCATTATCACCCTCCTCTGAAAAGGTTATGTTTAGAATTTCGGTGTTACCGAACGCCTCTACAGTGAAGTTCCCTATGTTTTTGATATCTCCTCTCGCTATGCTGTAGTTTATCCAAGATTCCACAATATTCAAAGCTGTGTTGTTAATAACTATTACGCTTGTCTGGTTGGACGCGTTATCCTGAGTGGTGTCACCATTTAACCATGAAAGGGTTACGTTTATCGTCTGGTTGCCTGAAACTGCCTCATAAGTGACATCAATCTGGGAGGTTACGTTGCATGAAGAATTTGCAGGTATAACAGGACAATTCACAGACGAGGCGTGTATGCCTGTTGGGGTTGCTATGTTTAAATCAACATCATACATGGTATCGTTTCCTGTATTGTTTACAATGAGATTCAGGGAGAATGTGTGGTTGTAAGCCTTGGTCATGTTGGTTGCGTTCTCCTCTTGGGGGATCTGCAGCAGCTCCCCTGTAGTGTTTCCAGTGGTTATGTTGAAGTATATCGTAAGGTTGTCATCAGGGGTTGTATTGTAGTACAAACTTGGCTGATCTGATATGTTGCAGGTGATGTTGTGCTGGCCAAGCACATCAGTGGAATTCTCCCAAGTCCACAACACAATCCCAGACTGGTTTGTCAGGTTGTATCCCAGGAATGAATCATCACCGTAGAAGCTCACGTTGTAGTTCTCAATACCAAGGCTCGTGTTGGCGTCTGTTATGTTGCAGAACAGGGTAAGGGTTGCGTTGCGCATGCACACAAAGGTCTGGTTGTACATACATTGATTGGAGGATATGTTCCCTGAAGAAACCTCACTCCATCCATATATCAGGATATCAACCCAGTCTTGACCGAACTGGTAGTAGTCGCCTGACGCATTCGCAAG
>CP070801.1:574522-581683 GCA_020343575.1 Candidatus Aenigmatarchaeota archaeon
ATCCTCACCATAGCTGGCAAGGAATATCAGGAAAAGGATTATCACTATCATTGCAAGGGACCAGTCTATCTTCCTTTCCTTTCCTTTACCGCCCACAAGCCTTGCTATAAATGCCAGGAAAAACACAATAACAAAGAGTATTACTGCATAGGGCAGAATCCCGTAAATGAAGTCTATCACAAACTGAGAGGTCAAAGCGAAAAAAGCGATTGCAAGGGAAACCAGCCCCTTAACAGAGTTCTTCTTGAACACGTTGGAGTAATCCAGTGCTCCATATACCACAGCCAGTACAAAAAGGAACGGGATTATTTGGGTGAATATATCCGTAGCCATAGGTATCACTTAATGTGTAGTTTCTCCTTCTGATTCTGATTTTAGAAGGGCTTTGAGATCACGTAGCTGTTTTGGGGTTGCACCACCACTTCCTGCTATAGCCATGGTCAACTGCATTATAGCTCGTTCTCCGGGTTCGAGTTTGCTTAGATTTTCACCGCATTTTTGGAATTTCTCTCGTATCTTTCTATACTCTCTTTCCTCATCACTTTCTAATCCTAGACTCCGGATTAGAGGTTCTTCTATTTTCCTTTTATCAATCAGGTGTCCTATTTTCTCTCTAGCTTGACCTGCTATTTCTGGCAAGCCACCTCTTGTACCTTCCTCACGGCCGCCAGTGAAGAGGAATCGGAGGAATGCGAATAGACCGACTAGGATTATGGTGAGTAGCCACCACAAGCGGCTGATTGCCACAACAGAGGTAAACATGTGCTCAAATACGATAAAGGCATAGACACCTATCGCTATGAGCATCTTCAGTCCCCTCACCTTCCCCCCTCCCCGAAATATGAAACTGGTCAGGATGTAGATAAACAGGATTATGAATATGGTAGGGAATAAGAAGAGGTAGAACATGGCCTCGATCTCGCTTGCATAGCCAGAGCACTGCGCAACACTACAGTCTATATTGAGGATTTGTATAAGTATGTCCAGTATGGTTGCCATAATTTGTATTTATTTCAGCAAGCTTAAATTAGTTAAGAATTGAAATATTTTATATACTCATGTAAATTATATAATTAGCGTGAGTTGTATGGAAGGATTTGGAAAGAACCTTTTTGGTTTTGTGCTTGTCTTCACTCTAGTATCTATCTTTATGATCTGCTATACTTCAGCCGCGAACTTCACAGCAAACATATCTCCTACCTCTGTAAACGGAAGTCTTTCAAACCAGTTTTTCAACGTGACCATAAACAACACTGATTCAGTGGAAAATATAATCCAAGTCAACATCACCCTGCCTGGAGGTTTTACCTTTGTAACAGGTTCGAATCAGACCAGCGCAAGTAATGTGACATTTTGGAACATGACCTGGGATAACACAACATCCTCAGGTTTCATAGATATAAACGGAACCGTGGAATATTTCGCCTTCAACTCCTCCACCCCGAACTCCTCAGGGAACTACATGATAACTGTTTATGTTCTTGATACAAACTACACCTCGAACAGCACGAGTCTTAATGTTACTGTTGATGCAGACGCTCCAAGCGTTGTTTTAAACTATCCCGGGAACAACACCAATAATACGAATTCGACTATGACCTTCAACTTCACTACAACGGATGTAATAGACGGGAACTTGACGTGTAACCTCACAATAGACGGATCTGTAAACCAGAGTGGTTTTGGTGCAGAGAGTGGGAACGTGACCATCAAAACTGTTTCCGGCCTTTCTGAGGGCCAGCATAACTGGAGTGTGACCTGCTGGGACGATTTTAATCATGTTACAACGACCAACGCCTCCTTTTTCGGCCTCTACCCAGACCTTATTGTAACAGCGATAAACTGGACCTCTACACCCAACAACCGTACAGGAGCTGGGAGCAACGTGACCTTTAAGGCAACAATATACAATAATGCTTCTTTCAACGCATCCGAAACCATAAATGTATCCCTTTGGTGGGGTGGAACGTTCATCGAAAACAAAGAGAATGTTTCGGCTCTGACTGCAGGATCCAGCCAGGTTATAACCTTCACTGAGATAACCGATGATCCTACAGTAACGAATGGTTTGCATGACATAACAGTTGTTGTTGACTACAATGAAAGTGTGGCTGAGGCAAATGAAACCAACAACAACAGAACCCTGCAGTTTTTAGTTGGTTACAATGTGACCATAATGAACATCAGCCCCTCTTCAATAAACGCGAGTCTCAATGTGACTGTAAACATATCTGTTGAGTATACGAATGGGGATCCTGTTAACGATACCACGGTTTACAATATAACCCTTCTTGATAAATATTCAGGGTCTACAGTGGATACATGGAACAGTGCTGATTCTGTTTTCAGTTCATCATTTAATGCTTCAGAGAAGGCGTCTGGATACTACAGCTTCAACATAACATCGTACTATGTATATAATAGTCCTAAACCAGGTGTTCATAACCTGAGTGTGACTGCTTCAAGAGACAACTACTCCGGTACCAGCTCTGGTCTTGATTACTACTTTCTAACTGTCCCTGATTTCAGTATCCAGATATCTGGTCTGGTGACCACATTGCAGGAAGGTAATGCAGACTCATTCACTGTTACGGTCAAAAACATAGGCAACAGTACAGCTTACAATGTAAAGGTCTATCCTGTTGATTTAAGTTATGTGACCGTAACCCCAGCTACAAGTCCTTTGTATACAATGAGTAGTGGGCAAGCAAAGAACAGTGGTCTCCAGTTAACTGCCTCTTCTGTTGATGACAGCCTGATAGGTAGCTTCAGGTTAAGGGTGTCCGCAATATCCTCCAATGGAACTTCTGTTTTCAATGCAACAAGCAGTCTGTTCACAATAACAGTCACTGATTCTGCTGCTGATGGTGATGGTCTGTTGGATGGGGGAGGGGCCACGGGTTGTTCAGATGATGATGATTGTCCCTCTGGGTATTACTGCTCTGGTGGTACTTGCTATCTTCATCAGTATGCAATATCCATTACGAGTTATCAGTCTCTGGTAAAGGTTAATTGGAGCTCCTACGTCACAACCAGTGTGACTGTCAAAAACACTGGTCAGAAATCCATGACAGGAAAACTCATGGTAACCATGGGAGGGATGAATATCACTGTCCTGCCCTCAAGCTTTTCGAAGGATACTGATGTATCCTCAATTTTCATAGTCAATATATCCGTTCCAGAGACCGCTGTTTTGGGGAACCATTCGGGTACATTCAAGGCCTATGTAAATGAGGACACTAATGTATATCAAACAAAAACATTCACCCTTAATGTTCTTTCCACACCTGAAAAGGAAGAGGAGATAAATGAAACATATCATAACTATTCGACAACGCTTGATGACCTGAAAGAAAGGTTCGATAGACTGAAAGCCATAGGCTTTATCAATGAATCCAACCTTACAGAAGTGGAACTGTTATTAAATGCCAGCATCCAGTCGATGGATGATCTCAAAGAGGCATTGAACGAGCTTGATTACGAATCGGCTGACCTGCTATTGGAAACAATTAACACGAGCCTTAGCAACCTAGGATCAGAGATAGAGGGCCTCGAACTCACACAACAGGAGCAAATGGGTGGTGAACTATCTGGTGTATGGCTTTGGGTTGTTATCGGGGCTGTTGTGGTTATTGTTGTAGGGTTTCTGGTCTATCTTCTAATGCCGTCCTTCAAGGGTTACCATCCCAGATACGGCTACAAACCCGTAATCAAGGAGAGCTTCTTCGATAAAATGAGTAAAAAGTTCAGCAGGAAGCCAAAGAAGGAGAAGTTTAAAGAGCCGGAAAGACCAAGGGAAGAATTCAGACCCGCTTACAGGGAAGGGTATAAAAAGGTTTCTTCAGAATACAAATATAAAAAAGGAACTTTTAGCAAGATTAAGGAAAAATTCAAGAGGAAGAAAAAGCAGAAAGAGGTTTCTGAGTACTTTGGTTCAAGATAAAAAAATCTAATCGCTCTTTGTTGCCATCTCTACTATTCTTGCATAGGCAGGCCTTGTTATAAGGATCCCTACCAGAACCCCAACAATCGTTGTTATTGCGAAGCCCCTCACAAATCCGATTCCTATAGACATTAACGGAATCATCGCAGCAATGGTTGTTGCCGCAGCTCCGAAGATTATGAAAAACGCCATCTTAATCTTCTTCTTCAGTGTGTAAAGTTTCTCTTCTTCTTTTTTGCCTGCAAGGGTCTCATCTGCTATTATTATCTGGTGATCTATACCAGTTCCGATGGCTGCTATTATACCTCCTATCGCAGGAAGGTCTATGGTCCAAGAGGCCATACCCAGCAACGGTATCAAAAGGGCTCCAACCCATGCATAAATATCTATCTCGTGCTTCTTCCACCAAGCCATTGATATGATAAGGAAGTTTATTATCAACACTACCAGCCATATCATTGAATCCTGAATAGCTGCTATGCCAAGTATTATTATGACCTCTGAGAGGCTTATGAAAACCATTGGTATCGCTATTCTGAAATTCTTATAGCGAACGAAAACTATCACAACTATCGCTATAACCGCTAAAATTGCAGCGTATATAGTTGAGCCGAAGAACTCAGTTCCTAGGGCAGGAGAGATTATATCAACAGATTCTGTTTCCAGTCCTGTAGGCAAGGCCCCTGATCTTAGTATGGTCTGAAGTCTCAGCTTCTCATCCACAGCGTCTTCCATTTCGATTCTGGATCCCGTTACCTGTGGGGACTGGTAAACCTTTCCTCCCAGATCAGCGGATATCCTTAACTGTGAAACCAGTTCATCGTCGAGATAAAGGTATATCTGTGATTCCAGATATCTTTCACCGCTCTGCAAATCTAGGAAGCTAGGAACACCGGAGGTTACATCAGCGAATCTCTGCGCACCCTCTATCGAGACCAGAACCACAAAATAAAACCTATAACCACCGGTTATAGGCATTATTCCAGAATGCTGGGGATCTGAGTAGACAAGTTCTATATCCTTCCCCTCGTAAACCAACCCCATGAAAATCAGCTTGTTCTGGGTCTTGTTCAGATACTCGAGTTCTATGCCCTTCAGGACAAATGTCTGGTTTGGTTGTATTACGGTATTGTTAATTCTTATTGTTTCGTTATCCAAAACCTCAACAGGGAAGCTTTCGCTTCCTAATTGCATGCTCCCTTCCCCATCACTCACAACCACGGCTTTTGATATCTTTGCCTCAAATTTTCCCTCAGTTGAGAGCAGGTCCTTGACTATATCTCTTTTTATTCCAGCAACCTCTACCTGGACATAGTACTCGCCTGTTGCCCCACGAATCGGGTAGAAATTCATCTCCCTCAATCCGTATATATTTGCTCTGGTTTGCATGGTTGATATGACCTGATCTATCATATCCTTGGTCGCATTCTCCTTTGGCTTCAGGACTATTCTTGTTCCTCCCCTTAGGTCCAGCCCAAAGTTTAGGTTTGTTCTCTCTATATCTACAACATCAATTCCCAGACTTTCATTCACGTAGAATTCGTAATCCTTCCCATTGGCTGTCAGGGTAACCTGTCCTTTCAAACCCATTGTAAAGGAATTCCAGTCCTCAATATTTCTGACAGGGTTTCCATTAACAGCGGTTATGAACATACCCTGCTCCAAAACCCCCCTTACAGGGGAATCGTCAGAGAAATACACAACCTCGACTGCGTTCCTTCCGTAGGGGTATGCCTTAAGGCCCACTGCCAGTATCGCTCCGAAGACCACAATTATCAGCAGCCAGATTCTCCAGTATTTCAGCATCAAACCAACCCCCTTCTTTCACAGTGCCATCTGAGCAGAGTAGCGTTCTGGAACCACGTATTTACAATATCTATCACCAGACCTATCGTAAGGACTGATGCTATCTGAAACAAAACAGAAGAGGTTGTGGTCAGTAGTAATGCTATAAGAACACCTAAAGTCGTTCCTGTCATGGTTATTCCTGTCTTGAATGCCCCTATCATTCTCTCTCCTATTACCTTATCCGTGACCTTGATGAGTCTTGTTGTGAGAAGGATGTCAGTATCGATGGAATATCCTATGAGCATGAGCAGGGCGGCAAAGCTTGTAAGGGACAAAGACAAGCCAAGGAGCTGCATCAGTGCGATGGTTATTATTATATCCGAAACTGCACAGAGCATAACAGCAATCGAGGGAATGAATGTCCTGAAGACAACAAATACTATTATTCCCATCAGTATGAATGCTATTATGATTCCGTACTGTGCCTGAATCCAGAAGGATTCTCCGAGTGCAGGACCTATTGTTTCTATGGAGTAGTCTTTCGTATCTATACCCATTCCCCTAAGTTCCTCCAAAACAATATCAGCATCAACATCCGCTTCAACCTCTATTGATACTCCATAACCAGAGTAGCTTCTAAGCTCCCTAACAATAACAGATCCAAATTTCGAAAGTGAATTCTCTAGGTCTGGGATGTTCACGGGATTCGGTGTAGTTACGGATATAAGGGTTCCCCCCTTCAGTTCTATGGACCTAGTAAACCACTCCCCTGTCTGCATGAACCCGGTTACAAGTATCGCGGCAGAAGCAATTAACAGAACTATTGGTATTATCAGGAATGTCCTGTGTGCACCGATTCTTGACCTCTTCCCTTCTGGTTTTTCATGCTTTTTATTTTTCATTAAATTCTCTTTGTTGTTGGTAAATAAATATTAATAATATAATGAAGAGAATGTTATGTACGATGTTATTGTTGTTGGTGCAGGACCGTCTGGTCTCTATTCTGCAAGACTTCTGGAGAAATCCTTAAGGGTTTTGGTTTTAGAGGAGCACAAAAGGATCGGGGAACCTGTACAGTGCTCAGGTCTTATCTCAAAGAACCTGGAGAATTTCGTAAGAATAGATAATGGTTTCGTTGAGAATGAGGTGAGGGGAGCAGTTCTTCATTTCCCTAAAAGCGAGTTAAAACTGGAAAAGTCGGGTGGGGCTGCCTATGTTATAGATAGGGGAAAATTCGACATGTTTCTTGCGAAAGGTTTGAAATCAGAGGTTATGCTCAATTCAAAGGTGAGGGGAATAGAGATCAGGAAGGATTTCGTTTCTGTGAATATCAAGGGAAAGGAATTCAGATCCAAGATTCTCCTGGGATGTGACGGTCCAAATTCCCTCATTAGAAACCATTTCGGGGTTAGACCAAGAGAAACTGTTAG
>CP070801.1:581783-584534 GCA_020343575.1 Candidatus Aenigmatarchaeota archaeon
ACTTGAACCAACAGATCCTGTAAAGGTTTTGCCCTTAAGGTCGAATTCAACCTCCCAGAGCTTCAGATTTTCAGGATAACCGTCATAGAGAAGCATGCTCAGCTTGTATTTAGGATCCCAATAAGGATAACTTTTTTCAGGCTCAATGAGAAGCTTCTTAGTCCTTTCTGTCTAATCAGTATCCGAGAACCTGTTCAATTCCTTCCATTCGGTTTTCCCTGGTCCGTACAAAATCACGCAGACAGATGTTAAGTTCTTGGCCTCATCCGCACTGACTAATTCGTAATCTGGCTTTTTTGCACAGGAATACAAGAGCAAACCGATGCAGCATATTGTAAAGATTAACCGTTTCATGATATTTATCCTCCAAATTAAGGATCCAACTTAGTAGTAAGACCTTGGCCCCAGCAAAACAGGTTGTCGTCTCCTTCATAGTTACCAATATCCACCAACCCATTTGGGCCCCATAATGCTTGTTTTACTCCTGCACTACCCTGGGAACTTGTGTAGTAGAGGGCATTAAAGACAGTATCACCTTGGCCCATTCTATACCAGAAAAGCCTGACACCTTCTGTAGTGTTCAGGAGTAATTCAATCAAACCAGTAGATACAAGGACTTCTATCCTCCAGCCAATGTAGATCTGGTCCACCTGGTTGAACACACCATAAGATCCAGCCATATCCCAGAAGACAGCACTATTACAACCATCAACAAAGACCAGTTTCTTGTTCATGGAATCGTACATGTTGAAAGTCCTTAGATCAAGGCCAGTCTGGTCATAACCACCTGGAAGCGGAGCTCCTTCAGCGACTGTCTGTCGGGTATAGGAAAAGACACCTCTCTCATGCCAGTTATTAAACAAGTCCCACCAGCCGCTTTTCTGGTATTGCCAGCAGACTGTATGGGTCCTTTCAACACCCGCGATTCCCTGGCGCATATCTCTACCTACATGGCTGTTTGCATGGCCGCACCAGTAGATATACCTGAGGCTGCCTTTGTTGTACAGAAACCTGAGATTTTCCTCATTAACATCGTGGTGATATAAGACAGCCCAAATCACACCGCGGAGATTGCAGGAATCTGCGCACTCAAAGATAGCAGGCCTTCTTCTCCTGAAAACATCCTTGTTAGGCAAGATAATCGCCATCCTAACAATACCAGGATAGTCGCTCTGCTTGAACTTCTTTGTCAGATCCTTCTTTGTGACCCCAGAGCTGCTCTTGGCCATACCGCCTGTCTCAGTTATGGTGAGCTCACAGAATTTGCGCGTACCAAAGGTTGATCCGGGTATGACAACAGTGTTGAAACTTCCAGAGTATTTGTCTGACCAAATCACAGAACCTGAACTTGATTTGAGGGTTGCCTCTACTGAGCCACCCCCGTTATAAAATCCGCTCAGCTTGTAATCCTCGCCTGGATGGAAATAACCGTCACCTGAAGTCTTGTACAGGAGGTTGTTGAAACAAACCTTGATCGGCTCATGGTTTATGATATTGCCGTAAAGGTCACAACTCACCATCCTGATTGTATGCCAACCGTTTGAGAACATGTCTGTATCAATAGATACGTAATCAGTGTCATTCCACCCAAATATCGTTGTACCACGCAGCAGGTTGTCCAGATAGGTTGAAACAGATATAGCCAACGGATTAACATCCTTAAGCCTGATGCCAATATATCCACTGATGTTATTGGGGCTGAGAACCTGGCTGGTCTCAAGATCTACGATCTCAATTGACATTTCATTGAAGAGCCACTGACCGGCAAATATTGAAAAGTCAATAAAGTCAACCTTCCCGTCACCGTTCAGGTCACCAAGCTTGCATATATCCATTGGGTCAGGAACCATTTCCATCCAGCAGCTGCACAATTCAGCCAGGTCAAGCTCATCCACGACATCATCAAGGTTCAGGTTGGCAGTTGGGCCTTTAACCAATCTGTTGGTTTGATGGTGCATCCAGATGTCTATTTTGTTTGAATCTGGAATCCCGTCAGCCCTTGTTGTCCATCCACTATACATAACCTCAGGATATCCCCAACCACCATTTACAAAGGCCGAATTCGGATCAAGGAAGATCCTGTAATCATTAGGATCTATCACAAGCGGATCATTAACCTCGTAGACAGGATTGTCAACAGGCAATTCAGGGAAGTTGTTGATGTAATTATTGTTGTACAGGCCAGGGTAGTTTATATCAAATCCCAGCCACGCGTCAAACCCGTTAAATGCCACGTTGCAATCTGCCACAGCTGTGTTTACCACCCTCAATGTTGGCGGGTCATTCGGGCTTGCCACACCATAAGCAACTACACCCCTATCACCACTGTCAACAACATTGTTCCAGCACTCATAATCAACACCCTCAAAAACTATAGTGCCGTCCCCACTTTCAGAAACAAAGGCAATACCTTCCCCCTCATAAGGGGATATCCCATCTGACAACATTCCGAAGAACGTGACCTGGTTGTTGGACACCTCAATCTCGCCAAAGCTGACTATGCCGTTATAGCATCCCTGGATATAGCAATTCTTGATAGGATACTCCAGTTGCTGATCAACAAGCAAGCCGTTGTAGGAACCATATACATAAATATTGGTCAGCCTGGATTTTGTTGATGAGCTGCGCTCTATCAGGATGCCGGTCCAGTTATGCTGGAACGGAATATCATACTCAGGCACAAGCCATACAGGCGGCACAGGGTTGTTCGTATCAACAGGCAGATTCGGCTCTGCTGTTAGCTTTAGTTCG
>CP070801.1:584634-589049 GCA_020343575.1 Candidatus Aenigmatarchaeota archaeon
AGGTGCAGGTAAGCCCTGTCTGTTTCAGAATTGAGAAACTCCAGGTGATCCCAGCATTTAGTCAGTACCCCATCCTTGTTCAGATAGCCCTGGTTACTGGCAAAGAAGAAGTTTTTAGACTTGGGAATAAGTGTATAGTCACAGGTAGCTATGCTGGACATAATCTCACTAAACCCTGTTCCCCTGGGTTTGAGAATAACACAGTGCTTACCTTCTTTCTCAGCTTCTTCTAGTGCATGGAAGAACTCATAGTGCTGACCCCAGAATCTTGGCGGGCCCTGTTCTTTCATGGATGCCTTGGCGTTAGGATCTACAACTATCTCTAACTGCTTGAAGTTCAGAAACCAGTAGTGGTACCCAGTTATCCGAGTACCACCTACTGTGTATCCATGTAAACATCGTTTATCTTGCTCTTCCCAGTACTGATTATAGTCATGAGATCCAAAGGGGGCCTTGGTATAGTGCCCATATTTAAGCTTGTGTTGTGCCGCTTCTGAGAAATAACTAGTGTTTATCAGGGGATTCATCCAGTTTTTGCTTAATCATAGGGTCTTTTAATAACTTATCGAAAATATGGCCCAATGAATCATCTGTCAACCAATCCACAGCTTTGGCCACCCTTATAGCCTTGACTATCTCTTTCTCGAGAAATTCAACTCTTCCTGCACAGATTGTACTCATGTTCCATTTCTTTTAAAGCTGCCTGAGTTTCCTGCCAGAAACAGACTTCCAGGTTATAAACATCAAAAGGATGACCTTCATCATCCCACATTTGCCCAATGCCCCTGTGTTGTTTGTATTTCCTGTAGTTCACCCAGATAATGTTATGAGTTTCTCTGGAAACTACGGCATACCACGCAGGGTGAATACCCTTAGCCTCCCTTTTGTCCACCGTAAGTTTGGCAGAAAGTGCCGGTCTGGGCGGACAATCAGGCCTTTCCAGGCTGTTGTAGGTATATCTTGTAGAGCTTTTAACCTCTACAATGCCTACTTCCTCACAATAAATATCTCCTTTATCTGAATAAAGGTCAAGTTCTCTCCATTTTTTGAAGATCAGCGTCTCTGGGACAATCACCTGGAAAGCTTTAGATTCCAGGGCTGTTCTAACCAGTTTAACGTAAAGCTCACTGTCTAGTATGTCCTTTCGGTAGATATCACTACCTTTACTCATCCCCGGGCCAGCTTATAAATCACCCAGCCAATAAAACCAGCTACCAGGCCAAAAACTATTCCTGACCAGACGGGATTACCGTCTACTATTCTTGTGATGCATACACCGGCGAATATTCCTAATGCCCACATCAGGGAGGGATTACTTGCAAAATCTTTCATTGTCTCTTAATCTTAAATTGAAAATGCTTACTTTTTCTATTCATGTTTATTACTATCTCTAAAGCAGCATCATAATCTACTGCAGTAATCCTGGTATAGTTCTTCCAGGGCCTGGAACAGTTGCAGTTCTTCTTCCGTTTCTGTAGCTGGAACAGCATCAGAATGGAGGATCTAGATCTTCTATTTTTTCTTTTTCCAGCACTACATTTGCACTGGTCCCATCAGAATACTTGATAGTCACCGGCCAGGTCTCAGGCATCTGAGGAGTTGGCGCAGGCATCGGAGGATCTGCATCCATAGCCTGTTTACTAATGCTGATGACCTCTTCCAGGTTTATACCTGAGCTTATCATAGCATTCTGCAGGTTATACACATCTGAATTGATCTTCTTGTACATCAGAGATCCATAAGAAAAGTACGTTACTATCCAGTCAAACATCATCCTAGTCTTCCTTTTTGTGCCCCGCCCTGTATTCTGGAGCTGTGATTAACTTCTTTTTTCACCTCTTCCTCTATAGTATTCAGGTCTTTGATGACCTTGGGGATCTTGCCCAGGTTATCCATGACCTTGCCTACTATGGCTGTTTTCTTCTCTATCACGTCTATTTTGTCTGTGTCCTCTATGGTTACATTGACCTGATCGAAGAAGTCCTTTACTTTATGTACAGACTTTCTGGCTGTCTCGAGTAGTCCCAGGATGACATTCCCGGATCTGATGTGGTGGGAAAATTCTCCCATGGCCTGTAATAGCTCAGCTGAAGTAGGATGATCCACAGGTAAGCCGGCAGCTACTAAAGACTCTTCATTCCTGGTAGTGTCCGGGTAGTTCTCAAACTCTGACCTGTAATCACACATGTAGTAGATATAGACCATCTCTTTGTTACCCCGCACTCTTTTGCGCCCATCGTGATCCCCGGGGCCCTTATTATACGCCAGTGTGAATAAAGCCTGCATGGAAGCCATGGCCAGGCAATCATCTGTTGGGACGGGTTTACCGTCAATCATGTTAAATAACTTCATCCATATCTATGTTTGGAAATACTTCTTCTACTACCTTGCGGGCAGCTTCTTTCTTTTCAGGAAAAGACATCATTTCCTTAACCAGGTCTTTTTGCCATTGTAGCATATGATCTTCCATGGCTTTTTGAAACTCCTTCATACCGGCATTACCTGTATAGAGCTGAAACTCTGCAGTTGTAGACATGCTAGATGATTCTGCTACTAACTTACCCAGTTCATCAGGCGTAAGCTCAGGTTTAAGTGTATCAAAAGCTTCCTGGGAAATGTTATTTTCAGCCATGATCTGGTCTAGTAAGCCCTGGACTGCGTTGGTACCTACTCTCCTTGCTTTAGTGAAGATTATATCTTTCTTATCCATTACTCTGAAGTGTTTATGTTAGGAAAAACGTCTTGGACTACCCTCTCTGCAGCCTTTTGCTTTTCAAGTGTCTCTTCTTGAGTAGGCAGCAGGATCTCTTCTTTTGTACCTTTGTCCATGTCAATAAAGAACATCCTGTAACTGTTCTTAATCTGAACACCGGTAGTCTGAAGATAATGTAGTTCTGAACTATCTAGTTCGTCACCATCACGTAGTACTACAGTTTTGCCCAGAGGTTTACCGTCTTTATCCACTAGTTGCATCACTCTATTCTGTGTTGAGGTGGAAGAATAGTAACTGACTTGGCAGGATACTGGGCTTTCACCGCCATGGCTCGCTCTATCGCTTTTTCTACCACGTTATGTTCGCCCTCCATTGCTACTCCGTCTAGTAACACCTGGTACCTGCCTTGCCTGATTACTTCAAAGACTACCGGAGCTCCTCCTGGAGGACATTCCGGGCAGTCTATAATGGTCTTGGGGATGTTTCTTATAACTACATGCCTGAATACTACATAGCTATCTGAAGAATTTGGGTTCTTTAAACCTGTGACAATCAACTTAAGTACATAAGTAACCGTCGGATCAAGGCCAGTGATACTCCAGTGTCTTACCGTGTCTCTCTGTTGTGCACTGTATGTATCGAAAGTACCCTGATGCTCATTGTTTAAGTATAACTCAAAGACTCCATGATGAGGCATGTTCTCTCCCCAAAGTTCTATTTCTGTTGCTTTAGAAAAGTGCAGCGTTAAACTATCGTTAGCTACTTTGCTAAAAGCACACTTACAACCGGCATTGTCTATCTCGGGCACTGCCCAGGATCCGTAGTAGTTCATGTATTCCCGCCAGGGCTGGATGACTCTGTAGCCCTGTTTGATCAGGTCTTTATTAACTGATATCACGAAACCCAAGCCGTCCGGTTTCATCTCTAGATCTATTGGACCGTCTACTTTTATCTTCATTTCTGTGTCGCACGGTCCTGTCACTGTCTTTATGTACTGCTGTCCATACCCCACCAAAGAGATCATTAACAGTAATAGGACGATAAGTTCTTTTCGCATAGTCTGTAATGTTTTCATTCTCTAATTTAAAAATAGTATGCTGTATTCTCTTCTTCAGGTTCTCCTGGTTCCCGTATTTCTTAGACCAGTTCAGCCTGTGCTCTACTAGGTTCCCCAGTTGATTGACTACAAATACATAGGCACCAAACCCCTGAGTAAGGTGACTAAATAGCTCTGCTTTGTAGTAGTACTTCATTCCTTGTCCTTGAAGCGTCCCTGCTTAAGTCCTGCCAGGAAGAACTCTTTCTGGATAGGATTCAGCCCTTTCATGTACATCAGGATCTGCACTGTTTTGTGTTTTGCCTTGAACTTTCCCAGGTAGGGCCATTTGACCCCATCGAAGGTATTCCCAGCGATAACCTGCGCTGTGCATTTCGATTGCCCATTGTTTATTACATCTTTCACTAATTTCTCTGAGACTCCCGTCTCGAGCGCTATTTCCTTGAATATTTGGTCATTAGCGATTTTGCTCATAATGGTGCGCGGTCAAAAAATTTCCCTTTGTATCATAAACTATCCTCAAGGTCAGCACCATCGTGTTGTTCATCCAGTAAAACAAATGCACTAGGTTAAAGGTATTACTGCCCGGGGTTTTCTCCGGCAATAGAGTCCTGGAATTTCCTGTCTTCATTCAAGTTGACCCAT
>CP070801.1:589149-596719 GCA_020343575.1 Candidatus Aenigmatarchaeota archaeon
CCTTAGACAAGCGTTTGCTGGGGAATCCCAGGCAAACAGAAGATATCTTGCATTTGCCAAAAAAGCAGAAGAGGAGGGTCTGAAAAACGTTGCCAGGCTTTTCATGGCTGCTGCAGAAGCCGAGACAGTGCACGCCCTTAACCACATAAAGGCTGATGGTGGAATCAAAGTAACAAAAGAAAATATACAAGTAGCGATAGAGGGCGAGAGATATGAAAACACAGAGATGTACCCAAAGTTCATAGAAGAGGCCAAGAAGGAAGGTAACACAGAAGCAGAGAAGAGTTTTGACTGGGCAAACAGAGTAGAAAAGATTCATCAGGGCTTTTACGAGAAAGCTCTAGAGAAACTTAATGCGGGTCATGATATTGAGAGAAAGGACTACTACGTTTGTCAGACATGCGGAAACACTGTAGAAGGTGAGCCACCTGAAGCATGCCCGATATGCGGAATGCCAAAAAGCCAGTTCAAAAAAATCGAGTGATATAATGGCAGATAAAAGATTTTTCAGATGCAACGTATGCAATGATATCCATTATGGGATTTCGGGACCAGAGATTTGCCCTACATGCCAAGCCAAAAACGCATACGTTGAGATTGATAAAGAAGAAGCAAAGAAAGTGATGGGATTATGAACAAGGAAGAGTTGAGAAGGGTATGGGAAAGGTTTACAGAGAAAAATGACTTCATGCTTAACCCTGACAAATCGTTGGTAGATATGGTCATAGATGGGGTTTTAGAAAACGAAAAGAAACATGGTCTCATGCTTTGTCCATGCAGGTTGAGAGACGGGACAAGAGAGAAGGATTTGGAACTAATCTGTCCCTGCAATTTTAAAGCTCAGAGTGTTTGGAAAGACAAAGGCAGATGCTGGTGCGGATTGTTCGTTAAAAGAGGTGAGTAAATGACAGAAATAAATCAGATCTATAAGTGCAATGTTTGTGGGAACGTAGTAGAGGTTCTGCATGCAGGAGCCGGAGAGCTCGTTTGCTGCGGACAGCCAATGGAACTGCTTAAAGAAAAGACAGAAGACGAAGGTCAGGAGAAACATGTTCCTGTAATCGAGAAGACAGAAACAGGAGTGAAAGTGAAGGTTGGTTCAGTTCCCCATCCGATGGAGGAGAACCACTACATTGAATGGATAGAGGTAATCGCTGAGGGGAAGGTCTGTAGGAAGCAATTGAAACCAGGCGAGCAGCCAGAAGCAGAATTTGAGGTAAAAGCGGATAACATTCAGGCGAGGGAATACTGCAACATTCATGGTTTGTGGAAAGTGTAGGAAACCACACTATTCCGGAATTGAATTAGCCATAGCACGGAGTCTTTTGGGAAGGGTTTCAGGCGCCCTGTAGAGTCCCTTGAGTTCCTTTATCCTGTCTGCGTATTCCAGGGAAATCCTTCCTGTGTAGAGAATCCACTCCTCACCCCCATTCTCAAGGTATTCCCTGACCATATTGAGACCCCTGATGTAGAGGTTTCTGTTGAAGTTGGTCCCCTTCTTTTTTGTATCAGAGAACCCCCTCTTCGCCATTAGTGTGCACTTGAAGGCCTCTTCTGGTATGAAGCCAGCAACCAGAAGCTCTCTGTTTATCTCACTGAAGGAATTTTCCTCAGCCATGACCATAGCGATTATGTTGCCTGCCCTTGTCTTTGTTCGTGGTGTATAGTCCGGAACAACAAGGTCTTCATTGTATTGGGCCATGCCCTCGGAGGTGAAAGCCCTGAACGGGAAACCGAGCCAGAAAGCAGAGAGTGGCTGTTTACAGCCTATTTCATACTGGGCAACATGGGTCCCTATTTCATGAACAATATCGCCTGCCAGTTTTTCCCAAGAAACATCCCGAACAGGAAGGAGGATTTTCCCCTCTTCCTCTTTAACCATGATGTTTGCCCTGTTGGGATCTATGAGTATTTCGTATTCTCTCTCTATCTGAGGTATACCATTCATGTAAAGGAGCATGAATTTCCTTACCATCTCGGGGGCTATAGTCTTGCTTTCCTCTGGGAGTTTGGTTTTGTAGTTTTTCTGTGCCCATTCAACATCATGCTGATCTGGCCTTGAAAAAATGGCAGCTGAAGCATCCTGGAAGTCAGAAGTGTCCCTGACTCTGAGGTATCTGTTGCTAAGCTGGAACTGCTCCAGAAGACCCAGATTAACATCCTTTTCGAGATCCTCCATGTATCTGCCTATTTTATCATTAAGAATGGGAATCTGTTGTTCAATATCCTTGTCTGGAGAGAAAGCAGAGTAAACAAAATAGGGATTGTATGAGGGGTTTTCCAGAACTTTCTTCCTTTCCTCTGCGAGGTTTTCAGGATTGGTGAGGCTAAGTAGTTTGTTCCAGCCAACCATCTTGTTGAGTTCCTCAAGGCCTTGGTTTATCTCTTCCTTTTTCATGATTTGTTATTAATAAGTAGTATTTAAATTCTTATCTTAGCAGTATCTTGGCCAGCTCTCCCAGCTTCTCTGGGCTTGATATAACATCTAAGGTAGGAAGGCCAAATCTCTCCTCTACCCCGGAGAGTATGCCCGGCAGCTTGTTCTTATCGCAGCCAAGCCCGTTTATTATATTTGCAACTACAGGCGCCTTTATGCTACTGTTCTTGATGAGCTCAAGGTGGGGATCTATCTCCTCTATCATGTTCCACTTGCTACAAAGAACTATCTTGGTGGGGCTTGAGCCAAGCAGTATCTGCCATGCCACAATTGCACCAGCCCTGGACTCCCTTACATCAAGTACAGGTGCCCTCAGGCCAGTTTGATTGCCTACCAGGATGATGTCCGGGTGATTCTCACTCTCCACCTTCTTTATTGCACCAAAGATCGTGGGAGCTCCCTTCATAGTGGGATAGACCTCTGGTATGATCTGTTCATCTGCTCCCATAAAAACACTGCTTGGTTCTGTTCCCACAACACCAACCTTCTTTCCCAACGATTCCAGTTCTCGCTTCATGACAAACATCGCGGTTATTTTGCCGCTATTCATGCTTGTTCCAGTAAAGTTAATTACTGGGGTTTTGACAGGGTGTTCTAAACCCTTTATTGCAAATTCAGAGAATTTTTCAAACCCAAAGACTTCTGATGCTTCCTCAAATTTCACATTATTTTCTTTTGCCAGTGTCTTGAACTCCCCTGTCTTGTCTCCGTAAAGGATTTTGCTCATGTTGTAAACGCTGAGCTTATGCTCTATTGCTTTTTTAACATTCCTTTTCCAATCCTGTACGTTTTCTGGTTTTGTAAAATAAAGACCCTCTCCTGTTGTAATCAGCATGTCTGCCTTGTTTTTCAATGCCTCATCGAAGTTACTTGTTATCGTGATATCCTTGTTGACATTAAGTAGTTCCCTTACGCTTTTTCCATTGAGTTCAGTCCTCTCGTCATATATGGCTACAATCTCATGATTAGAGAACCTTATTATACCATGCGCATTCTGATCAAAATGGTGTATTATAATTTTCATTCTAATCACCCCTGATGAGATGGGGCTACTGGGATTTGAACCCAGGTCTGAAGCAATCCAGGAAATCTCCCCATGCTCCAATGCTAGGCCAAGCTACACCATAGCCCCGTTAAATGTTCCACGGGCCCGAGGGGACTCGAACCCCCAACCTATGGCTTTCTTCTCTCATAGGCAAATGCCTCGAATCTTCTATTTTGAATAGAAGACCATCGCTCTATCCATTGAGCTACGGGCCCACTTACTCGATAGGTGGCTTAATCCAACCTATCCAGGCCATCGCGTGCTTTTTAAGGGAATATATGTGATGTTATTCACTTTTAATTTAAAGGTTTTTCAATAAATCAGTTATTTATGCTTCTCTCTGTCACCCTGTTTACAATCTCAATTATCATGTCTGATGCCTCATTTGGATACCAGAAGTTTAGAAATGTTGTTGGCTCAAACTGTATTATTATCCTGTTTCTTGCTGGAAAAAGCTGTCTTTTCGGGCCTGTTGCAAGGGAACCTTTGAAGACATGCTCAATTGTTATCTTTGGGTTGCCGATCTTCTCCAAAGCGCTCCTGGTTGCGAGTAGGAAGTTCTGTGGTGAGAAATCATCATCTAACCTTTCTTTCAATCTCTTATTCGCATATCTCTTTATGACACTCAAATCCTTTTTTATGTTGATCAAGAAGTCTGCCTTGATTTTTTTCAGGTCAAAATCCCCATATATTCTGAGTATGTTGTTTATGGCCCTCTTCTGCTCCAGGTAGGCAACATTCTTGTACTCGAAATCCGTGAGTTCAAAGAATTCAGAATATTTGGTGTTTATGTCCGACACCACCCTCTTCAAGAATCTGGTGTCTATTCCCCTGCCCTGGAAGGTTGACAGGTCCATAACAGAGGGGATAGCCTTCAGTCTTGTGAATGCTCTGTGAACAAGAACTATGAAATGTCCCTTCTTGATCTCATTCCAGAAATCCCTGTACATTTTAAACCTGTTCCTGTAGTCCTCCATGTCTTTCGCAACGAATGCGTATCTCTTTCTGTATTTATAAAGTGCTTCCTGGTCTTCATCCTCCTTGAACTTTTCATAGTAACCTAATGCCTTTTCTGGGGGAGGTATATCCCTGTTGAAGTCAACCCCAAGCAGTCTCTTCCTGGGAATGTTTGAAACAACGAGTGTCCCTCCTGTCTTCAGCCAGCAAAGGGATGCAACGGTCTCTGAATTATCATCTCTGGAGGTTGTGGTTTCCAGAGCAGGTCCTGAGTGGGGGGTCACGTATGTGGGACCCCTGCCATTCTTGTAAACCACGAAACCAGGATAGAACTTAATCTTCATGTTATAATATTTGGCAGATTATTGTTTTAAATCAAAAGGAAAAAATGTAACCATCACTTTGTTCTTCTCTCTATTGGGTTCTCTGACAGGATGTGGTTTGGAATAAGAATTCGTTTGCTTCCCTGTCTCAGGGTCACAGCCATGGGTTCGATTTTTTCAACGATTCCTGAGTGATGGCCAATCTTTATGTGCTCCCCATGCTTAAGGGTTTTCTTGAGATACATACCGGAGGTGACGTTGGGCAGCATGTCCTTTATACCTATGGTGAGAACCACGACTATTGCAGCCAGAATGAGAGTGAACATTATGTTGAGTGGGGTTGTATCAAGTCCTATCACTCCCAGGGCCATTATTATGGCGACAAGGGCGATGGAGTATTTAACAAGACCTCCTGAGAAGGAACTCACAACTTCACCTATAAACCTCCTTCCTGCTTCCTCGAATATCTTACCAAAGAAGTCCGCTATCAAGAAACCAATAACTATGATGAGTATAGCTACGATGAACTTTGGAACGAATATAGCGATTTGATTGAATATGTTAACGAACCCAGGAAATCCTAACGTGTCTATTATGACGCCGATGACGAGGATATATATAAACCATTTAACAAGATCGCCAATCAGTCCCACTATCGTTCCCTTGTAACCCATTGCCTTCAGTATGTCCTCTGTCCATGTCCTTATGGTTATCTTCCTCAGACCGGTTACACTAAGGATCTTTACTATTATTATCTTGCCTATTTTTCCTCCAATGTAGCCGACTATGAGCAGGATTACTATCTGTATTATTAGCTGTATATTTGGCAGGACATATACAGGCATAATATCGTTTGTGAAGCTGGTTATCCAGACCCACACACCCTGTAAAATCTCGTTTATGCTTGCCATCAATTTCCCCTTTATTTTGATTGTTTTTTAAATTTATAACAATTGCTTGGTCTTCAGAACATCCTTCACAACGGATTTTGCATCATCAAAGAATTTCATAAGCAGTGGCCTCTCCTTGTGAACATTGTAGTTTTTGTGAACAGAACCTATAATCCTCTCGGGTATGTCCGTTCCTGTAACCTTGCTTGGTATCATAAGGTCCGGATTAAGGTTAATGTTAACTATCTTGGGTTCTGAGTTGAGGTTTATATCAATCCTTGCAACCTGCGCATCAACCGCCCTCGCTGCCTCCAGAGCAAGCTGCTCAACTTCCAGGTCAATCTTGTTATTCTTATATTCGCCTGGAGAGAATATGATATCGGGCTCCTTTGTCTTTTTCTTAACGCTTGCTATAACCCCTGGCTCGGCAACATAGACCGAAACCATGTCCTTTACCATGCTCTCTATAAGTATGGGTTGCTGTAAATGAGTTAGGGCATCTATAATGGATTTTGTCTCAAGTTTGTTCTTCACCACAACCCCTATCTTCTTGTTGGGTGTTCTGAGTATCAGTGGGAAATCCGCCTCGTCTATTATCCTTGACGCAGCCCTGCTGGATCTCGTGAGGTGGAGGTTAAGCGTGGGTATTCCCCTCTTTCTCAGAACCGTTAACAAGAAGAACCTTTCATCTGCAAGGAGAAAGGATATTGGTTTTATCGGCATGAATGTATCGGAGGGGAATAAAGAAAGAAGCTGGTACGCATAGGAGTGGTATGGTTTTGGTATCCTGGGCAGAACAGCATCAAACTTGAGTATATCTGACGCCCTATAGGATATTGAAAAATCAGTATTAAGGCCGATGCCTATGGAGTCTATCGGCACGAAAAACACCGAATCGAACTTCTTCTTTGCCTCCTCGAGCAGTCTTATGTTACTCTCGGATTTCTCCTGGCCTATTATGCACAGTCCCATTCCTATCGCCCTTATGTAAGACCAATTGAATCCCTATTTAAAAAGCTTATCTGGACGGAAGCTTTATAAGGAAGTTCCCGAATATACGTGTTTTTTGGTTGTTTATCTCTTTTTGAAATAGTTGTCCAAGTCTGATTCATCTTCTGGAACAAACGCTTCATACTTTGAAGCTAATTCTTGTTTAAATTCGTCTGTAGCAAAGAATGGGACAATGAAGTTGCCAGGGGCCAGGAGGTCAGCAATTGGCTCATCATCCTCTGAATCACCGAGATAGAGAACATTGTCTTTTGTTAATCCCTCTCCCAGCATCTTATTTCTAAAGAATTCCTTTTCAAAGACCTCTTTTTTTCTCCCATAAATATCAAAGGTCAAACCAATTGCTTTGTCACCGTCTGTCTTCAAAATATTTGATACAATCACATCAAAGGCATCAGGAAAACCAGCCTCCTCTAAGGTTCTACTAATAACGTAATCATAGGATACAGAGAGTATTCCTGTTTTTTTACCATCAGAGTGAGCGTTTTTTATGGGTCTGATGATTCTACCATCAACCTTATCAGCGTTTTCCCTTGCAAACTCATCAATGACGCTGTTTATGAAGGTAACGGGTCTCCCTTTCAGAATCTTCTCATTGAAAGGCTCGTAAACCTTCCAGAGGTGTATATTACCATCATGGTACTGCTTTAATCTTTTTTCCACTTCCTTTTTTGTTTTCAGGAGTTTTGCAAAATCAGCAACCCTCCAGAACTTTCCCCTGAGAACAGCGTTTTTTGCATCATTTCTTATAGAGTAGGCTATTTTTCTGTTCTCGGGTTCAGCTGTTGGGTATTCAAAGAGGGTTCCGTTCCAGTCTGAAAAAATTGCATGAATCATATAATCATTTCTATATAGCTAACTTTTTTAAACGTTGCGTCGCTCTTCAAAATAAAGTATTTATCAACCAAAG
>CP070801.1:596819-600104 GCA_020343575.1 Candidatus Aenigmatarchaeota archaeon
ATCTCCCTTTAGAGCATCTGTTGCAGTCACTTGGGATACAGTGGGAGCACAAAGTGTTGTGAATATGTGGAGCTTTGTCATTGCCTTTACTATCTTCTCAGGACCAGCCGCATAACCAACCCTAAACCCAGGCATTGCATAGGTTTTTGAAAAAGATTGAAGCGTCATTACATAGTCCTCCATACCGTTGAGAGAACCTATAGATATGTGTTTCGCATCATTGTAAACAAATTTCTCATATGCCTCATCAGATATTATTAGAAGATTATGCTCCCTTACAAAGTCTGCAATTTCCTCTAAGACCTTCCTACCAAAAACCGTTCCCGTAGGATTCGAAGGAGTGTTCATTATCAAGACCCTGGTTTTTTTAGGAACTACAACCTTCTCCATTTTTCCAACATCTATTTCAAAGTTATCCTCCTCATAAAGAGGAACAGATAGAGGCATCCCATTCAGAACCTCAACAGTTGGCTTGTATGCGAGGAATCCTGGATCAGGTATCAAAACCCCCTCTCCAGGATCTATCGTGCTTACCAATGTAAGAAGTATCGCCTCAGTTGAGCCTGTCGTTACGATTATGTTCTCATGCCCCACAGAGATTCCATTATCCTTTTTCAGTTTTTTAATGATGGCTTCCTTGAACCTGTACCTACCCCCTGGTGGAGAGTAGTGTGTATATCTCTCATCAAGATGTTTCTTCGCAGCTTTAATAATGTGTGTAGGGGAATCAAAATCAGGCTCTCCTGGCCCAAGGGATATAACATCCTTACGTTCTGCAGCAATTTTTAAGAACTTCCCAATAGTTGATACAGGCAACTCCTCATATCTCTCAGCGATTATGTCTCTCAACATACGATTAATTATTGATTTAGCAGAACTTAAATTATAATAGAATCAAAATCAGAAAACAAACATTATGTACAAAAATATCAGGCATAACGCAAATATGGTTGGTATAATTCCTGCTCTAAACATCTCCTTTGTTTTTATCTTACCAATACCATGAACAATCGCATTTGGAGCGGTGCCTGGGGGCATCAGGAAGGTCATTGAAACAATCCATACAACAGGCAGGATAAGAATCTCTGTCGGGATACCAAGTGTTTGGGAGAGACCAACTAGAACAGGAACGAACATAGCGGCTGTTGCCGTGTTCTGTATGAACTGTGTTATGAACAAACAGAGAATAACAAAGCTGAATGCTATCAGTGCTGGGCTTGTGAGACCAGTCATATTTAAATACCCAGTAGCTATCCATTCAACTGCACCTGTTTGCTGAAGGGCCCAGCCAAGGGAAACCGCGCCAGCTATCAGTATTATGGTTCCCCAGTGAGTCTTCTTCTCAAAATATCTCCAATCATAAACAAAGAGAAACATGAGCAGGCCACCAATCAAACCAACAGCAATGGTTGGTATGTTATGGATAGGGGACGTTATCCATAAGATAAGGGTCAGGATTATGACAGAGGCTGTTATTTTCTCCTTCCTCTTCATTGGTCCAAGATCCTCTATAAGATGCTTCTTAATCCTCTCATGTTTAGGTCTGAAGTATATCATAAAAGAAACATAAAGCAGAACGAGCATTATGAGAGCAATTGGTAATGAAGCCACCATCCAATCATAGAAGTTCCAACCAAGTGCCTCTGCACCAATTATGTTTGGTGGTGTCCCAATAAGTATGCCAACCCCACCAATATTCGCAGCGTATGCGATGCCCAGAAGAAGGGCCTCGTTGTTGAGCTTGACCTGGTGCATGATATGAATCGCTATGGGAACCATAAGAAGGGTTGTTGCGGTGTTGGATATGAGCATTGACAGAAAACCCGTTATCACTATGATACTTATCAGGAGCGCGTTCTCTGAATGTGATCTTCTCAACAGACCATAGGCAATCCTATTGTCCAAACCAGATTTTCTCAGACCCACTGCCAGAAAGAACCCAATTATTATAAGAAAAACCACAGAGCTCCCGAACCCGTAAAGACTATCCACAACACTCACAGAACCTGAGGCAGCAAGCATCAGAATCGCGAGAAAGGCAGATACGGCAAGGGGTAGGATTTCCGTTGCCCATAGATAGATAGTGGCAAAGAATATCATTATAACAGTAAACCCCTGATAACTCAAGCCCGGTGGAACGGCGTCGAATACAATCACAAAAACATAGATTAGAAACAAAATCACCAATGGGATTGCTTTGACCGGTTTTTTGAGAATCCTGCTGAAAATAGACATATTTAATAATTGTTTCAACCCCGCTAAATAACTATATATTACAATTAAGACAAACTTTTATCATGGGAAAACTCGATTGCTTTTTCAGTCCAAAATCAGTTGCAGTGATAGGAGTTTCAAGAAACCCGAAGAAGGTGGGCCATGTAATATTCAGGAACTTCGTTGAGGGAAGGTTTAGGGGAAAACTCTATCCAGTGAACCCAAAGGTTAGCGATATTTTGGGATATAAATCTTACTCTAGCGTGTTGAAGATTCCAGGAAGGATTGACTTGGCGGTTATCTCAGTTCCTGCGAAAATCGTTCCAATGGTTATGGAGGAGTGTGGTAAGAAAAGGATTCCTGCAGTTATAATAATATCAGGAGGATTCAAGGAGATAGGTAATGTTGAGCTTGAGGCTGATGTTGTGTGGATACTGAAGAAGTACAGGATAAGGGTGGTTGGTCCTAACTGTGTTGGAGTCTTCGATCCCTACTCAGAGGTTGATACCTTCTTCCTACCAAGGTACAAACTGGAGAGACCTGGGGAGGGGAGCATAGCATTCATATCCCAGTCTGGTGCATTGGGATCTGTTGTACTTGACTGGATGTCAATGAAAGGTTACAAAATATCTAAATTCATATCCTATGGGAATGCTGCGGATGTTGATGAGGCAGACCTGATAAAATACCTAGCGAATGACAAAAGGACAAAGGTGATATGTGCATATTTCGAGGGTGTGAAACAGGGGAGGAAATTTTACGATATAGTTAGCAAGGTAGCAAACAAAAAACCCGTGATTGCGTTAAAGGGTGGAAAAACAGAGGAAGGGAACAAAGCGGTTTCATCACACACAGGTTCCCTGGCAGGCCAGTCAGAGATATACTCGGCAGCTTTCGAGCAGTCTGGCGTTATCGAGGCCGAAAACCTTGAGGACATATTCGATTTTGCTCGCGTCCTTTCAACCCAACCAGTTCCAAAAGGAAACAGGGTCCAAATAATAACAGATGGTGGTGGGTTTGGGGTTTTGGCAACTGACTGGATTATAAGCAACGGGCTCAGGCTCGCTAAGA
>CP070801.1:600204-608779 GCA_020343575.1 Candidatus Aenigmatarchaeota archaeon
ACCACCCTGCTGAAGCACTGACACATCGTTTACCAGAACCTTTGTTGTTGTACCAGGTAGTGAGTAGGTTCCACCCTCTAGCCATACGGTTGGGGTTGTTGATGCTCCGTTTATCTTCAACGAAACCCCAAGAGGTGATGTCTGGTAAGCAAACATCTCTATTGTGAATGGGGTTCCTTCAACTGTTACATCCACAGAATCGCCAACCGTAAGTGATACAGTCTGTGCTCCCACAGATGAATACAGGGTCAATTTCTGGAGTCCCTGGGTTTGGGTTGGTCCGAAGGTGAAATCGTTGCCGTAAAGCTCTATGCTGTAGTCCGAACCCACCGCACTTGGATCGAGTCCGCCAAGGAACAGGACAGTTGTGTTGTAGGTCTTTCCAGAACCGAATGTGCTGTAAAGGTATGGTTCCTGGAAATCAACTGTTGTACCGTAGTCAACTTTAAGTCCTGAACCGGGTTCGATCTGCTGCTGGTAGGAAATCTCTGACGTGTTTACATCAACAAATGTACCCGTTGCCAGCAAGACCGGCAACTCAGTGTCTGTTACTGTTGACTTTACCAGGTCCCATGTCTTTGTAAGGTAAGTCTTGTTCAGGTCACTGGTGATCAATGTACCATCAGACACTGAAGGTATGCCAGCAGCTCCTGCGACAGTAACCATCTTTGTTGCATATCCTGCGACAGCTACTCCGACGTCAATTCCTCCCAGAACGTCTGCTGCGTCTGGCGCTGCTGCCGGGCTTCCACCAATCACTATCATTGGTGACAAAAGCTGTCCCGTGTCTGTGACTACGTAGTCGCCTAATCCAGCGCCGAGAGCTCCGAAAGCTATTGTTGCTCCTGCTGCTATGGCAGCTAAACCTCCTGCCAAGATTTGTCTTATGTTCATTTTTTCCTCCAATTTTGAAACATCATCCCAAATACCCAGAATACACCATGGCCATACCTAGGCATCCGAGACGATTGATATACAATTCTTTGTCCCTCTTGGTATATATAACTATAGTGAAACAGTTTCATGAACAGATAATGATAGTATCACAGTCTACCAGAATATTATATAAGATACTATATATTTTTTTAATTGTTCCAAAATCATTTTTAGGACTTATTTTTAATTTTTATAATAAAATAGAAAAATATGCAAAATTGACACCAGACGGGCATTTATTCCAATATTTCCACATCATCTATGATACCGTCCCCGTTCATATCGTATCCCCTGACAACCTTCGCTATAATCTTTGGGTTGGATTTGTTTCCCTTCATGATTTTTTCCATGTGTTTTACCCACGCGAGGACAGCAGACCTCGTTCCATGGAACCTCTTCCCTGCCAATATCAAGACTTTTCCTTTCTTGTCCCATGGGTTGTCCACTATCTCGACCAGACCGCACTCATCATCATTGTAGATTTTTCCAGAAAGTTCTGATCTTATTCTCCTCAGGTCCCTCTTTACCTCAAAGAATATGGGAAGTTCCTTGTTTATTTTCCTGGTAACCATGTTAACTGTAGGTCCACCGAAGAGTATAAGATTTCCCTTCAAATCCTTCTCCCTGACCTCAGTATCCAGCTTGTAGTTCGGAACCTGCTTTCCCCTAGTGAATGCCCCGATGAAAAGGGCAAAATCTATCGCACAACAAGAATCTGACGCTCTTGCTTTCCAGGGACCATGGGGATCAGGTGAACCAACAATAATCTTCGCATTCAAGTCCCCATCAAATATGAAAGGTTCCAGGGACTTCACATGAACCGGGGAATGGATTTTCAACTCACTCTCTACCGGAACTTTATCCATCCTGAGGCCGAATGCGAAATCCTTTATCTGATAGAACTTTGCGATGGTTCCGTGCCTAGGCTCTGATTTGACTTCCCTTATTAGCTTTGCCTTTTTGAACTTGTTCGTGTAGTAGTAAACCTTTTGCTCATGCACACCCAGCTTCTTTGCAACATCTATGGGGCACGAGGGCTTGTAGAACTCCTGGAAAATCCTCCATCCCAGCTGACTTGAAAAAAGTTTCATGTTCTCTGGTTTCTCGAAAAGCCTTATGGGTACCATGGTGTGTTTTTTTCCATTGCTCCTCAGCAAAAAATCCTTTCCCTTTTCCATTTTTCCCTATTACTTTTATTTTAATATTATAATAAATTTTTTAATAATATTTATAAATATATGCTTTTTTCAGGGATTTTCTGCTTCGGGTTTCTGATGATTTTTTCAATAAAGCGTTTATATAGGGTAGGGAAAGACTTAACCAAGTGAACACTACTTCAGTGGGTGATGGCAGAGATAGCGAGTCACACTCGGAGAAGTTAAACCTCCAGCAGGATGATCCATGTGCGGTATTGTTGGCTATATTGGTGACACAGTAGCTGCCCCTGTAATATTTGAATCTCTGAAGAAGCTTGAATACCGAGGATACGATTCATACTGATTCGCAACGCTTCACAACAACGAGTTCTTTGTAAAAAAGGATAAGGGAAAGATAAGTGATTTGGAATTCGAAAATCTTCCGGAGACCTTGCTCGGTTTTATGGGAGTCGGACACTCAAGGTGGGCAACCCATGGTATTCCTTCTGAAGAAAACTCCCATCCCCATTTTGACTGCAAGGGAAACTTCTTGGTTGTCCACAACGGTATAATTGAGAACTACCAGGAGCTGAAAAACGAGCTGAAGCAGAAGGGTCATGGTTTCAAATCCGATACAGACACAGAGATAATTCCCCACCTGATCGAGAATTTTGCAGAACTGGGTTTTGAGGAAGCAGTCAAGAAAGCAGTAGGGAAACTGAAAGGAAGGTATGCGATAGTCGCTTTGAACAGGAATTCTGATAAAATGATAGGGGTAAGAAGAGGTTCGCCGCTTATAGTAGGGGTGAAGAACGGGGTGAAGGATTCTGATAAGAGGGAGTTTTTCCTGGCATCTGACATACCCGCATTTCTGGACCACACCAACAATGTGATGTACCTGGATGATGAGGAGATGGTTGTTATAGACAAAAATGAGAGAAGTATAAAGTTCCACAACCTTGAGAGAAGGGAAGATGTTGAGAAGCGGTTGATAAACATTGGCTGGGATGCCGGTCAGGCAGAGAAGAACGGGTTTGAGCATTTCATGCTTAAGGAGATAATGGAGCAGAAGGATACGATAATGAGGGCACTGAACCAGGATGTGAAAAGCATTGGGAGCATGGCAGAGAAAATAAACAACGCCTTCGGGACGTTCTTTACCGGATGCGGGACAGCCGGGAACGTATGCCTGGCAGGGGAGTATATATTCTCAAAAGTCGCTGGTAAGCATATCAACTTCATTGTTTCCTCTGAGTTTCCGAACTATCACCACTTTCTGACAGACAAAACTCTGCTCATCGCAATCTCACAGTCGGGGGAAACCGCTGACGTTTTGGAAGCGATAGAAGCAGCAAAGAAGAAGAGAGTAAAGATAATGTCGCTCGTTAACGTGATGGGTTCTTCGCTTGATAGGAAATCCGATTATTCATTCCTTATCAAAGCCGGTCCTGAAAAAGCAGTCGCTTCTACAAAGGCAGCTACCTCTCAGCTTGCCCTCATTACACTCCTTGCATATGCATGCGCAGGGAAACTGAATGAGGGCAGGCGCCTCCTAATAGAAACAGCCTCCAAAGTTAACGATATGTTGAATCCACGATATGAGAAACATATCAGGAGGCTGGCTGAGAAAATCTACAAAAAGGATAGTATGTACATAATAGGCAGATCGCTAAACTACCCAATGGCCTTGGAGTCTGCGATAAAAATCCAGGAGGTCAGTTATATACATGCGCAGGGTTTTGCTGGTGGAGAACTGAAACACGGTCCCCTTGCCCTGATAGACAAGGGAACCCCCTGTATTGCGTTGGTTGCAGAGGACGAGGTCAAAGATGATGTTATAAGCAATGCAATGGAAATAAAATCCAGGGGTGGATGCATAATAGGTGTTGCCCCGGAGAACAACGAGGTTTTTGATTACTGGATCAAGGTCCCTGACGTCGGTGACGCATCACCTATCGTTAACATAATACCCGTCCAGATTCTTGCCTATCACTTGGCAGTCCTCAGAGGGTGCAACCCGGATTATCCAAAGAACCTTGCGAAATCCGTAACAGTTAAATAAGGAGGGGTTAAAAGGATTCTATGCAGGCTGTAATTCTTGCTGCTGGGAAATCAACGAGAACAAATCCGTTGACTTTGACCAGGCCGAAGGTTCTCCTTCCGGTTGCCAACAAAACTATCCTTCAGCACAACCTGGAAAACCTGAAGGGATTTATTGACGAGGCAATAATAATCGTTGGGTATAAGAAAGAGATGATAGAGGAATATTTCGGGAAGAAATTCCAGGGCATCAAGATGACCTACGTTGAACAGAAAGAACAGCTGGGAACAGGTCATGCTGTTCTTCCCGCAGAGGATTACATAAGCGGCAGGTTCATTGTGATGAACGGAGATGACATATACCACAGGGACAACATAAAGGATATTCTTGATTATGATTACTCGCTTATGGTTGAGAAGGTTAAGGATCCCTCTAGGTTCGGTATATGGATAGTTGAAGATAACAAAATCAAGGATTTCGCCGAAAAACCAAAGAAATTCATTTCAGATATCGCCAACTGCGGTATGTACATTCTTGATAAGAGGATATTCGACGAGATAAGAAAACTCAAGAAATCAGAAAGGGAAGAATATGAACTGAACGAAGCTGTGAACTCCTTTGCAAAGAAAGTAGAAGTGAAATACGTGGTTTCCAACGGAAAATGGCTACCCATAGGATATTCCTGGAACCTCTTAGAGGTAAATGAGAGGTTGTTAAAGGAGATGAGAAGTTCCCAGATTGAAGGCGAAGTCGAGCCGAATGCGACCATAAAGGGAAACGTCTCAGTCGGTAAGGGAAGTGTGATAAAGAATGGAGCCTATATCGAGGGTCCTGTTGTGATAGGAGAGAACTGCTCGATTGGGCCGAATTGCTATATAAGGCCTTTCACTTCGATTGGGCCGAACTGTAGGATAGGTAACGCTGTAGAGATAAAGAACTGCATCATCATGGACAACACTAGGATAGGTCACCTCTCCTATTTCGGGGACTCGATAGTGGGTTTTGATGTGAACGTTGGGGGAGGAAACATGTCTGCGAACCTGAGGCATGACAGGGAAAGTGTGAAAACCCATGTGAAAGATGAACTGGTTGATACTGAGAGGGAGAAGTTCGGAACCGTTATAGGTGATGGTGCTCGTACCGGAATAAACACATCTATTTATCCTGGGAGAAAGATCTGGCCTGGGAAAAACACCATGCCCGGGGAAATAATAAAGGAGGACTTAACATAAGAATCCATTTAAAAGAGCAGAGAGATAATAAATAAATATGGTTGACTTTCCATCAAACTTCTTTGACTTGGATGCAATCTACGGTCTCGCAACGTCCCAATCATATACCTACTGGATAGGCCTTGGAATAAACATCATTCTCTCAACCATAATAGGGGGGATAATCCTAATTGTAATCCTGGAGATTTTCAGCAAGAAGTTCAAGGAACCCATAAAACCTGGGAACGCATTCCTGGCTGTTCTTGTTGTCAATCTGATAAACATGATAGGGATAATGGGTTTCCTGCTCCCGTATATAGCCCCTGTCCCTTACCTGGTTATGATTCTCCCACTACTGATATGGATACTGCTAATCAAGGCATTCTTTGGAGAACTGAGCTTTATACACGCAATAGCAGTTGGGATTATATTCTATTTGATAACAATATTTGTACTACCATATCTTGCAGGATTTGTGATGGGGTTCCTACCTAGTTTTGGCTAAACCCCTTTACTTTTGAAAGAAGTAGGATTATTTCTTTTTGTAGACTATGCTGCAACTTGTGGGGAACTTGGCTGATGCCCTCCTTAGGGCCTCCTTTGCAATTTTCTGCTTCGATTTGTCAATCCTTATTAACATCAAGTTCTGACCAGGTCTTACCCTTGCTGCTGTTCCTATGGGTTTTCCAAATGCCTTCCTCATTCCTGTCTGGAACCTATCTGCTCCTGCTCCTGTTGCTATGGTGTTCTCTCTCAGAACATGATGGGGATAGACAAGAATTTTCAGGAAGTAGTTTTCCTTTCCAATGGTCTTGTCCAGGTACTTATTCGCTGTAACCCTTGCGGCCTCGAGAGCGTTGTGCCTCACCTGAACCCCATTATTCGAAACCAGGAATGCCTTCATGGAGAAATCCTTTTCCGCATCTCCCATCTCGAATTTATGTATCTTGGGGTCAGGAACCCCCTTGACATAGCTTCTTCTGGGCTTTCTCCTGCTCTGCCTTGTGTAAGGCCTTTCCAGTTTTTTGTAGCACTTCGCGGGTCTCAATCCCATATCAACCACTTCTATTTATTGGTTAACTATTTGGTTAATTAATATAGTAAGTATTTAAAAATGTAGGATATTGACTCCTAATCTCCTTCTTCATGAATTCTGCTCTGGGAGATTCCTTCCTGTTTCTGGTATTTCCATCTTCCATCTGAGCCGTATGGTTTTTCTGCTGGAGAGGATAGCTTGTGAAGAGTTAACTTGGCTACTCTCATTCCAGGGTATATAGCAATGGGTGCTCTTCCAATGTTGGTTATCTCGAGGACGAAAATTCCCTCCCATCCTGGGTTTATAGAAGCCGATGTCGCATGTATGGCTATCCCCAACCTTCCCAGAGAAGATCTTCCATCAACAGAACCCATTATATCATTTGGTATTTTTATGTACTCCTTCACAGTTCCAAGAACGAACTCTCCTGGATGTATGATAAAAGGCTGGTCATCAGTGATTTTTACTGTATCGGTGTAGTTCTCTGGCTTCTTCTTGGTGTCTATATAGGGAAGTGATGTTGACTTGAATATTCTGAACTCGTTCCCGAGTCTCAGGTCAACCCCTGCTGGCTGTATCTGAACATCTTCATCTATGGGTTTTATGAGTATTCTTCCCTCCTTGAGAAGTTTCCTTATCTCATGGTCTGGTAGTATCATTTTTCCTCCTAAACTCTAAACCATCTTCGCAGCTTCGTAAACCTCCTGGTACACCTGCATGGCAATGGAGAAGTGTGTGTAGTGTCCGATACCAACTCCTATCTTGTCTGCCATATGCTTCTGCAGAACAGTGAGTGCATAGGCGTTGCCGGGCCAGGCTGAATAGAGGTCGTTGGTCTTCATGACAACGTTGAAGTGGAGCTTTTCCTCAACAAGCTGTGGATGGACCAACACCAGACAGGGTGATGATGTGTCCTTTCTTTCGGGGGTGAACTTTGCCAGATCCCGCATGGGAATCCATGTATGCATAACCACTGTCCTCCTTGTCGGATCCTTCTTGAAGATATCAATCGCTTTCTCCACCTGGTCTATTCTCTGCACAACACATTTACCCTCAGATACCTTTCTCACATAGCTCTTGATTTCGTGCTCATCCGCTACAGCAGGCATACCCGCCCTTATCAGACAATCCGGGTAGTGTCTCAGTCTCGAGTAATACGTGTAATCAAAGGAATTCTCTTTATCTTTTGGCATTCCGTTTATCAGATTGTTTGCATACTCATCCGCCATCTCCTGTGTGAGCGGAGCCTTAGAAGAGAATCTTGGATTTGCGAATGGGTCCAAAACCATTATGAACATTGGGGAATCCTTTGTCCAGGTCTGATATTCAGGCGCTTTAACAAACCTGTCATACCCATTCTGCATCATTGACCTTACTGCGTTTTCCCATGCCTCACCTAGGTTCTTTCCTCTGACTATAAGGGGCTGATAAGGATTCTTTCCAGCGTTAGTATTTTCCATAACATCACCTCTTCTTGATATCTACTTCAAATCTTTTTTCCATCTTTCTAAACTCTGCCGCAATCTCCTGCAATTCCGATATATCTATCAAAACACCCTTGACATTCCTCTTTCCCTGAGAAGACCCCTGAACTCATTGTCCTGTCTTGTAAAGTCCTCCAATGCAATTTCTCTTCCTCCCTTGATGTAGGTCAGAAACCTGCCGGTTCCCTTCCTCTCGATTTTTCTTTCTGGTAGCTTTGGGGGAAGTGGTCTGGAAATTTCTGGTTCTCTGGGAACTACTGGTTCTCTGATTTGTTCAATATTCGCTTTCATGATTTTTAAATCAGCATCCTGTTCGTAGTCCAGACTGTTCCTCATTGCAAGCTCTGCCTTTGTAAGCTCCCTTCCCAGGTAGGCAGCGTGGTCGTGCCTGGAAACCAGGTTGTTATTTATTATGTGATGGTATATGTCCTCTGCTGATTTTCCAAAGATTCTGCTCTTCATCTTCCCCTCACTGTCGTGGTGTTCTGCAACTATCTCCTCTCTTTCTGCATTCGGGTATATGGTGAAAAAACCCTGCGGATCCCTCACCCACTCGGTTATCGGATGGATTTCTGCTCTTGCCTCCCTTATCTCTTCCTTTGTCTCCATAATTCCTCCTTCGAATGGTCCTGGGTTATTTTCAAAGAGTTCATTAACCCTTGTCAGTATCTTTGCGGTGTCTGCCTCGCCTGACATGTCCACGATTTCTACTTGTTCCCTAAACCTCTCTA
>CP070801.1:608879-616248 GCA_020343575.1 Candidatus Aenigmatarchaeota archaeon
ATTCTTGGTCCTAGCAAGAATGTTATAGGATATACGACGAAGAGGCTTTTGGAGGAAGCGGAGAAGGCGGACATAGATACAAGGTTCATTCCACTTGTAGATGTAAAGCTCAAGGTTGACAAGAATCTGGATGCCATACACGAAAAGAAAAGCCTTGGGGATTTTGACTACATACTCCCAAGAATAGATTCCAGGCGCGCGGTGGTTGGTTACCCTGTTATGAGGTTCCTCGATGAGCTTGGTGTGAGAAAGCCCTACTCAGCAGAAACCATAATAGTTGCACACAATAAATTCATAACCCTGGAGAGACTGGTGAGCAACAATATACCTGTTCCCGAGACATATTTGACGGGGTCAAGAAGGTCAGCTGAAGAGATTGTGAAAAGGCAGAAACTTCCATTGATGATAAAGCTTCTATCCGGTTTTGGTGGCCAGGGAGTTATGGTCATAGAGAGCAAGGAGGCAGCAAAATCGGTTATAGATACCATGAAAACCCTCAGGCAAGAGATACTCATAGAGAAGTATGTGGATAACCCCGGAGAAGACATAAGGGGAATCGTTGCCGGGGATGAGATTATCGCTTCGTACAAGAGGATAGCCTCACCAGAGGACAAGAGAGCGAATATATACGCAGGTGGCAAGGCTGTTGTTTTCAAGCTCACACCGGATATGGAGGAGATCGTCCTGAAGTCTGCAAGGGCAATAGGGTCAAAACTGTGCGCTGTTGATATGATTCAGGGGAAGGATGGGAAAGTAAGGGTAATAGAAGTTAACATAAACCCTGGTCTTCAGGGAATTGAAAAGGCAACAGACATAAACGTTGCACAGAGGATAATCGACTTTGTTAAGTCTGAAGCGAAGAAATAATTATGAAAAGAGCGATACCAAACTATCTAAGAATGCTTCCTGGTGATGCAAAACCGAGATTCAAATCAGCAAACCTGGAGGGTAAAATCAGGAGGGCATCTGAAGTTCTTAAGAAATGTGAACTCTGTGAAAGGAAATGTGGAGTAAACAGAAACAAAGAGGAACCTGGCTTTTGCAAGGTTGGAAAGGAGTTGCTAGTTACATCAATATTTGATCACTGGGGTGAAGAGCCCTTCCTTGTTCCGAGTTTTACAATCTTTTTCTGGTCCTGCACGTTCTCCTGCCAGTTCTGTCAGAACTGGTCAATATCCCAAAGGTTTGAAATCCCCAGAAAGATGAAGGAGAAGGAACTCGCAAAGGTAATCGATAACTGCAACTGCAAGAATGTGAATTTTGTAGGCGGGGAGCCAACCCCATATCTCCCATTCGTTCTGAAAACCCTAAAGTATGTGAAGAAGGATATACCCGTTGTCTGGAACTCTAATTTCTACATGTCGAAGAAAAGCATGAATCTGCTCAAAGGGGTAGTGGAAGTCTACCTGAGTGATTTCAAGTATGGAAACGACAGGTGTGCAGAGAGGCTTTCCAAGGTTTCAAATTATTTTGAGGTTGTCTCAAGGAACCATCTTCTAGCGAAGAAGGATTCTGAGCTGGTTATAAGACACCTGGTTCTGCCTAGTCATGTGAAATGTTGTACAAAACCTATTCTGGATTTCATTGCAAAGAACTTCAAGGACAGGGTTATTGTCAATGTAATGCAGCAGTACAGGCCCGAGTATAAGGCAGGCGAGTATCCGGATATCAGCAGAAGTCTCACAATTGAGGAGTTTGAAGAAGCAGTGAGTTATGCAGAAAAGCTTGGTTTGAATTTTATTCGCTGAGTTTTTCAACATCCCTGGGTTCCAGAATCGGTTTTTTGAAAAACCTGCTGTCTTCTCTCAATCTCGGACACGCGGTGTTTACCAGGCAATCGATCTGAAGACCAAGGAGCTTTTCCGGTGTTATCTCATCAGCCACAAGAATCCATGAATTCTTCCCCAATTCAGAAAGCCTCTCCTTTACCCCCTCTGCTGTTCTGACTCTCATCTGACCTGGTTTTGTGGAACCCAGAACCCCGAAATTCTTGCAGGACTTGGCTTTTTCTATCTGCATCAGTCTTATGTTTTCCATTCGCCTTTTCTCATCCTTAAGGCTTAGAAGCTGGGAACCCTCGAAGTCTAGGAAAAAAACAGGCTTCTTCATCTCCATAGCGAGACCAAGCGGGTGAAAGGTTCCTGATCCCATGAAAAGGAAGCAATCAACAACCCTTTCCAGACTCTTTGCAGCAGAGAAATCACACCCTAGGACTTGTCCTGCTTTGCCTCTTTTAGAGCTTCCTATGAAAACCCTCTTCCCTCTTTTCTGCAGGAATTTCTTTGCATGGCCAAGGCTCGATAGGAATTGAACTGTTGTGACTAGCGAGATTTTATTGTAGGGTTTTAGATCATGGAGGAAGTTCTTAAGCAAGGGGACAGGGTCGTAGTTCATCTCAAACTCCTCATATATGACAGGTATCCTGCTCTTAAGTCCGTAATCAGAATGCCCCACATGCAATATAACATCACATCCTAGGGCTTTTGCTTCATGATCCCGAAGGTCACATGCTCCATAACACGGATCTACTGAGATGAAAACCTCTAGTCCCTCCTTTTCGAGAGCGCTGACCATCTCCAGGGCTTGGGTTTTCAGACCCTCTGGTATCTGTAAAAATATATTCTTTGCTTTGAATTTGCTTATCTTCTTCAATGCGTTTTTGGTGTCGAGCATAGTATCCTATTATATTTTCTAATTAATTAATAAGACAATCAACGTTTCCTATGCATTAATATTTAAACCCTTGGTTAGGTTTTGATAATCATGGGTGTGTCTGACGTAAGGAAGGAATTTTTCGAAGGTAGGATAAAATCCAGGGAGCTGGAATTTGCTATATTGGAGAGGGTTTTTGGAAAGGACCCTGAGAAGTGGTCAGAATCAAATGTGAAGGCTGCCTCCCTTAGGCTTGAGGAATTGGAAAACAAAATGAACAAGAAATTTGAGGGTATTAGAAACAGTTATGTTGATAATTCATCCGTAAAAAGGGATACCCCAACAACAGGTATAGAGCAAAAAATCGGAGGGGCTTCGGTTCCCCTTGGTGTTATAGGGCCTGTTAAGATTCTAGGAAGTTATGCAAAGGGTGAATTCTATCTTCCCTTGGCAACCAACGAAGCCGCCCTCGTGGCTGGGATAAACAGGGGATTCAAGATAATAAATGAGGCTGGGGGGATCAAGAGCATTGTCGTAAAAGACCATATGGCCCGCGCTCCCCTGATAGAAACCCCTGACCCTGAGAAAGCGAAAGAAATAAGCGATAAGATAAGGGAAAAGAGAGAGCTCTACCAGGAGATGAAGAAGGCTGCTGAATCAGAGTCGAGAGTATCCAGGCTTTTGGATATTCAACCCTTTCAGATCGGGAGACGTGTTCATCTGAGGTTCTACTTCCAGACTGGGGATTCGATGGGAATGAACTCCGCAACCAAGTACTCAGCAAATGCGATAAAGGTTTTGAGAGAAAAGTATCCGTTCGTAAGGCTGAGGAGTCTTACAGGAAACCTTTGCACAGACAAAAAGGCATCCCATATAAACGTTCTGCTCGGAAGGGGGAAATCTGTTGAAACACATGTTGTGATTCCTAGAGAGGTTGTGAAGAAAATATTCAAAGTTGAACCAGAGATTATTGTAGAGTTGAATCAGCTTAAGAACTATCAGGGATCATCCCTTGCTGGAACTATTAGCGGTTTCAATGCAAATGTTGCAAATACAATAGCCGCTATGTTCATTGCAACGGGTCAGGATTGTGCCCAGATAACAGAATCCTCATCATGCTTCATCCATGCAGAGATGCAAGGAGATAATCTTATTTTCGGTGTAACTCTTCCATGCCTGGAAATAGCTACAGTTGGTGGTGGAACGGGCTTCGGAACAGCGAAGGAATGTTTGGAAATTCTGGGTTGCTATGGTCCTGGAGATCCACCAGGATCCAATGCTAAGAAGCTTGCAGAGATAATAGGAGCAGCCGTGACTGCACAGGATCTGAACCTCATCGCTGCAGAAGCGCATGAATATGAGCTCGCAGAATCCCATATAAAGCTGGCAAGGGGCAAGTAATTTAAATAGTATCGCATTAACCATTTCTATATGCAATCTTCAATCTTCAGGGCATACGATGTGAGGGGAGTCTATGGCAAGAACATAACAGAGGAAACAATGGAAGTGATAGGAAATTCCCTTGCCAGATTTCTAAAAGAGAATAAAGTTGTGGTTGCCAGGGACCCGAGGATATCTGGTAAGAGTCTCAATGAAGCGTTCATAGGGGGTTTCACAAAGACCGGCAAGGATGTTATAGATGTTGGCATGGTTCCACTAGGTGCAGGGTCTCTTTACGCATGGAAAAGAGAAATCCCGTTTGCATACATAACCGGGTCCCACCTCACCAAAGAATGGAACGGTATCAAGTTCTTCCACAAGAATGCTGTTGGTTTTCTGGAGGAGGACAACAACAAGGTAAGGGATTTATCCATGGAGGAAAAAGTTCTCGAGAAGGATAAAGGCAGGGTTGAGCGAATAGATACGAATGAGGTTCTGGGTGAATATGTGGATTTCATGGTTTCAAAAATCAAGCCCCAAAAGAGGCTGAAAATAGTTCTGGATTGTGGTAATGGAGCGGCAGGGGCAGTTGCTAGGAAGCTGTTTGAGAAAGCCGGATTCGAAGCGGACATGGTTTTTGAAGAACCTGATGGGAACTTTCCTAACCGTTCACCAGACAACTTCGAGGACCCCCTGACAGAGGCAAAAAACAAAGTGAGGGGAGCAGACTTTGGGATTGCTTATGATGGAGATGGTGACAGAATTGTGATAATTGATAGTGATGGTAATACACTAACACCTGAGCAGACATCATACATCATACTGAGTAAGCTGCTTGAGAAAGAGAAGGGACCTGTCGTTGCGAATGTGGAATGTACAAGGGTAATAGATATTGTTGCAGAAAAGTTTGATAGGGAGGTCAAGAGGGTAAGGGTTGGACACACCTTCCTTATGGACAGTGTACAGAAGTTCAATGCGAGTTTCGGTGTTGAGCGGGCAGGTCACTACGTAATTCCGTCCATATTTCCTGCTGATGACTCTCTTGCGGTCTCCTATTACTTTGCGTGCGTTCTTTCAGGTAAGAGTGGGAAACTGTCAGAAATTGTGGGAAAAATCCCTTCTTATCCATTCCAAAGAGTCAACTTCGAGTGTGATGATGATAAGAAGTTCTTGGTTGTAGAGAAGCTTAAGGAAAAAATGACGAAAGAATACAGTGATGTGAACACCCTTGATGGGGTCAGGATTGATCTGGAGAATGGTTGGGCTCTAATAAGGGCTTCAAACACATCTCCTACTGTAAGACTTACTATGGAAGGAAAAGATGAACAAGCCTTTGCCAGCATAAAGAGCAAGTTCTCAGGAATAGTTGAGGAAGCTATAGGTTCGGTTTAGCAATAACAATTTATATATATACAATAATATTAGGTATTAAGTGAGGCATATGGAATTAAGAGTTTTGGAAAAAAGAAAGGATAAATTGAAGGTTGAGGTCCTAGATGAGTCTCACACTCTGCTGAATCTCCTTAGGGAGAATGCATGGAAGGAAAAAGCAGACCAGGCTTCCTACATGATAGAGCATCCTTATCTTTCTCAACCAAAAATCATAGTTAGAGCAAAGAATCCCAAGAAGGTTCTGGTTAACGCGGCACAGATGATAATAGATGATGCAAAGGGATTCTCAAGGGAATTCAAGAGAGCAGTGAAAAGGTGATTATTTTTTCCCTACGATTAGTATCATGTGTGCAGTCATAAAATTAGGTGCTAGAGAAAATATTTTTTTTACCAGTGTCTTTGAAACTGGCTTAGAACCCCCTTTCTTTCTTATATGTTTTACAACACCTCTGCGCCTGATGAAGGAAAACTTGTCATAAAACCTAATGTTGAAGTCTCTGAAACCAGTTTCTTTCATAAAATTTAGAATCTCCTCCTTTGAGAAATAGTACTGGTGAAAAATCTTGCCTTTGAGAATCTCTCTTTTACGGATTTTGCATACGATTCTCTGTATTAAACTTTCATAAGGTACTGATAATATGATAACACCGTCTTTTTTTAATACTCTGTACGCCTCTTTCAAAACCCTAACCGGTCCCTCTTCAAAATGTTCAACCACACCGATTGATACGTATGCATCCAAAGAATTATCAGGGTACTCCAATCGCTTGACATCACCTATCTTAACGGGTATGTTCTTATACATCCCTTTGAGTTTTCTTATCACCATTTTCTCGTTATCTATTCCCTCTACATGATAACCCATTTTGTTAAGAAACAATACCCATTTCCCGGTCCCGCAGCCAGCCTCTAATATCTTCCATTCCTTGGACAGATACCTCAATAGTGTTTTGGTTAAAGCATCACCAAGATTGACCTTGTTGTATTCTCTAACATCTGTCTCATTCCATATCCTTCTCCATATGTCTTCCTCATCAGTAAATATCTTTATCATAAAATCGTGTGGTTTTCCTTTCTAAACTTTGTATATTATTTTTGTATACTATCATTATATAATAGATAAATATTGTTATTATCACTCAAGAGTAAAAAACAGAAAACTTTATATATTTAAATCACACTTTTATTATCATATCAATTATATTAATTGGTAGTATGAAAAGAGAACTGAACATCAGGGTGTGGGTATCCAATAATTGGCACTTAATTGTACTTCTAGTGATATTTCTGTCAGCGTTCTGGCTGAGGTCGTTTCCTGCAAAATACGGTGAGCTGCAGGCCCTTGACCCCTTCCATATCTTCAGAATGAGTGAGCATCTGGTATATAATAACTTTCAACTGCCTGAGAATGATGCTCTAAGATATTATCCTCTTGGTGTGAACTCATGGTATTTTGATTACATGGTTCCCATGTATCTGCCTGCGATATCTTATACGCTTCTGACCACAATTGGTTTGAACATGAATTTCCTACATTTCGCCATACTATGGCCAGCTGCCTTAGGGGCGTTGGCTGTTGTTGTGATGTACTTCATAGGAAGGGAAATGTTTGGTAAAAAGGCAGGGTTGTTCGCTGCATTCTTCCTTGCAACTACTCCTGCATTCATAACCAGAACCTCTGCAGGGTTCTTTGAGAAAGAGCCCATAGCAGGACTTTTCACGCTACTTTCGGTGTTCCTTTTCATAAAGGCCTTCAAGAACAGCTCCTGGAGATATGGAATACTGTCTGGTCTTTCCCTTGCAGTTGTTAGTGGTGCATGGGGTGGTGTGAGGTATTTCTACCTCCTCTACTCAGGATTCCTGGGTGTGCTTTTCCTTTTTTCAGCGATAGTTCTTGTTTTTGATAATCTCTTCTCGGGTTTTGAGCCGGTATCTAAGAAGATTG
>CP070801.1:616348-619465 GCA_020343575.1 Candidatus Aenigmatarchaeota archaeon
CGAGAATTGTTCATGATTCTAAGACAGTACATCGATATGATCAGGATATGGGAACTTGATAATAATAAAAGAGCCAGGAAGCTATCCTTGTCTGGCGGGGAACCTCTGCTCAGGAAGGATTTTTTCAAACTTCTTGAAGAGATACAAAATAACAAATGGATGTTTACATCATTAGTGGTTATGAGCAACGGCTCTCTGATAACGAAAGATGTTGCAAGGAAGTTGAATAAAAACGAGGTCTCTGGGGTTCAGATAAGCCTAGAGGGAACAGAAGAATTTAATGACAGAATAAGGGGCAAGGGGGCGTTCAAAAAGGCTGTGAACGGAATAAAAATTTTAATGGATTTTGGTCTAACTACAGGAGTTTCCTTAACTGCTCATAGAAAGAATTACAGGGATTTACCAAATCTTATTGATTTCTTGAGAGATTTGGGCGTAAAATTAATCGGTATAGGGAGGCTTGTCCCCATAGGAATGGGAGAGAGTCTCGAAATGCTTAACCCCAAAGAGCTGAAGGATTTTTATTCACTGATTATGGCTAAAAAGAAAGAACTTGAGAAAGAAGGTGTACGTATGTTAGCACATTGTTCGGATTCTTTGTGGCTCACTGAGGATAAAAACTACGAAACACATGGATGTTCTGCTGGTTATGATAGTTTTTCTATACTTCCAAATGGAGATGTTGTTCCATGCAGAAGATTTCCTGTAAAAGTTGGGAACGTTTTGGAGAAGAGTCTAATCGATATCTGGTATACATCGGACTTCCTCTGGAAACTGCGAAATAAGGGAAATGTATCTGCTTGCAAAGACTGTGAGTTTTTCAAAAAATGTTTCGGTGGAGCGAGATGTGTGGCTTACGGATATTTCAACGATGTGTTCGCTTCTGATCCCCAGTGCTGGAGATTATTTAACAGTCTGCCCGAAAAAACAACACCCCCTGTCGGGAAAGATGATACCATCGTATTCAATGAAGCTTATACCGAAAGCTTCGATCCAAAAACATATTTCGATAAGATGTCTGATGTTTAAATTATTTAGTGAAAATTATGGTTATGGACAAACCAAAATATGAAATAGGGAAAGTGGAAATCCTTATGGGATGGGTATGCAACAACAACTGCATTTTCTGCTCTGTTGGACATAAACTTCCAGAGAGGACAATTAAACCCTGGAAAGTGGTGAAAGAACACATAAATTACGGAAAAAGGGTGAAGTCTGGGACAATATCCTTTTCTGGTGGGGAGCCTACAATAATAAATTACCTGGAAAAAGCGGTCAAGTATTCCAAAAAGCTTGGCTTCAAAACTATCGAAATTCAAAGCAATGGCAGGATGTTCTCCTATATGGATTTTGCGGAAAAAATGGTTAAATCAGGAGCTAACAGATTTTTGATTTCGATACATGCTGATAACCCAGAACTCGGGGATACGTTAAACAGGGTGAAGGGCTCTTTTAATCAGACAATACAGGGTATCAAAAATCTAAACAAACTGAATGTGGAAAACCTTCGGTTCAGTGTGGTGATAAACAAATTGAATTACAAAAGACTGGAAAAAATAACGGATTTTCTGCTTCAATTCAATCCACTAGGGATGCACGTAAATTATGTCATCATAGATGGGCATGCCTACACATATAAGGAAAGTATCATGCCTCCTAGAATGAGTGTGGTTGCCCCTTATATATACAAAGCCATCCGAAGGGTGAAAAAAGAGGGACAAGACAAAGAGATATGGATATATTCCTTCCCGTATTGTTTAATGCAAGGTTATGAATTCACCATTGCGGAAATGGGGACCATGGATTCGCGGTTGATAGGACCCGATTTTGACGTATCACTTCAAGAAAACAGACACAAATTTAGAATCAAGAAGGAATCGTGCAAGAAATGTAAATATTACAAACTATGTCTGGGTCCGTGGAAAAGGTACGCAAAAATGTTCGGGTTCGAGGAGTTCAAGCCAGTTCCTGGAAAAATGATAGAGGATGCCAATGAATTGATGTCTCAGGATTATAAATTTTAGTGATACTATGGTTGAGATAATAAAAATAGAAATAGTAACTGGATTTTCCTGCAACAACAACTGTCTGTTCTGTTCTGTAGGAGACAAACTGAGGTCTTTTGATAAGACCACGAAAGAAGTTCTGGATGATATAGACAGGGCTGTTTTAGAGAAACCAGAAGAAATAAACTTCACCGGAGGGGAACCTACGATAAGAAGGGATATCTTAGAATTGGTCTCTTACACTAAAAACAAAGGCATTAGGGAAATTCGGGTAACGACCAACGGAAGAATGTTTTCTTATGACAAGTTCACGGAAATGATGGTCAATTCTGGTTTAACCGGAGCCATTTTTTCTGTTCACTGCCCTGATGCGAAACTTCACGATAGCTTATCTGGGGTTGGAGGGTCCTTTGAGCAGACGATGAAGGGATTGAAAAACCTCCACTCTTATGATAAAACCATAGATATAAACACGGTTATAACCTCAAAAACCTATAAATTCCTCCCTGAAACCATGGAAATGATCAAGGATTATATAAGGTCTGTCTGTCTGATTTTTCCGACAATAGACGGTCATATAAAGGAGAACAAATTCCTTATACCAAGAATGAAGGACGTCGAAAAATACATACACAAAGCAATAGATATCCTCAAAGACGCCGGGAAGCAGGGCTGGACCCTGAACTATCCAGTCTGTTTCATGAAGGGTTATGAGGAATTCTCCTCCATGACGGAACTACAAACAAAAATGTTCTGGCCACATATGGATACAAATCTAGATGAAAAAAGGAAGGGAGATAACATACTCGTAAACGCCTGTAAAGATTGCAGATACAGGCTTGTTTGTATTGGTGTTATGAAAGGTTATGTTGATGTAATGGGTGATAAGGAAATAAAACCAGTAAAGGGAGAAATTGTTAAAGATCCCAGAGAGGTTTATGGGTGAGATTTATGGTTGACTGGCCACTGACTTTCAAGTGCAACAACAACTGCCTGTCATGTATATTCAATATGGACATGGTTGATAAACTCAAAATAGGCAATCCTCAAGAGGAACATATAAAGAGGGTGATAGATAGTGTGGAACCCGGAGATACCCTTGGCCTGACCG
>CP070801.1:619565-625366 GCA_020343575.1 Candidatus Aenigmatarchaeota archaeon
CTGGGAACCTGGAGAGTGGATTTCAGACCATGTATCACCAACACTGTAATGATTATGCTGACCAGAAAAACAATCAAGAACCTCTTAAAAACCCTTCTCTCCTCTGGGTACTCCTTTTTCCATATCAGAAAACGAAGCAGGAAATATAGAATTACCAATGAGATGCAAAGAAAAATCCACATTAACCATTCATTCGATACCGAAAGGAGGTTCCAGAGCATATCCATGAGAATAATTGAATTCGGAATTTAATAAATTGCTACAATGATAACCCATTTTAATCATGGGAAACAAATATTTATAGTGGTCACATGAATATTGACTGGATTATAGCTATAGCGCTTTTCTTGATTTTTGTTTCATGGTCATTTGTTTACTACATGGGATTCTTTTCCATTACGCCTGATATGAGAGCCGGGGTGGAGGGTATAAGCGACAAGGTTATGGATTTCCTCAGCATAGATGTGTATGATGTTCCTGCTGTGTTCAATTCGACAGAGGTAGGGAGCAGGGTTCTGTACATGGATTTTTCCTGGCCTGGGTATTCGAAAAACTCAACAAGGATCTTCTCGGGGAACCAGTCTCTCCCATGCTACATATCTGGGAACAGGGTTTACTGGCAGGCAGACTTAATCCAAGGGGAAAATAAATTCGAAATGAGGTATTATGATGAGAACGTTAGCCTCTTCTGCAATTCAAGTTTCTCCCTTGCGAACGCAACCCAGGTGATTCCATGGGTATCTGAGAAAAACAAAGCGATATCCCAGACAAAGATAAACCAGATGCTTGCCACGAATTTCTACAGTTTTAGAAACTTGTTGGGAATAAGCCAGGACTTCAGGGTGGAGCTGGAGATCAACAATGTGACCACTGGTTATGGCACGACTCCACCTCTCGGGTACGATGTGTACGTAAAGGAAACCCATGGCATAAAAGAAGATAACAATGTAGTGAAAATAAGGGTTCTGACGTGGTGATTTTAATACCGGGAAAAACAAATTATTATTATGCGAAAGGGATACGTTATTCCATTCTTTGTGATCATACTGGCAATTTTTGTATTGTTTTCATTTCCAAAAGTCCAGGGACAGGGTCACACCATACAGATACGTCTGAACATAAACAATACAAGCAACACGGTTTACATACCGGGTGTTGGAGAGGTTCCATCTGGGAGTTTGGGTACTGTAAACTACACCAGTCCGCCTCACTACTATCTGGCCTCTTACTCAGGGGGTTATCTTACAGGTCTGGTTGCAGCAGACGGGAATTCCCTTGGAGTTTCCAACACTGTCACATATCATACACTGGAGATAGACCAGGATGCGGAAGAGGAGACGTTTCTCGTGCTTTCACAGGGGGACTGGAACAACATTGAGAAGGAAATAGTGGGTGTGGAATCAGACAAGTTTTTAAAATACCCATCACCAAGTTTTGGTTTCGGCCTGGGGGATTATTACCCGCTAACGGTTTTGCTGGGTTATACAGACATAGATATAGAGGGGAGTCTTGACCAGAGCAAGGGGATTTTAAGGCTCACCATTGAGAACAAAGGGATCTCAGGTAACAGGCCTGTGGTTGAGATAAGGAAATCTTGAATCGACGAACATACTGGAAAATTATTTAAATAGGTCATTGGAGAAATCATACTCTAAGTGATGTTATGTATGATGTGTTGATAATAGGGGCAGGGCCTGCTGGAATAACAGCAGGGATATTCGCTATAAGAAGGAACCTCAAAACCCTCATTCTGAACGATCCTAGATCTCTTCCCCAAATAGACGAGGCCTCTATCGTGGATGACTGGCCAGGGACCATGGGTATAAAGGGACCTGAACTGATGGAGAAGTTCAGGGATCATGCAAAAAAACTCGGTGTGGAGATCAAACAGGATAAGGTAAACAAGATAAAAAAGATTAAGGGTGGTTTTGAGGTCACTAATAATGAATTCAAGTGTAAAACAAAAACCATAATCATAGCAACAGGTTCCAAGCACAGAAAAGGACTCATAAAGGGTGAAGATAAATTTTCAGGGAAGGGCGTCTCTTACTGTGCAACCTGTGATGGTCCCCTGTTCAAGGGAAAAAAGGTTTTGGTTTTGGGTGGTGGAGACACAGCCGTTACCTATGCAATTCTACTTGATCAGATCGGGGCTGATACAAGTCTTGTTCATAGAAGGGACAAATTGAGGGCTACTGAGTCATGGCAGAAAAAGATTTTCAAATCCGGTGTAAAGATAATCTGGGACACGGTTTGTATTGAGATAAAGGGAGACAAGTTCGTTAAATCCGCTGTGCTGCAGAACAAGAAAACAGGTGAGAAAAAGGAAGTCCTAGTAGATGGTATTTTTGTATCCTTTGGGACCATACCAACATCAGAGCTTGCAAAGGATTTGGGTATAAAAATCGATGATAAAGGATATATAGTTGTAGACAAGGAACAGAATACCAATGTTCCCGGTGTTTTCGCTGCAGGTGATTGCTGCGACAACCCTGCAAAGAAGATTGTGACAGCTGCAGGGGACGGTGGACTGGCTGCAGAATCAGCCTATTTCTACCTGCAAGAAAAGGATTAGTTCTTTGAGTCTTAACCTATAAAAATCACAGAAAAAAGAATTAGTTATGGATCTTTGGGTGGATAAGTACAAGCCAGAGGAGCTTTCCGGTTTTATTGGGCAGCCAAAGGCACTGCATGAGATAACAGATTTTCTCAGGGAATGGAAGCCAAGGGAAGCTTTATTTATCCATGGTCCTGCCGGTGTTGGTAAGACTCTAGCAGTCGAGCTTCTGGCAAGGGAAAAGAAGCATCTCCTGCTTCAACTGAACGCCTCGGATACCAGGAATGCAAAAGATATTGAGGATTTTTTCGGGAACGCATCCAAATCCAAAGCGCTCTTTCATGGTGGAAAGATAATATTAATAGACGAGATTGATGGCATATCACCACAGGACAGGGGAGCAGTAACATCGATAGTCAAGATAATAAAGGAATCGAGGTTCCCGGTCTTTCTTATAGCGAACGATCCCTGGAGATCAAAACTCATTCCTCTGAGAAATTATTGCAAACTTGTGAGGTTCAATCGAATTCATTCAGCCTCAGTTGAGAAGCAATTGAAGTTGATTTGCAAACAGGAGGGGATAGAGACGGAGGGAGATGTTTTAAAAAACCTGGCAAGGTGGTCACAGGGAGACCTCAGATCAGCGATATCGGATCTGCAGATCGTTGCATATGGGAAGAAAAGTCTGAAGAATCCTGACTTGCAAATCCTAGGTTACAGGGAGAGGGAGAGCAACATATTCAACATTCTGCCAACGGTTTTCCACTCAAAGAGCATGACCGCAGCCAAGAAAGCGATACAGAACGTGGACAAAGACCCTGATGAGGTATTCTGGTGGATCGAGGCAAACCTTCCAAATGAACTGAGAACCCCTGAGAACATGCAGAAAGGTTATGATATCCTATCGAAAGCGGACATGTTCAGGAACTGGGTTTCAAGGCAGCAGAACTGGAGGTTCAAGGGATTCATGATTGATATGTTATCGTCTGTCTCTCTCTTCCGTGACGAGGGAAAGCATGGCTTTTCCCCGTACCAGTACCCCAGAAAACTCGCCATGATGGGGAGGTCAAAACAGAAAAGAGCAATGATGAATTCCCTCTGCGAGAGGTTGGGAAGCTTCACCCACTCGAGCAAGAGAACGGTTAAGAGGGACTACCTACCTTACCTCAGGGTAATCCTGAAGAAACGAAAGAAAAAAGATGCAGGAGAGGGGAATTTCTTCCTTGAGCCTGATGAGGAAAAACTGATTAAGGCGGGTTGATTATTGGTTCATTCTTTTGTAATGTTTTATGATGTGAATTGGGACCCCGCCTTCAAGTGAGTTGTCCTCTACATCTTCATTAACAAAAGACATGGCTGCAATCATCGAGTTTTTCCCTATTGTTACTCCTGGTCTAGCAACAGAAAACTCTCCTATCATACTGTTTTTCCGGAGTATTATGGATCCAATTCTAAATGTATCCAAAGTAAATTCATGCGTAAATAGTTTAGTTCCCCATCCGATAATCGCATTATCTTCAATCTTGATTAACTCTGGGAATATAGGATCAAGAATGGCATCATTCGCTATTGACACGTTCTTGCCTATTGTTACTCCTATTAACCGATATAAATGATTTTTCAATTCACATGGAGGTAAGTGTTTACATATTAAAACAATGAAATAGTTCTTTGCCTGTTTAATCGGATTTTTGTATTTGTACCACCTTCTGGCAGGGTTTGAACCAAGTTTAAATTTTATTTCCTTTAAGAATTTTCTATTGTTTTTTCTTAGGTCTTCAATTTCTTCTTTTGATATTTTTATCATATATTAGTATTATTTGCAATAATTAATAACTATGGAGCATGCTTATTTCTTTCTGTTGAATTTTGTGGTATTTTTGATAATAATATTCTACGATAATAAAAGATGGAAAGATTATGTTTTCATAGGACTGTTGGCTTTAATTCTTGACCTTATTTTTGAAATTTTACCAATAGCCATTGGTATATGGTATTATCATTCAGAACCAAAGATTCTGAACATATCGCTATATACATGGTTGCTTTATATTCCATACTTGAGTTTTTGTTATTTTGTTTCAAGTAAGGTGGTAAAACATGTCTGATGTGTTGTTTTTCTGGTCTGGAATTTGGCTGGTTTTACTTATAGTCTTTTTGGTTATCTTATACAAAGAGAAAAACAGGAAATTATATTTTCTATATTTTCTTTTTGCCATGATATTTGGTTTATACTTTGATACAATTTCGGTTGCATTTGGATATTATTCGTATTCATATCTCTTCGTGAATATATTTGGTGTGCCCTTGAGCATGACAATCGCTGAAGGATTTTCCATTGTGATTGTGATAAGATTGTTCGAAATTGTAAGGCACTATATCACCATTCCCAGTTTCCATAAGCACATAGAGAACTGATGGGCCTGCCGGGAGTTGAACCCGGGTCAGAACCTCCGCAAGGTTCTATGCTATCCACTACACTACAGGCCCAGTGTGACTTTTTCTAGTTGTTATTTATATGAAAATTTGTAATAATTAAATGATTCTATGGTCTGGGTCAAGCTTTTCAAACCAACATGGGGGAGAATAGCGATATTCATTATTCTTTTTGCCGCGATAGCGTTACTTGACCAGACGTTTCTTTTCTTTCCTGAGTCTCCCCTAACCTACAATGTAATTGATTCTGCAGCGATCCCTTTCATTGTCTATCTCATTGTAATCCCTTACATCGTTTCTTGTGTGGTACCTGCTTTCTTCATTCGGGAATTCAGACACGCAAAAATCCATGAGTTCGTGGAGAAGCATAAGAAGAAACCCACGGTTGAGGGAGTGATAGACACAATAGAGGATTATGAACAGATACAGGAGAGATATGCAAAATCCCTCAAGAAGCCCTTCCAGAAACCAGAAGAAAAACCGAAACCGAAGGGGTCAAAGAAATCAAGAAAATCTAGAACAAAACGCCGAAAATAAAAGCTACAAGAGCGAGGAACATGCCTATCTTTATGATCTTGCTTACCCTTGAAAACCTCTTTTTTCCTCTTCCCTTAGCCAGTAATAATATAGATGATAAAAATACCAGGTCAGTCGGAACGAGAATCACAATGTAGGCAAAGCTGAGAACTCCTAAGACGTATGGGAGGGGTGATATTATTATCGCAAGGAAAATGAATATCCCTGAAGCTATTTTTGATCTTCCCTTCTCCAGAGCAAGACCTGTCTCTTTTTTACCCACGAATATCGA
>CP070801.1:625466-631277 GCA_020343575.1 Candidatus Aenigmatarchaeota archaeon
CCTCTCAAAAACCTCTCCGAATATCCTTGCTGCTATCAGCATTACTGCAAGGCTCAAAAGAAAGTTCATTTCTCCATCCCCCTCTTTATAACCTTGTTAAGAATGTCCCTTTCAGTGAGTATTCCTATAAGTCTCTTGTTTTTCATAACAGGGAGAGACTTCACACCCTCCTTAAGCATGATAAAAGACGCTTCCTTTATCTTTGTCTTGGAGGAAATTGATATCTCATGCCTCCTCACTATATCCCCTGCAGTTTTTGCAAAGTATCCCATGTCCAGACCGAAGCCGAGGATTATGATCTCCTCTTCAGGGATCTCCTTAGGATCAACAACAAGCTTGAGGAGGTCTAGTTCATGTATCTCTCCTACAAATTTTCTGCCTTCAAAAACAGGCAGTACACTAGAATCTGAATTGAGGAGTAGCTTTATGACTTTGGAGATTTTGTCATTTATTTTTACCTTGCTGAACCTTTTCCTCATAAACCTCTCTGCCGGAAGCTCTCCTATTCTGTGCATTTCATTGTCCTCCTTGCATCCCCTTTATCTTGTTAAGCTGCGATAATATCAGGGATTCTGCTTTTTCAGGGTTACCCACTCTGTGGAGTGTAATGGAATCCCTTGATGTCTTTACCTCGACATCTCCTATTCCCAGTATTCTGTTAAAGAAGCCCTGTCGGATTCTGACGCTTTCAACCAGTGACAGCTGAAGTCCGTGCTCCTTCTTCCTTAGAATTCCCAAGGTCTCCACAATCCTGTACTGGGTTATGTAATAATCTGCTGTCCTTCTTTTTGTCTCTGTATAGAGTAGAACGATAATTCCCAGAAATGCGAACGCAGCAGTTATGTAAACTATCGATATGAAACTGGTTATGATCCTGAGCTCCATGGGATTGAAGAGGTACAGGTAACCCCCTATTCCAAGCAGTATGAAACCTAGAAGGTAATGTAGAATTCTGGCCCTCCTTGCATAGGAGAGCTTCATGATCTTTCTTTCCCTCTCAATCTTCCCTGGCGGTGCCTTTGGAGCTACGGGTGGAGCAGGGGCTTGGGGTCTTTGGGGTGGTGGCGCCTGTGGGGCTGCCCGGAGTCTCTGGGGAACGGGTCTGGACTGGGGTTGCTGGGGTACGGGTCTGGGTTTTGGCATATTAATAATTTATCTGGAGTGATATAAATTGTTAGTAATGGTTCCTGGTTTATTTATTATTCCTAAACCTAATTTTTTATAAACGGGATCAAATGGACACAAAAGTGATGTTCAATGCGCTTGGAACTACCCTGAAATATGCCAGCTTTGTTTTTCTTGTTCCGATAATAGTTACATTAATATACAGCGAATATTTCGCGATACCCTACTTCTTCCTGAGTTTTCTGGTAGCCCTGATTCTCGGTCTTGTTCTCGAAAGATTATTCTACACCGAAAAAGAGACCAGGCTCAGTGAGGGCATGGTTATCATTGCAATGATATGGCTGGTTGTTACGCTTATAAGCACCATACCTTTTGTTTTTGCTGGAGGAATGTCCTTTATAGATGCATTCTTTGAATCCATGAGCGCCTGGACAACAACAGCGTTCAGCATGCTTAATCTTGAGCAGGCCCTGCAGTCGATACTGTTCTTGAAGAGCTTTTTGCAATGGGTCGGTGGCATAGGCATAGTGGTTCTGGCGCTTTCAGGTCTGTTCAAAACCGGCAACACGCTCTACATCGCAGAGGGACATGAGAGGATAAGACCCAATGTGATAAACTCCATAAAGACCATCTGGTGGATATATATCTTTTACACAATCATAGGCGTATCCCTGCTCTTCGGTGTGGGTATGCCTCTGTTCGATTCGGTCAATCATGCCATGACAGGAATAGCAACAGGTGGCATGGGTACGCATTCGGAAAGTATAGGTTTCTACAACTCCTCGGCTATCGAGGCTGTGATGATGCTCATAATGCTGCTGGGAGCCATAAGCTTTTTCTCCCATTATCAACTGATTGCAGGGAATAGAAGGAAATTCTTCAAGGATATTCAGACCATCACCTTAATTCTTCTGATAATTGTAGTAACCCTGTTGCTTCTGCCGTTTCATTTTCTAAGAGAAACCCTCTTCCATGTGGTCTCTGCGGTAACATGTTCAGGCTTTAGTATCCAGAATCTGATCAATTGGAGCGATTACTCCAAAGTCTTGCTGATAATGCTGATGGTCTTCGGAGGGGCAGCGGGTTCAACTGTTGGTGGTCTAAAGCTTAACAGGATTCTGATATTTTTCAAGTCAATCTATGATAACATAAAGAAATTGTTGAAACCCAGACTGGTCTTCCCGAGGAGGATAGGCAGTCTAATCTATACAGACAAGGAATTCCAGGCAATTTTCAAATTCATAGGGATTTACATCTTTTTCCTTGTTCTTGGCTCCCTGATACTGATGTCCCAGGGGTATTCAGCAATAAACTCACTGTTTCAGGTGGCCTCGGCTCAGGGAAATGTTGGCTTATCTGTTGTATCAGAATTAAGTATAATAAGCAAGCTCATCCTAATATTTAACATGTGGATCGGAAGGCTGGAGATATGGGCCGTGCTCGTTTTCATAATTTACATCCTAAGGAGGAGATAGTTAATGAAAATCATAGTGGTTGGTGGGGGTGAAATTGGGTCAAGACTGACAAAGTTCCTGTCTGAGGAAAAGCATGATGTTGTTCTGGTGGAGGCGGATGAGGAGTTGTGCCAGGTTCTGGCTGACAACCTTAATGCAATGATTATCCATGGAGACGGGACAAAACCAGATGTTCTGGAGGAGGCAGGGATTAAAAAGGCCGATGCCCTAGTCGCTGTCACCTCAAAGGATGAAACCAATCTGTTAATCTGCCTTGTTGCAAGAGAGATGTCCAAGATAAGGATGATAACAAGGACCACAAAGGAGGAGTACAAAAAGATATTCCTGAAGATTGGGGTTAACAGTATAGTTTCTCCTGAAACATCAACAGTTGAACAATTAGAAGCCATGATAACAGAGCCCGATGTCGCTGATCTGACTATAATGCACAAGGGTTTGGTGGAACTGATGGAATTCGAGGTCAAAGAGAAATCAGGAGTAGTGAACAAGTTCATCACAAAAATTGAGTTTCCAAAGGAATCCCTTGTGGTTGCGATAAAGAGAATGGGCAAGTTTATCATACCACAGGAAAAGGAAAGGTTAAAAATCGGGGACAGGGTCATAATAGTAGTGAAAAAGGAACTGGAGAAAAAGCTAAAGAACATGTTTAAATCCTGAGTTTTCTGGAAGCGTGCCGGAAAAAGTTTATATAATAATAAAGTAATATATAATAAATTGCAGATTTTGACGATTAGGTAAGGAGGGATCATGCCGCAGCCAATACCGCAAAATTACATGGCTTATGACAGGACTATTGTGGTTTTCTCACCAGACGGGAGATTACTGCAGGTTGAGTATGCAAGACAGATGGTAAAGAACGGGACAACGTCCCTGGGGCTGAAGATAAAGAATGGTGTGTTGCTTGGATCTGTCAGGGTACACATGCCCCTCGCAGTCACTGAATCATATAAGAAGATATACGAGGTAGATGATTCTATTGCGGCTGTGTCTTCTGGTTCGCTTGCTGATGCAAGGGACCTGATTGGGCTTGCAAGGATAAGGGCCCAGGTAAATATGATAACCTATGGAGAACCAATATCGGTTTCTTCCCTAACAAAGTACATAAGCGACAGGAAACACCTGGTTACCCAGTATGCGGGGGTAAGGCCATATGGTGTGGGACTTATTATAGGAGGCGTTGACAAAACAGGTCCCAACCTCTTTGAGACAGAGCCATCAGGAACCATGATAGAGTGGAATGCCCAGGCAATCGGTAGGGGAGCAGAAAAGGCAAGAAGGGTTCTGGTTAGTGGTTACAAAGATAACATGGATGAGAAATCAGGGGTTCAGCTGCTTTTGAAAGCGTTAAAGGTAGGGGAAAAGAACATATCAACCAAGAACGTGGAAGCTGTCGTTGTCAAGAGATCCGGCATCGAGAAAGTCACATTCAAAGAGCCAAAAACAAAGAAGTAGATTCTTGTTCCTGCGGATGAGGAGGGAATATGGTTTCTGTTGAGGACGCTGTTATTGCAAGGGTAACAAGGGATCATAATCATTTCGAGATCCTTGTGGATCCGGAGAAAGCGTTGAGGTTCAAAAAAGGGGAGGATATATCCATAGACTCCATCCTTGCTGTAAGGGATGTTTTCAAGGATGCAAGGAAGGGAGAAAGAGTCCCTGAGGATGATCTGGAAAAGGTCTTCCAAACAACCGATATAAACAAGATAGCTGCCCAGATAATGAAAGAGGGGGATATCCAGCTTACAACAGAGCAGAGGAGGAGGTTTATAGAGGAGAAGAGGAAGCAGATAGCGAATATAATATCAAAGCAGGGTGTGAACCCACAGACAAAACTACCCCATCCTGTTCAGAGGATTCTCAATGCAATGGATGAGGCAAAAATTGCGATAGACCCGTTCAAGCCTGCTGAAGAGCAGGTAAAAAACGTGGTCTCGGATCTACAGAGTATTTTGCCCATAAGCATTGAAAGGATTGAGATTGCATTGAGAGTTCCCATACAGTACGCAGGAAAGGCGAGCTCTGTTGTCAGGAATCTTGCTCCTGTCAAGAAGGAGGAGTGGAAATCTGATGCTTGGATCGCTGTGATAGAGATTCCTGCAGGGATGCAGGCCAACATATACAGCAAGCTGAACGAGCTTACTTCTGGGCAGGTTGAGGTAAAGGTTGTTAAAAAAGAATAATCGTATGGGTTATAGGCATTTATAAATCCATAAATACAATTAAAGAATTCGAAGTATGTATTTGAAGCATATTGGGTAAGAGTATGGCTGAATTAATGAAAAAGGACAGGGAGCTGGTGATTCCGGGAGATGAGATAATAAAATCGATGGACTACCTTCCTGGGAAAAACTGCTTCAGGGAGGGAAATTCAATCTACGCCAAAAAGCTCGGACTGGTCTCTGTTAACAGAAGGGTTATCTCTGTAATTCCACTATCCGGTGTTTACATACCAAAGGCAGGGGACATGGTTCTGGGTGAGGTTATTGATATCCAGAGCAACGGATGGGTGATTGATATAAAATCCGTCAACGAGGCATTTCTCCCGCTTTCTGGTGTAAGGGAGTTCATAGACACATCAAAGACAGATCTTTCAAAGGTTTATGGTATGGGTGATGTTGTATATGCAAAGATATCTGGTGCGAATTCAACCTCTGTTTACCTGACAATGCAGGATACCAGATCAAGAAAGATGAGGTCAGGCAGGGTAGTTAAGATGAGCCCTGCAAAGGTTCCCAGACTTATTGGGAAGGAGGGATCGATGATAAATCTGATCAAAAACAAGACAAAGTGTAGAATAAGCATTGGTCAGAATGGACTTGTGTGGTTCGAGGGTGAGGAGGAGAACAAAGTGATTGATGCGATAAGACTTATCGAGAGGGAATCCGTGGTTGATGGTTTAACCGACAAGGTTTCAAAACTGTTAGGGTGATAGAATGAAAAGACTAAATGGTAGAAAACCTGGAGAATTGAGGCCCATGGTAGTGAAAGCGGGAGTTATTGAGCAGGCGGATGGATCTGCACTGGTTTCCCTGGGAAGAACCACTGCAATTGCTGCAGTTTATGGACCCGCAATCCTCCACCCAAGACGCCTGCAGCTATCTGACAAAACCTTCCTGAGAACAGTGTATGCAATGGCGCCGTTTTCAACAACAGAGAGGGTAAGACCAGGACACTCCAGAAGGAGCACAGAGATATGTATGGTCACAAGACA
>CP070801.1:631377-634149 GCA_020343575.1 Candidatus Aenigmatarchaeota archaeon
ATGGACAGATTCAGAAACGTTCTCGCTGAGAAAATCGTAGGAAAGAAGCGAGGAATGACCATAATCGGGCCAGCAAAGCTCGTCCAGAAGATAAAGAAGAACCCAGAGGAGTTGTTGCTTTACGTTTAAATAGGTAATTTTTATGCCAAACAAATGTGCGAGGTGCGGGAAGATTCACCCCGATGACGCAGAGTATCTGCTCAGGGGATGTGATGAATGCGGTTCAAAGTTCTTTTTCTACGTCAGGCAGGAGGTTCTGGACAGCGTGGAGAAGGAGATAGAGAGACTCACACCCAGGGAAGTAGAGGAGATAGAGAAGGACATAAGGGACATAGTTGAACCTGAGAGGATTGAAAAGGATGAGACTGTTGTCTTGGATCTCGAGGCCATAAGGGTCGTGAAACCAGGGAAGTACATAATAGACGTGGCTAATCTCTTCACCCAGAAACCGATAGTAATAAGGATGGGTCCGGGCAAGTATGAACTCGACCTCTCTGTTCTGCTAAGCAGACTAAAGAGAAAACCGAAATTCTGAATGAGACGAGGGCAAAAAGCTTATAAATATCAAATTTCAATTAGAAAATAAGCAAATAAAGCTGATTCTTATGGAAGAAAAGCTTGAGAAACTCAAGACAGGAACAACAACCGTTGGTGTAATATGTGACGGGGCAGTTGTCCTGGGAGCAGAGAGAAAGGCAACCATGGGCTACCTTGTGGCGAGCAAGGACACGTCAAAAATAAGAAGGCTAGATAAACATATCGCAATGACAATCGCCGGCTTAGTTGGGGATGCCCAGGCCTTGGACAGGTACATAAAGGCAGAGCTAAAGCTCTACAAGCTTAACGAGGGAGAGAAGATACCAGTGAACGCTGCTGCCAATCTTATTGCAAACATTCTATACTCCAGAAGGTTTTACCCGTACATAGTTCAACTGGTTGTTGGCGGTTATGATAACAAACCAAGACTTTTTTCCTTTGATCCTACCGGAGGACTTCAGGATGAGAAGGAATACTTCTCCACGGGCTCAGGAAGCCTGACAGCTTTCGGGGTGTTGGAGGATAAGTTCAAGAAGAAAATGTCTGTTGAAGATGCAAAGAAACTGGTTGTGAGGGCAGTCTATGCTGCAACCAAGAGGGACATAGCCTCAGGAGGATCAGGGATTGATGTTGCTGTTATAGATTCAAGGGGCTTTCATGAGGCCCCAGAAGAAGAAGTGAAAAAATTGATGAAGTAATCTAATCTGAATTTTTAGACGAATCGCATTCTAGGGAATCCTAAAGAGAAATTTGATAGTGATAGAAAATGAAAATATCAATACTGAAGGAATTTGAAAAAAGACTCCCCTCAGACGCCGAAATAACCGAGGTTAAGTTCGAGGGTTCGGAGATAGTTATATACACCAAGAACAAGCAATTCTTCACCGAATCCGAGGATACAATCAAGCAGATCGTCAAGGAGCTCAAGAAAAGGGTAGAGGTAAGGCCAGATCTTTCTATAACCATGGATGCAGAGAAGGCGAAGAAGCTGATAGAGAAGATCGTTCCAGAGGGAGCAGGGATACAGGCCATATACTTTGAACCAGAACTAGGGAAGGCTGTTATTGAGGCCCAGAAACCCGGCCTGGTTATAGGTAAGAATGGTGAGACGTATAAAAACATAAAGAATCATACCTTCTGGCTTCCCAAGATAGAAAGGGCGCCAGCCCTGAAGTCTGATATAGTAAGGGCGGTTAGAAACCTCCTTCACTCAGAGATAGACTACAGGAAGAAATTCCTGAACAAGATAGGAACCAGGATCAATGAGAATGGAGAAGGAATAGACAGAAACAAGGAATGGATAAGGATTACTGCCCTTGGGGGATTCAGGGAGGTTGGAAGAAGCTGCGTACTCGTTCAAACTCCACACTCAAACATCCTTATGGACTGCGGTGCTGACCCTGGTTCTGATAACCCCCCCTATCTGGACGCCCCGGAGTTTGATCTGGAAAAACTCGATGCTGTTTGCCTCTCCCACTCACACATAGACCACTGTGCATACATACCATATCTGTACGAGAAGGGATACACAGGCCCCACATACTGCACAGCGCCAACAAGGGACCTGATGGTTCTGCTCTGCCTGGATTATATTGATGTTTGCCAGAAGAACGGCAAGATCCCACCATATCCCAAGAAGGCTGTGGAAAAAACAGTGAAGCACACCATCACGCTTGATTATGGAGAAGTATCTGACATAACCCCTGACACAAGACTAACCTTCCAGCCATCCGGTCACCTTCTGGGATCCTCCCTCGTTCACCTACATATAGGGGACGGGTTGCACAATATCCTATACACAGGGGATTTCAGGTTCGGACCCTCCAGGCTCCTAGAACCCGCATATCCCCAGTTCCAGAGGATAGAGACCCTTATAATGGAGTCCACGTACGGAAGCTCTGCTGATGTTCTTCCTAAGAGAACAGAGATAGAGGATGAGGTTCTGCAGGTAATAGACAAGACCATGAAACAGGGAGGTAAGGTTCTCATACCCAGCTTCGCTGTTGAGAGGGCACAGGAACTAATGTCAATTCTCGATTATCACAAATTCCAATACCCGGTTTACATAGAGGGAATGATCTGGGATGCGACTGCCATCCATACTGCGTACCCAGAATACCTTTCCAGAAACCTTCAGAGGGAGATATTCCACAGGGGAAACAACCCATTCCTATCCGATATGTTCCACAGAGTGATTCCAAAGGAGAGAAACTCTGTTATCGATTCCTCTGAGCC
>CP070801.1:634249-648000 GCA_020343575.1 Candidatus Aenigmatarchaeota archaeon
GTACTCATGTGCTTTGCTGGCTTGCAGTCAACTTTGTTCTGGACCCCACCGAACCCCATGGTAAGCAGATTCTTAAGAGACCACCCCGCACAGTATGCAATCACACCATGTGAAAGGTCGTGTATATGGATGTAACCCTTTTTATGTGCTTCAGCAATGTTGGGTGAGTACATCTCGCTTAAGTTGTAGTTAGACATCACCTTTCCTGCCGTGTGCAACAGCAGGCCGGAGAATGAAAAGGCTTCGTTGGAATTCTCCCTAACCCTCCAGTCAGTCTGTTTCATGTACTCGGATATGGTATTTATGGCATCAACCATAACGGATTTGGTTTCCCTTATCTTTGCTCGTTGGTGCCTGTAAAGAATATAGGTCTTTGCAGTCTTTGCGTGACCATTCTTTATCAAAATCTTTTCAACTATATCCTGTATCTCCTCAACCGTTGGTATCTCCTTGTCGGAAAACTGATACTCTATAACAGCAACAACCTTGTTGGAAAGCTTCTCTGCAATTTTTCTGTCCTTTCCGCCAACGGATTGTGCAGCTTTCCATATAGCCTCTGTTATCTTTTCCTGGTCAAAATCAACTACCCTTCCGTCCCTTTTCCTTATCTTTTTTATCAGAGCCATGTTTTCTTCCACCTATTAATTGAAATCACGTTATTTATTCTTGATTAGTTTTTCCATTTCCCTTTTGAAAGAGTCCAGGTCAGCGAATTCCCTGTAGACCGATGCAAACCTTATGTATGCAACCTTGTCGAGTTTCTTGAGTTTTTTCATCACAAGTTCTCCAATGAACCTGCTGTCTATTTCAGTTTTTTTGTGGGCCCTAAACTTTGCCTCGATATCATCAACGATATTCTCGATCTTCTCCCTTGGTATGGACCTCTTCTCACATGCCTTCAAAAGACCCACTAGGAGTTTATGACGGTCGAAGTTTTCCCTTCTCCCATTCTTCTTGACAATGGTTAGTTCAAGGGTTTCAACCCTCTCGTACGTTGTGAACCTTTTCTTACATTTCAAACATTTCCTTCTCCTTCTCGTGACGTTGGATTCCTCGGTTTCCCTTTTGTCAAGGACCCGGGTATCTGAATTGGAGCAATATGGGCATTTCATAGTATTCCACAATTCACCCCTATCGGGAGCAAACCACAATATATTGTGTTTTTTATTAATCACAACTACAATATGCGGTATATTATTAGCAGAAATAGTATTTAAACATTTCGCTAATTTGGTATAGTCTTTGACGTATATATCTTGGGATGTATACTTACTTTACCTTATTAAACAAGTGTTCCCCCCTCTTTATCTTCCCACCTTTAAGAAGTCCAAACTTCACATCTTTGAGGATTCCTGGTTTCAGTCCGAGCTGCTCGTTAATCTTCTCTGATGTAGCTGGAATGAATGGGGAGATTAGGATGGATATAATTCTAAGTGAATCTGCCAACGTGTAGAGTATATCCTGCAGCTCTTTCCCTTCCAGTTTCCAGGGTTCCTTCTCATTTATGTACCTGTTACATGCCCTGATGAAGTTCCATATCTCTGCAAGAGCGTTGTGCAATTCGAATTTATCCATATATTTTTCAATACTTTCAACCCTGAGTTGCTTGCTAAGTTTTTCATCAACCTTACCTTGTGGTACGTTACCAGAAAAGGATTTCTCAATCATCTTAACAACCCTGCTGAGAAGATTACCAAGATCATTGGCGAGCTCGTTGTTGAGTCTGTCCTTCAGGGCCTGTTCTGAGAAATCCCCATCCTCTCCCATTGGAATCTCCCTTGCGAACAGATACCTAACAGGGTCCGCCCCATACTTTTTCACAATCTCTAGTGGGTCTATCTGAACCCCAAGGGATTTGCTTATCTTCTGCCCGTTAACAGTCAGATAGCCATGGACAAGTATGGTCTTCGGAGGTTTAATACCGGCTGATATGAGCATTGCAGGCCATATCACAGAGTGGAACCAGTTTATCCCCTTACCTATCAGATGGATATCAGCTGGCCAGAATTCCTTGAACTTCCCACCATCCGGATAACCTATCGCAGATACATAGTTAATCAGGGCATCAAACCAGACGTATATTTTATGATTCTTGTCATCAGGAACATCTATTCCCCAATACAGATTCTTCCTGCTTATACAGAGGTCCTTCAAATCATCAGACTTTATCCTGGATAACATCTCGTTTCTCTTCTCCTTGGGGATTACAAAATTTGGTGACTCCAAAAGCTTCACTATATGGTCATTGTACTTACTCAGCCTGAAGAAGTACGCCTCCTCCCTCAGGGGCTTTGGTGGTTTCTGGTGTTCTGGACATTTTCCACCAACCAGGTCTTTTTCAGTCAGGTAACCCTCACAACCCTCGCAATAAAGACCCTCGTAGAAATCCTTGTATATATCTCCTTTTTCAAGAACCTTCCTGAAAATATCCTGGGAAATCTTGATGTGCCTTTCCTCAGTTGTGCGTATGAAGTAATCGTTTGATATGTTTAGGGTTTTGCATAGATTCTTGAAGAACTCAACATTCTTGTCAACGAACTCCCTCACAGGAACACCAGCCTCCTTGGCTGCTTGGGAATTCTTCTCTGCGTTTTCATCCGTTCCTGTAAGGTAGAAGACTTTCTCCCCCCTCAATCTTTGCCACCTCGCTATAATATCGGCTATCACTTTCTCATAAGCATGCCCTATGTGGGGCTTTGCATTCACGTAGTCTATCGCAGTTGTGATGTAAAACCTTCCCAATCCAATCACCCGGTTTAATATTATCTTTTCATGACGTAATAAAATAAATATGAATCACAAAATAAAAAGACATGAAGATTCTGAATGAAAAAAGAAGTCATCTAGTGAAAATCCTCTGTTCTAATCTATGCCTTGGAGGTAGAAAATAGGTCATATTCTCTGAATCATAATTTTCTTCTAAATACCTTACAAAATTTGGAAACAAAGAGAATCGTTGACCGATTATTATCAATGTCACGTTGTTTTCTTCCGCTTCTTTAATCAGAATGGTATCATTCCAGAGTTCATGTTCAAATAAAACACGATGGCCAAACGGGTCCAAAGAATTTTTAAATATTGGTTTTTTCGCGTTCAGGGAAAATGATACATATTCTGATATGACATTCCCTTGGCTGTTTAGGACTTTTTCCTGTATCATTTCATTGTAAGATTTATCATTAGATAAAAAACCATTAAAGTAAACCATACTTATACTGAGTGCTAAAAACAACTGGATAAGCAAGACGGGTAAAATAACCTTTTTACATTTCTCAAATTCTTTGACAGCCATCCCAAAAACAAGTATCATGCTGGCTTCTAATGGCAGAAAATAGTGGGTGGATGATCCTGCCCTGAAAAATATAATTGAACCTAAAACTAAAATTAAAACAAAGTAAATCGAAATCAAGTTTTTCTTTATGCTATATATTGCTATTGCCAAGATCGGGATTTCCGGTATCATGAATAAGAAATAATTTATTATCTTTGCCTGGCTCAAATCCCAAGGCTTTAGGGAATGGAAGCTTAAAGTTAAGAAGTAAAATTCACCGCCTGTAATCAAATTCAACAAAAAGAAAGTCAGACCCAAAGGTACAAAATAGAATAAACTGAATATGCCTAATGATTTGTATTCCCTCTTGATCATGAAATAAATTAAAATCGCCAGTAATGCAATGACTGCCGTGTAGTTTGTCATAGTAGCTAAAAAGAGGGTTATTGCTGAAATGATTACATACCTTCTTGAAGAGCCATGGACAATAAAACCTATACTCAGTAATGAAAAAAATATCATCAGGGTATTGCCTATGCCCACACTAAACCAAAAAAACGAAAATGGCATAATCAATAAAAATAAAGATGATAACAGTCCTATTTTATAACTTTTTGTTACCCTCTTTGTTATTAGATAGACCACTATTAAAGAGCCCAATAAAGACATCATCGAAATAATCCTGCCTGATAACAAACCACCTCCTAAATAATTCTGAATGTAATAAAAAAGGGGTGGCTGTATACAAAAAACATCTTTGTATATCAATGTGTCCGAATCTATCAGAGAAGAACATGCAGCATAAATTCCTTCCGAATAATCCTTTTCAAATTTATATGTCAGCGAACCTGAAGCTATCTGCATTCCCAGATAGAAGACAAAAAACAAGAATATAAAAATTATTTTATGCTTCATATATTATTTTATATCCAAAGTAAATAATTAGTATGAAATCGTTTTTGATGAAAAATAAGCACGAGCTCGCATTGTTTGTCCCCCTGACAATCATGCTGATTTTTCTGGGCTACTACATGCTTTATCCAGTCTCTGTAACCTATGACCCATCAATGCATGCCGAGATTGTAAAGCTAATAGAATGGCAGGGTTACCCTGACACATGGGAACCCTATGCCCAGCAAAGCTTCACCTACACACCCTTCTTCCACTACCTGGCGTTTCTTTTGTCACTGATAGGAATACATGTGATAGACGCTGTGAGGATAATAGGAATCCTAGCCTACATACTGATACCCATCTCAACCTATCTCTGGGCCTCGAGTTACTACAAGAAAAACAAAGCAATTCCTGCTCTATCTGCTTTGGTTATAGCGTTTCTGCCTTTGATGGGAAACATTTTCCTGTTGGGAGAATTCCCTGAGGTTCTTGCGATAGAATTGCTTGTACTACTTCTCTACTCAATAAAAACCAAACGACATCTATTGGCAGCTCTTTTTGCAGGACTTACTTTATTGACACACCCATTCATGGTTCTGGTTGCAGTTGTTCTATTCCTGTACAACATAAAAAACATGAGAGGTGAAGACAACAAAACAAAGCTACTGTATTTTTTAATATTCGCAATAGTCTCGGGTTTCTGGGCTATAAAATATTGGGAGATAATGGGTAACATAGCATCAGGGACATGGCATAACGTTGTCTACAACACGCAACAACCATATCTCTGGTTCTGGGCCCCTCACCAGATTCTGGACTTCCTATTCGGATTTAACCAGTTGGGTTACCTAGCCTTCTTCTTCTCACTGATAGGTTTCTGGAAAATCAAGGACAGGTTCCTTAGAGTCTTTTATCTCTTCTGTCTGGTTTTCACTATCTATCACCTACCATACAGCCAGCTTAAGATATTCGATCTGTTTTCAATACCTATCGCGATTTTTGCTGCAGTCGGGATCTGGACCATTGCAAATCTCTTCAAGAAAAATACCAAGATTCTGGTCGTTGGTATAATAATATTTTTGCTTGCGTTTTTCCAGGTTTGGCATTACGTGGACGTTAGGACCCGGTGGTTCACAGATTCAACTCTTGATGACAATCTACTCGATTCCACGTTATGGCTCAAGGGCTATAATGAAAGTTTTGTCAGAATTTATTCAGAGAGGGGCTCTAGCTGGGTTGGGATTCTAGCGAACAAAATTCCCCTTTACCCGTACATAACAGACCTAGAAGCGTATTCAGATGACTACAAAGAACAGCTTGAAGATAGAGACAAAATAAAGGAAAGTATCGATAACTCAGACACCACCCAGCTCGGACAATTGTTGGAAAAGCATGAAATAAAATTCATGTTCGTATCAGAAAACGTAACAGCTGACTATCTGAGCAAAGTCTACTTCAACGAGGGCTGGAGCCTCTATGAAGTAACCTCGTAAACCCAGACATACGTCTTGTTGTACTCCTGGAACTCCTCTGCAGGTCCGAACTGATCGAAAACAGGAGATGGGAATTTTTCGTAATCATCCCAGGACCATACCCATTCCGGATACGTGGGTTCCCTTGACTCTATTACTATGTAGGAAACAGACCAGTTCTGTATCGCCTTCTGGAGGTCCTCTGCTTTGTTAGGGAAATAGACAATCCTCTTTCCGGATGTATAAAAGAGCTGCGGAACATTCTGCGACATCACGGTTGTTCCCTCTGGAATCCTCTCACCGATCCACCAACCCGCTTCCTTCAGGGATGATCCAGCAGGTATATCCTGAGCAATCATTTGAACACCTGCTGCAAAATTTATGAAAATAAATATGATCGCGATGGCTGGTATGGTCTTGTTGGAGCGAACCCATATCCTGAAATCCTTTATACCAACTGCAATCATTATCATGTAAATGGAGAAGAAGTTTAGGAGGTAACGGGATTCCTTTCTCGGTATGATCATGAAGAATATAAGTGAGAGTAGAACCATAAGAAAGATTAGTGTGTTGGGTTTGTTTCTCTTCACAAGCAGCGAAATTATACCTGGTATTGCAAACACTCCGACCAGTCCGAATATCTCTGTCCAGTGTGTGAAGTAGTAATACCAGTCTGCAACATACCACCCCCCTGTAACAGTTCCCAAGCCAGTGAACATTGCCCCTATCGGAGATTCAAAAACTATTATATTGAACTGGAACCATGGAATGAGTATGAGCAGGAACACCACAAAACCCAGCCAGTATGGCCACGACTTTATCCAGAAGGAATTCTTTATCTTTTTAACCAATCCCTTGTTTTTGTTCTTTTGTGTGAACTGGAAATAGATTGGATAAAGAACATAAACCCCCATTATTATCAGGGCAGGATACCTTGTAAGGAAAGCGATAGCTGTGATTGCAGCTGATATGGGAAAAAACCACTTGCTCTTATCAAAACCCAGATAGAAGGTATAGAGCGAGAGGGTGATGAGGAAAACGAATATTGACTCCGTCAAGAATTTTTCTGAGTAGAAGAGAAACATGTGGGATGTTGCGAGAAGAAGGCATGCCCAGAAAACGATCTCCCTGTCTCCGTAAAGTCTTCTGACAAAGAAATACAGGACTATAACAGAGAGTATCCCGAACAGGGGAGGAATGAATTTAACCAATGGCTCTGAGAAACCAAAAGTCTGCCACATACATGCAGTCATGTATGCGAACACCGGGGGACGGAAGGATTCCTGCCATGGTTTGTTAATCCAGTAACCCTGGCCCTCATAAACATTCCTGGCCAGTCCAAGGTAAACAACCTCATCCCACCAGTATCCCTGGTTCGCGTTGTAGAAGTAAAGCAGGGGAACCGCGGCAAGTAGGATTATGATTATTGTAAGTAGAAGCCAGTGATTTCTCCGAGTCTTTTTCTTCATAACATAGAATTGAACTAGGCAAATAATAAATCTTTAAGGAGGTTAAATAATTCTATGCAAAAGAAATTCGTTGCTGTATTTCTAGTCCTGATAGCTTTCATTTTTATTTTCAACACCTTCACTGCCCAGATAATTGTATTGGAAACGGATGAAAAACCAGTAGTTGCCTGGTACGTGATTGCAAAATGGCTTGAGCCAAACTTTCTTGATATGGTTGAGAAATACAAACCAGATATAATCCTTTTAACCCTTTTTGCAGAGGATGATGTTGTTCCCTACCATGCCTGGTACGGGGAATATGAGGTCAGAAGGCTGGTCGACCAGATTCATGAGAGGGGAACAAAGGTCTTTTTCAGCTATTCTCTTTTTAGCAGGGCACCTTACGATGAGGTAGTGGTTAGGAACATTAACATTGAAAACAACATTCACTTGAGTGATTTTTCGAGATATCTGAAAGAAAACGAGGAAGACCAATACCATAGATACTTCGACTACTATTTGAATCACGGGATTGACCCCGAGGGGATACCGAAGATTTTGAGAAAGCCCGTCGAAGGCTATTACATACCAATAGGACACTACACTGTGATAGACCCCCTATACGAACCATACAGGAGGTTTCTGATAGATGTTATAAATGAAACCATCCAGATTGCGAAACCTGATGGTCTCGCTTTCGATCATATAAGGTTTTTCACATTTGATGAGGGATACAACCAGGACATAAGAGATTACATACTGGAAAAATTCAATTTCGATGTGTATGACTACATCCCGAGACCCCCATTCATAATAAACCAGACAGGTTGGAGAGAGGAGGACAGGATTTACTATGACTCAAGGGCAGAGCTGATTAGCAACGTAACTTATGACGTCGTATCGAAATTCCCGGGAAAGAAATTCGGAACAACCATGGGCATGATAGACCCCGCAAGGTCTAACGGCCAGTATGCAGAACTCCAGGGAGAAATATTCGATGCCTTGCTCCTGATGGCGTATGACAAGGATCCAAAAGAGATTGAAAGAAACGTGAGGGAAACAAGAGAAAAATCCGGAGCTCGCGTAATCCTTGGAATAAACAAGATAATAGGCAGTGATGAGAATATCATAAATAACATAGACGCTGGTTTGAGGAGCGGGGCAAGTGGGATTTATCTACTGGGATATGACTTCAGCGATGAGGTCCATAATTATCTATTAGAGGTCCGGAGAATGGGTTAGAAATTATAAATTATACTGAATTCAATTATAATCTAAGAAGTTTGGAGTTGAAGGGGATGCAGGGACCATTTATACACTCTTTACTAGGATATGAACTGCTTTTTTTTATAATCATGAATCTCTTCTGGATATCGCTTTACTATTTCTCTAGGAAAAAGGGAAAGAAGAGAATCGATTTGAGTAAAAAACCCCTGGTTTCTGTCATAATCCCTGTTTTCAATAAGAGCAGACACCTGAAGGGAACAATCAATTCTGCCTTAAAACTGAGATACGAACCCAAGGAAATAATCGTTGTCAATGATGGCTCAAAAGACGATTCTGAAAAGATCTGCAGTAGGTACGAGAAAAAAGGTCTGATAAGGTTCCTGAACTTCAAGAGAAACCGGGGGAAAGCGCATGCTCTCAATTCAGGTGTAAAGGCATCAAAGGGAGACCTTATCCTATCTATAGATGCTGATTCCTTTGTCAGTAGCAACTCTCTCAACAGAATGGTCAGGCACTTTGAAGACTCGAAGATGGGTGCTGGTGCGGGTGTTGTCAAGGTTAGAAGGAAGAGAGGTGTATTGAACAAGCTTCAGATAATCGAATACCTTCACCAGGCTTTTCAGAGACTTGTTCAGGGTTTTTTCGATGCCGTTCTGGTTCTTCCAGGACCCCTATCACTCTACAGGAAAACTGCAGTACTTGATGCCGGAGGATTTGAGGATGCCACCCTTGTAGAGGACTGGGACATTACAATGAAGATACACAAGAATGGATACAAGATTGTTTCTGAGAAGAGAGCATCAGCAGACACCATTGCTCCCGAGACCGTTAGAAAATGGTGGCATCAGAGGGTCAGATGGTCAAGGGGAGGAATACAAATCGCAAGGAGGCACACAGATGTTATTGGAAACAGTGAAAACAAGGCCTTAACGAGACTCGTATTTCCTCTGCACGTGATGTGGTTGATCGTTCCTATGATAGTCATACCAACCTTCATAATACTCATGGTACCGAGCCAAGTCATGATAAGCGGTTTCATTGCAGATCTTACGGTTCTATTTTCAATGATAAGTGAATTCTTTGTCACAGGAACCACAAGTATAGCTGGAATGTTCTCTGTCATAGACAAGATGATATTCAACATTGTCGATTTGACAAACCTCGGATGGGTGAGATTTCTAGGTTACAGCTCGGGAATAGCATTTGTCTGGTTTACCTACACCTCCATAAAATCAATAGAGAAGAACTTCACACCTAAGCATTTTTTATCTCTCATCCTGATGCCTGTATACTGGATGATGCTGAACATAGTCTATCTTCAATCCCTTGCCCTGGAGATAATCAGGGGAGAAATGAAATGGTAATTCGGCTTCGGAATGGTTATTTTAAGTTGTTGGGATAATTATTGATCATGAAAAACTCAGGTAAATGTCCGAAATGTGGAAGTACAGAAATTGAACATTTGGAAAAGCTTATGACTGGTGGGGGAATGGGTGGCGGTGAAGCCCTAGGAATTGGCCGTGGTATAGTAAGTGGTTCTGCAAAACATTTTGAGGCATACATGTGCAAAAAATGTGGTTACACTGAACTATACATGCCGGAGAAGAATCTGAAATAATTACCTCTATCACACACTTACTTCCTAAGAACCTTCAGTTCCTTCTTGATCCAATTGTTCCATTCAAGATAGATTCTCTCAGGATCAGGGAATCCGATCTCCTTTCTTATGTTCTCTCCTATGAGATGGAACATCGAATTGTTCTTAACGATCCATTCTGCCTCAATCAGTTCAGGCATCTTCAATTTCTCAGACATCTCAACAAGGGTCTGCTTAACTTTTGCCCTCAACTGTATGTTTTCCCAAACAGCCTCCCAGTTCCCAGACCACTCCCTTACGTATGACGCGATTCTGTTCAAAACCTCTGACTCACCATTCACAAAGGTATCCGTCGGCTTCAGTGTGTCCTCCTTACCAGAATACTCCATGAGGTTAACAAAACCACCCTCCTTCACAGGATCCTCTTCCCATTCCTTCCTCACCTCTGTTATCTCTGTCATCCTCCTGAACCTATGTAAACCGTCGGCTGACCTCAGGGATTTACATATTGGAATGATGTCCGTCGCTTTGAAAGAAGTCGGTGGAACCCCCAGATCATTGACAACTCTGTCATAAACACCGTATGCAGATTCACCGTGAATTGTTCCAGCCACCACGTTGGATAACGCTCCAATCCTCATTGCCTCGTACAACGCCTTCGCTTCTACTGACCTGACCTCACCTATTATCAGGGCAGAGTCCCCGAGCCTCAGTGCTGTTCTTAACGCTTCATCAGCAGGCATCTCTGTTTCAACCCTTGTTATGACAGATCTGGATTTCAACCTTTCGATATTGTAGTGTAATTCCATCAGCTGCTCGATAGGAAGCTCCAGTGTGTCTTCGATTGAAACAATTCTCACCTTTGGCAGTATCTCAAGCATAAGGGAACCGAGAACAGAGGTTTTACCCGCAGATCTCCCACCTGCCACAAGCATTGAGACAGAACCGTCTATAAGGAACGATAACAGTCCTGCAGCCAGTGGATTGACCATCTTGTTCTTTATGAAAAGGGGAAGGGTCCATGGTCTGTCCCTATGTCTCCTAATAGCGAAGCCCAGGCCGTGCGGTGATAAACTCCTGGTTATAACAGCGAACCTGGCTTTGCCACCAGGAACCTCAAGATCAGTATCTAGGACAGGGTTCGCTTCATCCAAGGGTCTTCCAGACTGTATTCTCAACCTGGTCGCCCATGCCTCAGCATCTTCCATGGTCGGGATTAGATTGGTCTTACATTCCTCCCAATTCTGGTGGTATATCAGGATTGGCTGCCTCTCGATTGGAGAGTTTACATACAGATCCTGAACTCTTTCGTCCATTAGGAGAATCTCCAGAACCCCCAAACCAGCTGTATACCTTGTCAGTATGGTAGCAAGCTGTTCAAGCTCTTTGGTTGTCAGGGTTATTCCCATCTTGTCAGCAACCTCTCTTATCATATCCCTTCCTATCGAATAGAAAACCTCCCTTACCCTCTTGGATTTCACAAACTCCGCTGTCTTTGGTCTATGTGTTGCCATGTATCTCCTGGCTGCATCAAGAACTGAATACTTCTCTTCTGAGAGCCGGAACTCTGGTGGAAGGACGTAGTAGAAATACTCAGCTGTATCAGGAAGTTTGAATATCTCAATCTTCACATCACCTATGCTGTACCTATCCACGGACTTCCCATGCTCTGGCGGGGTTATTATATACCTGGTCAGCATGAAATTGGGTCTGACGCTGGGCATGAACACCTGCCTGTACATATCCCTGTTCCCTAGCTTATACCCAGCAACGTGGTCTTTGGCTCCCTGTATAAGTTTTGTCCCTTCAAGCTTACTTTTTATAACCTCCAAAACATTTTTCCTGTAGTTGTAGAAACAATCGTAATCCCCCCTTGATGTCAGCTTTTTCATGTAGGTCTTGACGTGTCTCATCTCCCTTAAGATCTCAACATAGGCTCCTATGGGATCCTTCCTGAGGATATCAAGGATCAGATATTGAAGCTTGGGATGCCACTTGGAATGGAACTTCTTACATTTCTCAGAACCCAGAGCTTCATATGACATTAACCTTTCCCTAACAACCCATTCTATAACCTTCGCTATCTCAACAAGCATCTTGGTCTGTTCATAATCGTATATGTATTCCCTTTCTTTTGCAAGGATTATGGAAGAAACCTTTTTGACCTCTAATATCTTGTCGATGGTGTTTGCCATACATTCTTCGAAATCCTCAATAGAGGCTCCGTATAAACAGCCAAGGCAGTTGACCCTTAGTCTCATCTTATCTTCATCATAACTGTAGTCACAAACCCTCAATTTCTCTGCCATATTAAGTTATTGGAGAAGCTAATTAAAAACTATTTAACTACGCATTCATAAATTAAATAATAGTGAAGCCATGGCTAAGAAACCTACTACCTTGCACGCGATTATAAATGAACTCGTGGACAGAACAAACAGCAACACACAAAGGCTCAGAGTTCTGGAGCAGAGAAGCGAGGTTCTGTCTTCGAGAGCGAATACAATAGAGCAGGAGATTCTGAACCTTAACAGACACATACAAAGGGTTATGCTCAGCATTGATACAAAAACCAAGAAAATTGAGGATAGGGTTAGAAAGAGTGAAGGTATACTCAAGGAAGTGGTGAAGCAGATGAAAAAACTTGCAACCACTTCAAAGATAAGTGAGCTTGAACAGCTCATAGAGATATACAACCCAATAAAATCCCAGTTCATGACAAGGGAGGAAGTGGAGAGAATAATAGAGGAAAAAAAGAATAAATAGCAAAATCGATTATATAAATCATTACGCTTTAGGTGGAGACTAAATGTGGCCATTCAAGGAAAAGAAAAGGGTTTCAAGACCTTCAAGGGATAGGATACCAACAGGCAGAGTTATACAACTTTCTTCTCAGGGTGTTTCAGAACCAGAGATAATACAGACTCTCAAGAGCGAGGGTTACACTCCGCTTCAGGTTGACCAAGCAATGAAGGATGCCCTTAAGACCAGTGTAGGGACTGGTACAGGTGCAACCCCATCGGCTCCAGCACCACCAGGACCAAGCCCAGAACCCATTAGTTCACCTAGGAGGGAGATGAGACCCGAAGATGTTCCTGGTCTTCCGCCCTTACCGACCGAGGCAGAACTTCCGTCCCCACCGTCTGCAGAACCGCTTCCGGAAACACCGGAGATGCCTGGACCGGCACTTGAACCATCCCTTCCGGGTGAGGAAGAAATCCCGAGATTGAGGGAATCCATGACCAAGATGGAGGTGAAGGAGGGGAAGAGAAGAGCATTGGAAGAGCTTGCAGAATCCATAATAGAGGAGAAGTGGATGGGTATAAGGGAAGAGATAATGAGCCTTAAGTCCCAGGTGCAAGAGATGAGCCTCAAGGTTACGTCTCTGGAACAATTTATTGGTCAAATTCGAGGGGAAAAAAAGACAGACATGGAGAAGATAGATGATAAGATAGACACATACAAGCAATCGATAAACGAGGTTTCTGCAAGGATGGAATCAATCGAAAAAGCAATGAAAGACTCTCTCACTCCCATGATGCAATCCATGAGGTCCTTGACAGAAACAATCAGATCAATGAAAGGCAAAAAAGAATAAACTGAAAACTATTTCCGATTCTGAAAATAAAAACAGTTTACTTCTTTTCTCCTGCTGGAGGAGCTGCCTCTTCCTTCTTCCCTTCTGAGCCAAGCCACCACATTGCAAGGGCAAGTATTATTATGAACAATGCAACTGTCCAAAGCTCAGATGATGTTGACCAGTATGGGATTGGTATAAGCCATCCTGCCCCTGCACCAAAGAATACAAGCATTGCTATGATTATTATCCCAAGGATGAATAC
>CP070801.1:648100-653565 GCA_020343575.1 Candidatus Aenigmatarchaeota archaeon
GGGTGATGTATGGGATGACTGTGAATATGTCGCGAACGTCTCAGTGAACTTCAGAATCCAGGGTTCGTACACCCCAACACCTGATCCTGCAAATGACCTTGGTAATGGAACATACAATGGAACCTGGGATTCAAGCGAGGGTTCGATAGGATTTTACTACATTGAAATGAACTCGAGCAATTCCTCATACAAGGATGGCTATGACAGGGAAGATAACGCATTCAGGCTAGTTGTCGAACCAGAAATGAGAAGACCAACCATAGATACTAGTCTTGATGGTTGGGGCCATAACTTCACCTTCATGACAGAATTCTGCGAACTTGACAGCGGAGATGTTGTAAACGTTTCGCTATGGGTATCCAATATTAGTGGCGGACCATGGACATATATAAACTCCACTAATGCAAGCGGATGTTCTTGGAACAATGTAACCTTCTACAAAAGGTTCAAGTGTCAGGATTATTTGGACAATGTGAGCTACTTCAAGTTCACAGCCAATGATAGTTTTGGATACACAAATGAAACAGATGAAAAGACATTCAAGCTAGAGAGAGACAATGTAACCTTCCCAAGCGATTACACATCAAGCTCAACCCTAAACAGAGAACCAAACGAAACCATATTCTTCTCTGTGAGGGTTTACGACAGTGATAATGAGACCTATGTTGATGGTGGGGTTAATGGAACTCTATGGGTAAGTGAGGATTCAGCACTTGGGGATTTGGACAGCGGACATTTTGTTAAAACCAATGCATCAGGATGGTTCAACTACACCTTCAACGCAACTTGCAGTTACTTAGTTGGTTCTCAATACTGGTTTGCAGGCGTGGTTGATGACCAGTGTTACGACGATGAGAACATGAGTACTCAGGAATACTTCGATATATATGGACAGTTAAAGTTAGCACTTAACCAGCCACCCAATCAGTCTGAATTCAACGTTACTGAGGACATATTCATAAACTTCACTGTTTCAGGCGATTGCGAAAGCAACATAACAGGCGCGACCCCAACCATAGAGGTGTTCCAACCACTGAACTACTCAACGTGTGACGACTGGTATGAGAACGGAAGCGGTGTTTACAATTGTACATGGAACTCGACCAAACAACCAGAAGGTAATTGGTCAATAAACATAACATCCACCAAAACCTATTACAACCAGAATGAAACTCAGTGGTATCACAGATTCTACCTTGACAACTTACCACCAAACTCCTCCAACGAAAGTGTTTATCCAACCTATGGTGGTTGGGGCTACACCTACATGTACAATATAAGCATAGATGACCCTCCTGAATACGACCAGGTGATGTGTAGACTATATGTTAATACAACGAATCTTGACTGGGTTTACAAGGGATACGATACAGTGAACGGAACAGGGAACTGTTCTATAAGTGTGAATGATTTCACCTCAGATGATATGGGTTCTACACAATTTAGATTCACGATCAATGACACATTTAATACCTACGATACGGACAACTTCACAGGACCTACTCTGGACGAGAACAACGTGACAGTGACCTTTATCTATGGGAATCATACAGGCGGTGACGAAGGTGAGGTGAACAGAAGCGGGGACCAGTACACAGAGCTAATTGTCAGAGTCTGGGATTCTGACCGACAGGAATACCCATCAGGGATCAATGTGACGTTCTGGATAACCTATGACGGCTCGACCTTTGATTCAGGCAACGTAACCACAACCAATGGAACAGGATACGCATATGTAGATTTCAACCCAATATGTTCCCCGACTCATTACGATGTCGGTAACCAGACATGGTACGCAGGTGTCACAGATTCTCGTTACCTAGATAACACAACATCAGAAAACTTCACAGTTCACATACTTGGAGATCTGGATAGTCAGCTACAGATACCCAATGGAACCGAACATCTCAATGGGACCAACGTAACCATAAGAGCAAATGTTACAGATGACTGTACCGACATGCAGAGCAACGTTTATGTTACATTTGAGATGATAAACGAGACAGGTTATACCTACAGCTGCACACCGGTTCAGAACGAGAGTGGTGGAAATGCTGGATGGTATAACTGTACGTTCAACACAAGCACCATGACAACAAGATCGTATACAACAATGATGAACTCCTCAAAAACCGATCACAATTTCAACTCTACAGGATTCAGTTACATTCCAAATGTCCAGTCCTTCTGGATAGAAACCGAACCATGGCTCAATGAGAGTACCATAAACATAACACCAATGGTTGGTGGGTGGAGCGAGATGTTCAACTTCACCATAAATGTGACTGACTGGGATCTTGACTACGTGACCGTGGAGGCCTTCTATAAAAGTGAAGATGAAGGTTCTTGGACTAGTCTAGGAACGAATAATGAGAGCGGAATAAATTGGCAGGCCTTCTTCACTAAGAGCTATTTCGGAGTATCATACATAGACGAGAACGTTTCAATCATATTCAATGCAACAGAAGATGATCAATGGTACTACGAAACAAGTATAGTCAACATAACAGTTGAGAGAGATGATGTAAACTTCAGCTACAGGAATGGGAGCGGTGAGGTTGTAAACAGGGTAGGAGGCAACACTGTTCATATGATGCTCTATGTTTATGACGAGGATGACTACACCACGCCGCATGCACCGGTAACAGGAATAAATGGTCCCGGGAAGTTCTGGGTAACAATCAATGGTTCCAGCTATGCATGGGATAACGGATCAAGCCAGATAAATACCAACGGTTCTGGTTATCTTATCTATGATTTCGACCCAACCTGTGATCATGAGGTTGGAACACAATACTGGAAAGGTGGAATAATTGAAGGGTCAAGCTTCTACAAACCCGCAAATTCTACAGTGAAGTACAACAACCTGACCATAAACATAACATCTGAATTCCAGCCTATCGTATATCCGCAGGAGAATCCACCACACAACAACACCTTCCTTTACCAGACAGACACCGTTCCCCTTCTAGGATTCCTTAATGGCAGTGGGAGCTGTGGCGGGGTGACAGGAGCGAATGTCACGTTCATTGTTGTGGGTACTGGTTACGATTACACCGCAGAAGGAAACGGGACAGGGTGGTACAACTCAACCATAGATGATACAGGTCTTCCAAGCTACACTGCTGGTAACTGGTACAACGTTACCATGAATGCAACGAAGGATTTCTACATAGACAATCAGACAGCCCATAACTATACATTCTTCCTCGCAACTAGGCCTGTTCTTTCCTTGGGAAGCCCACCAGTCAACCCAACTTTTGGTGGTTGGGGTCAGACATTCACATTCAAGGTAAGGGCTTATGATGAAGATGGGACAAACTTAACTGTGTATTTGTGGAAGAGGCCACCTGGTGCAAGCGAGTGGGAACTTTTGAGATCCAAGCCATGTGCCCCTTGTTCAACCCAACCAGGGAGCCCAACAGAGCTGACCTTCACAATAGACAACTTCACATGTGCTGATGTAAACTCAAGCATACAGTACAAATTCAATGCAACAGATGATTACGAATACAACTCAACATCAGAGCCAGGGGGCACATTCGATATACTGAGAGATGTTGTAAGCTATGTTGAATACTATGGTGATGGAGATAATGCGATAAGGGAGGGAGACGGAACGACGCTATTAACTGTTTTAGTCCAGGATACATACAACGGAAGCAACCCAATACCCGGTGGTCACAATGGATCGATTTACGTCACAACAAATGGTCAGGACTGGGGACCTGTATATACAAACCAGACAAATGCAAGCGGTTACCTGAACTATTACTTCAATGCAACCTGTACTCATGGGTTTGGCCAGCAGAAATGGAAGGCAATAATAGAAAATGATAGTTGCTATGTGGAGCAAGGATGGGAATTTAACAGCACATTGTATGTTATAGGTCAGCTCAAGAACAACATAGATATTCCAGATGAGGGAGACCAATTCAACGTAACAGATAACATAACCATACGATTGAACGCAACATCAGACTGCTCAGCAGAGGGAAGGATAAACCAGACCAATGTCTGGATAGAGCTAAGAAGCCCATACGGTAACTGGACCAACTGCACACCAATACTAAATGAGTCAGGAAGCAACTCAGGATACTACAACTGCACCTGGGATTCAACAGGCCAAAGAGAAGGCAACTGGTCCATACAACTCAATTCAACAAGAACCTATTTCAATTCGAATGAGACTTTCCTTCAGGACTGGTTCGAGCTATTCAATTGGAACGCAACCTGGTCCAACCGGCAGGTAACCCCATTACAGGATGGTTGGACCAAGCGCTACAACTACACAGTTAAGATAGATGACCCAGAGGGTGAAGAGATAAACTGCACACTGTGGATATACAAGGACGATGGTAACGGTTGGGTAAACAAGGGAATAGATACCATACCAACAGGAAACGGGACCTGTTCTGTGATAGTCTGGGACTTCATAGGAGACGATATAGGCAACAATACCTTCAAATTCATGGTAGAGAACTCAGAACCTGAAAACACCTACAACACAACCAATGGAACAGGACCAACTCTAGAACCCTCCAACGTGACGGTTACATTTGAAAGTGCCAACAATACAGTCGTCAACATAAGCAATGACTATGAGCAGTTCATGGTAAGAATAAACGACACAGACAACTACACAGACGGAATCTCATGGCACCCGTCAGGAGTGAACACAACCTTCTGGATAAACTACAACACTTCAAGCATGGCTCCTGCAAACCTGACCACAACCAATGGAACAGGATACGCATATGTAGATTTCAATCCAACCTGTGAATACTCAATTGGCAAACACGAATGGTTCGCAGGAACAACAGATGATTACTATGAGAAACTCAACACCTCAGAGAACCTAACCGTAACAATCAAGGACGATTTGAGTGTGCAGGCACAGAGTCCTGCAGGTGAGGAATACTTGAGAGAAACCAATGTAACCATAGACTTCAATGTCACAGATGGTTGCGGAAACAACATAACAGGAATAACAGATTTCAACATAACAATGGTATCGCAGCTAACCGATGAAGAATTCTATTGTGATGGTATCCAGGAGGTAGGAAACGGATGGTACAACTGTTCATTCAACACTTCAGGAATGCCTGCAAGAGGGTATATCTTAATGATAACCGCTAACGAAACCTATTACAATCTCGATAACCTAACCCTGATATACTCTGATACGCAAAACAAATCATTCTTTATAGAAACAGAACCAATCCTTTCAACCCCAATGGTGAACTCATCTGTTGACGGAGGCAATTCAGGTTCATGGTCAGAGACCTGGAACTTTACTGTGGAGGTCACTGACGAGGATGGTGACACTGTATCTGCGATTCTTTATAAGAGGCAATGGAACGACACAACAGGGTGGGGACCATGGCAGGAGGTAGGAAACGGATGGTACAACTGTTCATTCAACACTTCAGGAATGCCTGCAAGAGGGTATATCTTAATGATAA
>CP070801.1:653665-661778 GCA_020343575.1 Candidatus Aenigmatarchaeota archaeon
AGTCCTTCCTCTTTATAGCCTCAGCCGCGACCTCTCCTGCAATCTTTCCAGCAACCCACGCTTCCCCTATTCCACCGCCATGGACAGGGTTTACCTGGTGCGCAGCATCACCAACAACCATGAAGTTATCAGAAACCATATTTTCCATCAAACCTCCTACAGGAACCCCACCTGAGTTGATCTCTATCACAGAGCCCTTCTTTAATCCCGGCTTGTTCCCAATAAATCTTTGAAGGTAATCTATTGCACTCTCCTTTGCGTAGGGTTTCCTCACTCCAATACCCACGTTCGCGATTTTCTTTCCCTTTGGGAATACCCAAGCATAACCTCCAGGAGCGATCTCATTTCCGAAGTACATCTCTATCCTGTCAGGATCTATGTCAACATTAACCATCTCAAACTGGACACCAGAAGCAATATCAATAAGCTTGAGTGTTGTATCCATACCCATCTCCCTAGCGATTTTTGACTCAACACCATCGGCTGCTATGACAATCTTTGACCTTATCTCCTTCCTCTCTCCATGGGATTCGATTTCAACACCACAGACCTTCCCGTTCTCTTTCAGGAGCCTTAGGACCTCCGTCTTTGTTAATATATTTGCCCCCGCATATATTGCTTTCTCAGCGAGCCATTTGTCAAAAAGCTTCCTCTCTATGATATAACCTTCTGGTTCTCCCTTGTAGTCGACCCTCAAACAGCTTCCATTTGGGGAGTAGGCAGTCGCTCCTTTTATCTCTCTCCTTATCCATCTATTATCCACTTCAATACCCATCCTTTCGGTGGTGGACTTACTCAGTCCCTCACCACATCTTTTTGGAGCTCCTATTTCCTGTCTTTTTTCCAGAACCAGAACCCTCACCCCTTCCTTCGCTGCTGAAAACGCTGCTCCTGAACCACCAGGGCCAGCACCTATAACTATTATATCGTATTCCTTTTCCAGTCTCATTTCTTCACCACCCTTATTGCACCCATCGGGCAGAAAGCCTCACAGAGTCTGCAGTTGTTACACTTCTCACCATCACACTCTATCCCATGCTCTTTCAGGGTTAGGGCTGACTTAGGACAAACCCCCACACATGCAGAGCACCTCAGACACTTCTTCTTGTCTGTCTCTATCATAATATCACTAATTAATGGGATTAGATATTTATTATGATTGGTTTATAAAAACCATTCTACTTAGGCCTTTTCTTTTTTGCCTTTATTATATCATCTGCTGGGAGCTGCTCCCTGACGAGTTTATCGTTCGAGTCGAACTCCTCTGTGGGTTTTATCTCGAACTGGCAGAAATGATGCCCGAGGGATTTGCATCTTATCTCAATAGCATCAACCTTATGATTAAAGATAATCTCCATTGCCCCGGCAATCTGTCCCCTCTCTACATGACAAAAGGCTTTTTTATACCTTTTCAAACTCAGTGGGGAATCCTCAACCTTAAAGGATGCTGTGCAAGCCTTTAAATCACATTTTATTACGCTAACTATTCCCCATCCCATCATCTGGGTACAACCGGTTGCCAGCGACTCGGCCATTTTCAGTCCACTAAGTCCCATTACCTTCCCCATAGTTTTCGCCAACTCCACGCCACCAACCTTTCCAGCATTATACAATAGTTTAGCCCCTTCATCACCTAGGGTTTTTATAACCTCTTCCTGTATGCTTATCAGAGTTGATGTTGATGTGTTTGCTGACCTTATCCCTACTATTGAGATCCTTCCCTTCTCCATTTCAATTTGCCTTGCAAGCAGGAATTTTTTGAATATTGTTCCTATTCCCATCATATCACCCAAACAGATACCACAATATTAATACTGTTAATATTTGAATCATATTTATTGGCATGATCATTTTATCCAGGATGTATACCGCATTTTTTTCAGTAGGATATTTATATAATTTATAGCTAGATATGAAATTTAATATACCAAAGATCCATAAAGGTGCATAGTATATTTCTATAAAACCTGTAATTAAAAATATTGACAATAAAATATATGGTATTATAACAAGAATCATATAAATTTTAACTGACCTTAGATAGCCTATTACTATAGGGAATGTTCTCAAGCCTGATGCCCTGTCCCCCCTTATATCACACATATCTTTTATTACGGTTATAAATAGTGCATAAACGCCTAAAAATATTATCAACCCCCAGGGAGCATTCGTTAATGAACCAAACAGCAACCAACCAAACAAAAATGCTAGGCTCATATAATTCATTCCTATTAATATGTTTCCCATAAGAAATTTTGATTTCAATTTAACGGGAGGGAATGAATATAGGAACGAACATAATAAGAAAAAAGATATGATAGCAATACCCATCCAGCCAAGTAAATAAAATGAAATAGAAAGAGCTAAAATATGCCCTATCACAGCAATAATCAGGGCTTCTTTGATTGATAAAAAACCATGAACAATTGACCTTGTAGATTTATACAGATCAATTTCTTTCACATTTTCAATATCTGTTGGCAAATCGCCTATATCATTAATATACCTTATGCAAATGCCTTGTAAAACTGGTCCAAATAAAATAAATAACAGAATAATGTCAAGCCACTGAAAACCAAGTGGTATTTGACCTAATCCAATAATATAACCAACAATCGCACTAAGTGAAGCAAACGTCCATTTTTTATAAGGCTCCATCATTCTTATTGCGGCCTTTATTTTATCAGAAGTATCTAAATGGCGATGTCGAATTTCTTTGTAGACTTCCATAATAGACCTGTTTTTTTTGCCTTGATTTTCAGAATAAGAATATCTGTAATTGGCATCTTGTAAATCATTCTTATTTTCTTTATCTTTATAGGCCATACGACTAAGCCCCCTTTTGCTCAATCATTTACTCCCTCAGCAGTTCGTATATAACTCTCATCTTTTCCATGTCATGGGGCCAGGCAATAAGGGCCTTTCCAACCCGTTTTGTCCTTATCTTTTCAGCCTTCTCGAGTTCCTTTATGTGGTAGCTTATTTTCTTGATGTTGCTGTTGTTCACCTCCAGCCCCAGGTTTCTGACAAGTTCCTTTATGTGGACAGGCCAGTGGTGCTCAACAAGTTCCATCACAGTCCTTCTAAGATACTTACCCTTCATATTATTATATAAGTGAAAAATAGTTAAATAAAAATATTCACATATGTGAAAAATATGAGATTAACATATCTAATTATAGGTCTGACTAGAAAATAAAAAAAGAGAAAAAAGTGTTAAAAGGGCTAATTAAATGCGCCCCTTATTAAAAAAACCAAAAGGTTTTATACCGTGGGCCTTGCTGCTAGGTTGTAAACAGCCTTAAGTGAAACTATTAGTGCTGCTGGTGCAACGAATGCTGCTATGTTGTTGACCATTGCCTGCAATACCGATCCCAGCAATGGGATTATTGTGTCTATGGATGTAAGCTGTGCTATTGTTCCCACTAGTATCAAGGCTATTGCTGAAAGCAAGAAAACATTGACTTCCTTGGCACTGATGTTAAGGAAACCAACGACTAGCCCCAGTATTACTAGTACCAGAAGTATCCACGGGTTATATCCTGTTACCCATCCACCAACTAGACCTGCTATTACTGCTATTACTACACCTAGTATAAAAGCCCATTTCCCAACGCTTTCTGACATTTAGAGTCACCTTACTTTATATAATGTCGCTAGCCGCTTATAAATGTTATTCGACAATGAACGATATTTCTTATGAAACTAATTGTGAAGTTATGAAGTTACCGAAGTCAAAGATAGACCTCAACAAAGGCTCCTACAACAATCAGGAGTATTGCTAGGGCAAGGAGTTTAAAGGAATCGAAAAGGATAATCTTCAGAACAGCAGCTTTGTTCTTCCTCAGCACAGCTGCGGAGATAATGGAACCCGCGAGACCAGCAACTATGTATCCACCAATCTCAAGAATCCCGTGCGCCAGAAACAGACTACCTGCACCTGGTATGTGCCATATAGTTTCAGATATCCTGGCTATAGCAATACCCAGTATAGAGGCATTCCATACCAGGATGAAAACTGCACCAGCCCCAAAGAAAAGGGAAAACAAAAACGCAAAGAGCATGACCTGGAAATTGTTCGCAAATATCCTTTCAAAGTCAACAAAGCTCCCCTTGGTCAATGCACCCGAAACACCCTGTATCCTGTTTATCACCGCTTCCTGCACCTGGAAGAAATTCGGGTCTAGGAAGAAATGCCATACAGCAAACGCAACCGTAACCCCTGCAAAGAAGATCAGAAACAGAAGTATGTGGATGAGGTGTTTCTCCCAGAAACTCTTTTTATTGAAATCCTCTATATTCTTCTCCTCTACCCTCTCCTCCCTCTTGATGAGGACAGTCATGTAGTAGGCAGAGGGTATGATCACGAAGAGAACAGCAAATATTCCTGATGTGTCAAGGAGGGTTCCGCCAATAACCATCCTCACCGAGACCTGGGAGGCTATGAATATGGCTATGCTCGTTATCAACAAGGCCCACACAAACATCCATATAAACATTCGCTCTGGTCTCTTGTCAAAATCTCTGAACCCAAGAAGTGATTCAAACATATTTAATTATTGCATTCGGTCCTTTATTTATTTTCAGAGACCCTATCAGCCTTGCATAATACAGAATTAATCACATTGTTTTTGTCTCTTGATACTCCGATACAGTATTTACATTTACCCATCCACCTTTCAAAGGCTTCATAAACCTCATCATCTATAGGAAGCTTGTAAGAAGCATCATCATCAAGTCCGCAAAATCCCGTACGTGACAAATTCATGCACCTTTATATTGTACTACTTCCCCCCAATGGACACTTGACAGTGCGATTACCTAGATCAATTTTGAGTCTAGAGTCCAGAGCCTTGCCCATGATAATATAGAAAATCCAAATTTTATAAATGTTGTAACAGTCTTCCTGTCTTTTTGGGAGAATGCATTTAAAACAATTTGCCAACAATAATATTATTATATGGTCAAGATACAAAGACTTGTGATTCAGGGTTTCAAATCCTTCAAGAGAAAGGTTTCTATCCCCCTCCCTACTGGTTTCTCTGTTGTAACAGGACCCAATGGCTCGGGTAAGAGCAACCTGAGTGACGCGATATCGTTCGTTCTGGGCAGAACATCATCCAGGACCCTGAGGGCAAAGAGAACACATGAGCTTATCTTCCACGGCAGCAAGAAAAAGTCAGGCTCTGATTTTGCAAAGGTAGCGATCTACTTTGACAACTCAAAAAAGATTCTCCCATTAGAAGACGAATCTGTCTCGATAAGCAGAAGAATCAACAAGAAGGGAGTAAGCACCTACAGACTGAATGGAAAGGTCATAACTAGGCAGCAGGTTATTGATATTTTTTCCCAGGCAGGTATCCATCCAGATGGGCACAACATAATACAACAGGGTGATGTAAACCAGATAGTGGAGATGGATGCAGTGGAGAGAAGGGAGATAATAGATGAGATATCAGGGATAGCAGAGTACGATGAAAAGAAGAGAAAGGCAGAAAAGGAACTGGAGCAAATCGATGTGAGGATAAGGGAGGCAGAGATTCTTCTTCAGGAAAAATACCAGGTGATAGAGAAATTGAGGAAAGAAAGGGATGCCGCGCTCAGGTATAAGAAGTTTGATAAGGAGCTCAAGGATGTGAGGGCAGCGCTGTTATGGAAAGATTTCTCAGGAACGAAAAGGGGACTTGGCAACGCTGCTGAGAAACTGGAGGAAAAGGAAAAACTGATGGAGAAACTTGAGAAGGATATAAAGGATTATGATGATAAGATTGCGAAGGAGGAGAAGAAGCTTGATGGCCTAACCAAGCAGGTCTTTAAGGCATCAGAGCAGATAGATGTGTCAAACAGAATAACAAAACTCAGATCAGAACTTGAGATAAAACAGGACAAAATAGGTTCCAATCGGAGGGAAATTGATAGGTTGCAGAGTCTTATAGAGAGGGTGAGTCAGCTTGACACAAAGATAAGCCCTGCCTTCAAGTCTGTTGAAAACCTCCGGGGTGTCTTCGGAACGGTTTCGAATCTTATAAATGTCCCAGCAGAGTACAGGACTGCTGTAGAGGTCGCTGGCGGAGGACATCTTAATGATATAGTGGTTGACACCACAACAAACACAATCAAGTGCGTAAAGTACCTGAAGGCCAAGAAGATAGGAAGGGCTAGGTTCCTTCCCCTGGACAGGGTGAGGAGCGAAAAGAAACCTCTCCCAACAGGCGCAATTAAATGGCTATCAGAGCTTATCACACATGAATCCAGATACGGACCGGTTATGAATTACATATTCGGATCAACCGCCCTGGTCAAGAATGCGGACAGGGCAGGGGAGATCGCAAAGAGGCAGAGGGTGAGGATGGTAACCCCTGACGGAGACCTTTTCGAGGCTTCCGGCGCGATCACTGGTGGGTTCTACAGGAAAAGGGGAGCTGGCGCACTGAATGAGATAAACAAATACCTTGAGGATAAGAAGAAGCTTGAAAAGGAGATAGATTCCCTGCATATTCAGATAAGAGACATAAACGAGGACTTGGAGATTCTGGCTGAGAAGGAAAAAAGAACCAAGACAGCTGACCTGGAAAAGGAGAGGATAAGGCTTGACGAATCCCTTTATAGACTCAGGGAGAAGAGGAAGGAAGTGTATGAGAGAAGGGTGGAGCTGCAGCAGGACATATCAAAACTCAACATACAGAAGGCGAAGCTCGAGGCAAAGTCCGAAGATCTCAAGTTTCAATGGGGTGAGAAGGACGAGATAGAGGATGACATCCAGGACTACATAAACATGAGCGTTGCGAAACTAAAGGAGCTTGAAACCAATGCGATAGAGGGAATCCAGACATTAGGCCCAGTAAACATGAAAGCGTTGGAGGAATTTGAGATGATTAAAACCGAATTTGAGGACTTCAGGGAGAAGGTGGACAAGATAGTTGATGAGAAGAATTCTATAATGGATACCGTGAAAAAGATAGAGAAAAAGAGGAAGGAAACCTTCATACACACAATGAGCTCCATAGCCAATCATTTCAGGGAGGTTTACCTGGAACTCACTGAAGGGGAAGCAGGTTTGGAACTGGAAGATCCGGAAAATCTAGAGTCAGGCCTTTTGATAAAAGCGCAGCCGCCTGGTAAAAAGCTTCTGCACATAGATTCCATGTCCGGTGGAGAGAAAACCCTTACAGCGTTCGCATTCTTGTTCGCTGTTCAGAGACATAAACCCACTCCTTTCTACATACTTGATGAGGCTGATGCAACTCTTGACAGGGAGAACACAAAGAGGGTTGTAAACCTAATTAAGAAGCAATCGAATCTTGCACAGTTCATAGTCATATCTCACAATGATACCCTGGTAAGGGAAGCGGACCAGATATACGGGGTCTCGATGGAGGACGGAGAATCCAAGATATTCGGCATAGAGTTACCTCAAGCAGAAAAAATGATAGAAAAGGAGAAGCAGAAAAATAACTGAATATATAGCTGATTAAACTTAAATTTATTGTTTCTAAATATTCTCCATGTCAGAATCTAAAGACGGCTTGGAAATGTTGGATAAAGCCGTCCAATCAAAGGAATGGCCTGTTGCAGAGGGGAGATATAAAGTTGGGAATCCGGATTCCCCGATTGCGGTGTGCACAATGGCTTCTATCGAGATGGACATGCCCATGGACAAGATTGCAATCATTGGCAAGTGTGTGACCGAGAACCTAGGAATAGAGAAGATAGTAAAGAACACCATATCAAACCCCAAAATCAGATACTTGATATTCTGCGGTAAGGAATCGCACGGACACTTCGTTGGCCAGGCTATGAAGTCCCTGAATGAAAACGGAGTGGATGGAGAGAAAAGGATCATCGGAGCAAAGGGAGGAATGCCTGTCCTAAAGAACCTTGAGATTGGTGAGATAGAGAGGTTTAGGGAACAAGTAGAAATCGTGGACATGTCAGGCGAGGCAGACACCGCAAAGATACTGGCAAGGGTTAATGAGCTTTTTGAAAACAACCCAGGGCCATTCGAAGGAGGAATTATGGAAACAAAGGAAGAGATAAGGGAGGCAAGAGCAGAAGTCCATCCGATAACTGAGTGGGTGAGGGATCCGCAGGGCTTTTTCACCATATACCCGAT
>CP070801.1:661878-675974 GCA_020343575.1 Candidatus Aenigmatarchaeota archaeon
GATACCTGGTTGACAGGAGGCCTGTATTAACCTTCCCTGGCCTCCTCCTTTTTTTTCTCCTGCTGGTATTCCTTGAGGGCTTGATAAAAGGATTTCTCATACATCATTCGATAAGTATCCTGTACTTCAGTGATCAGATGGGCAATACTTCTCTCAACAATGGAGGCAACAGATCTCCCTAGACCCAAACTCTTGGCCTCAGCAAGGATCTTCGCCATATCGAAGTACTCTTCTTTGATGGTAATTCCCTTGAATCCCTGTTTTACCATAACCGTCTCCCCCTGAAAGATATGCCAGGATGATGTATTTCTCTCGTATTTTAACATTGTCAATCTTTCACTGTAAGGGTACAGTCCTTTTACCGTAATGATTAAATCGTGGGTATTCCATTATCCCCTTAATGGAATCCAAGGTCAGACATACCTTGGAGGCCTTGTCAGAAGGGATCTCAATGGTATTGGGGTATTGTTCAAAGTGCAAGACTAAAGTAGAGATCGATGGGGGAGAAGAGTTTGTTTCAAAGGGCAAGACCAAGAGGCCCGGCATAAGAGGGTCCTGTCCTACCTGTGGGACCAGTGTTATTCATTGGACCAGTAAATATGAGAGTGAGACTGATCTCTCTCAGGGATCAGCTCCGGAGGAAATCCCATCCGGGGATAAGGATGGGGACCCATCCCTTCCTCCCTCCGGGGTACCTGAGACTCCTCCGGAGGAGCCTGTTGAAATTCCTCCGGCCCCTACTCCTCCTACAGCTCCCCCTCTGGCCCCTGCAGAAGAGGAAGAGGAGACGAAAGAGGAGGAGGAAGGCGTTGATTGGGGAGGGATTTTCCCGATCATTGCCATAGTCCTGGGTGTTATTGCCCTGATAGTTGGAGTATGGGTCTTATACACCAGTTCCCAACGAAAGAAGGAAGAGAAGGCCAAGGAAGAGAAAGCTCAGATCCAACAGAACCAGGGACCTGTCTCACAGGGAGACGTACTCCCGGAGGTCTGAGATGGCTAAAGACACAGATTGGACAGGGATCCTCAAGATCGGGGGCATTATCGCTGAGGCCATTGGAGGAGCCTGTGATAGAGTTGCAGATCACATGGAGAGAAGGAAATACCGGGGACCTCCTGCAGGAGCTAGTCCCACAATGCAACTCTCCCAATCAGAAGTCGATACGATCAACAAACTCCGAGAATCCCAAAAGGGACCTTGAGGGGGATCCTATTGCCTGTGAGGATTCTAGCATTTTTCTCCTGGTTGAGAGAAGAGATCCGGGTTAGAAGGTGGGCCAGACGATTCCGAAAATGGTGTATTCTTGCTGACAAAATCGTAGATGGGGACGCGTGGGAGTTGATGGTCCTGGTCGGGAGACTCAACTATCAATTCGATGATATCCTGAAAGGGGCCGAGTTTACACTTCTCCTAGATGGTATGAAAATCACCTATGGAGAGGGACCACTGAGAAAAGAGGAGGCCTGACCTTGGCAGAAGATCTGATCGTTGATCTCAAAGACGTAGATACCGAGGACCTGATCATTGTTGCCCATACCTGGGGGACTATGCAGGAGTTGGCCATGGATGATATGAAGGCCTCAGGTATGCTAGGCTTTGTACAACCATACCTCCCTGAATTTCTCAAGTGGTTGTTGTCCCAAAAGACATTCAAGAGCATTGCCAAAATGCCCCTGGAGAATTTTGTTAAGTCTATGCTGAATGTCATAGACCTGAAACCGGAGGCCTGTTTCTACCTGGTGATCAAGTTGAAAGAGGACCAAGAGAAGGGAGAGAACCATGACGAAGAGAAGGAAGGCAAGGAAGAGGGATCCTAGCGTCTTGGTTGTGGTCCCTACCCATGAATCCAAGAAGTATTCGATCAAGGACTGCCTGGAAAACCTGCAGATCCAGACATACTACAACTATCGGGTCCTGGTCCTCATAAACAACTCCAGTCCAAGTTTCGATAGATGGATCCACAAAGTTGTGGATATCCTCAATAGAAGAGCTGGAAGGCGTTTGAAGGGAAAACATATCCTGGGAAGGGAGAGATTTCTGGATCTTGATATCGGCAATGTGAAAGGGGAGGTCAAGGGGGATATCCTGGCCCATGTATGCAACTATGGGATCGATTTTGCCGATAGATACGGTTGGGAGTATGTCCTAATCGTGGGAGCTGATATCTGCCTTCCCAATAAGTGGATCCGGATCCTCTTGGAGGCCTTTGAGAATTACCCTGATTGTGGCATTGCCTGTTTGACTTGCTATCTCCGGATGGACATGGACAAGGTGATCGATAATGTATGTCAGGCCTTGGGCATGGATCCTCAGCAGGTCGATAGCAAGGTCCCTATGGTACTCATGCCGGAGGGATCCCCTGACATGACCCCTGAGGAATACTTCAAACAACCCTGGTTGAAGGCCCTTGCCGGAGATGGTGCCATGTTATCCCCCCGGAAGGTCTTTGAAAGGGTTAGATGGAGGCCTTCCTGGGAGGAGATAGAGGTAGGGTCTGATTTCCAATATTGTATTGACGTTTACCAGGAGCTAGGTCTATGGACCTACATCAACACTGAGATCTATACTCCTCATCTAGATCAAAGGGAGGATGGCAAGGTTGAAATCATCTGAGGATCCAAAGCCTTCGTTGTTGATTGAGACTAGTGAATACTTCTGGATCCAATGCAACCTGGAAGATACCACTAAAGAGATCTGTGAGGTTTGTCCCTGGCATATACGCCACATACAGGAGGACAAGGGCCTTCATTGTACTATGGCAGGAGTTGAGCCTGTGGGACCTGCAGATCCCAGGGAGGTCCTTCTCCTACAGCTCAAGCAACAACAGGCCCAAGAGATCCCTGTGAGGCCTGGAGTAGGAGGCAACTTTCTCAGGGCAATCATTGGCATTGTCAAAAGATTTGGACCTCTAAGGGTCTGGTTTGGTATGGTCATGGGGATTGTCCTCTTTCCTGATGGGATCATCAAAGCCAAGGAGGGTAAGATATCGCTGAAATTACCTCTATATCCAGGGTAGGAGTACTAGGTCATTCAGGATCCGGGAAAACAACCTCAGCTCATAAGATCCTGGAGGACCTGAGGAATAAGAGATATCCTGTCGCGGTCCTGGACCACAAAAACGAATATTCAGGCCTCCCAGGTTGTGCGATCAGGACAGGATCCCAGGTCAATCCCCGGACCCTTCCCAAGATACTCCGGGAGTCCAATGGATCCATTGTTATCCAAATGGGGGGCATGGGCCTACCTGCCAAGAGGACGTGGATTGCCCATTTTCTCAAGAGTTGCCAGACAACTCCGAGACAAATACCCATGATGATCGTTATTGAGGAGGTCCGGTTATATTGTCCTCAGTCTGGAAAGCCTATCAGCAAGGAACCGATCATTGACCTTGCCTCCGGGGGAAGGTCCCAGGGATACGGTTGTATGCTGATCAGTCAAAGGGCCTCACAGGTTGATAAAGACGCAATCTCTCAACTGACGGATCTAATCATCCTCAGGCACCCTTTCAAAACTGATATGGAATACTTTGAGGAGTGGTTGGGAAAGGACTATACTCAACAGCACCCTCAGTTGCAGGTCCGGGAGGCTTTCCATGTGGATATGAATACAGGCCTGGTTGATCGGGTCCAGTTTCAACTCTCCAATGTGATCACAGGGGCCAAGACTCCGGAGGCAAGAGGAGTTGACCCTACTCCATTGAAAAAGCTAATGCAGGAGGGAGAGACGGCCCCCGGACCTGGAGGAGGGTCCAACATCCTGCCGATCCTTGCGATTGTGGGGATCGTGATTGTTGTCATGGTTGTTGTCATTTTCCTGTGGTATGGTTGGTCAAAGAGGGAAGAGAGGAGGGCCAGGGAAGAGGGGACAGATTCAGGAGCTAGGGTTATAGTTGTGGGAATACAAAGACCTCCTGGACCTGGAGGACCTGATTATTTGGTACCCTGAGGAATACAATGGTCAGTCTGAAATTCAAGAAAGAGGACCTGCAAAAGCTAGATGAGATTGCAGATCGGGAATATATGCCCAGGGCAACAATGCTCAAGAAGTGGATCCTGGAGAGACTGAGGGAGGAGTTGAAGGATGGGTAATGATAAGGACTGGTCCAAGATTTACAATGACTGGAGGGACCTCTATGAGGAGTGGTCTTATAAGGATCACCAGGCCTTTTACAATGAAATAGAGAGGGATTGGCCTTCCCAGGTCCAATGTGATCTAGGATATTTTGCTCCCTTCCTGGTCAAAGCCATAGAGATCCCTGAGATCCGGGTCCTGGAGCTGGGAGGTTGGAAGGGAGACATTGCACAGCTCCTCTTGGCAAGTCCTCTAGGGAAGAGGATCAAGAGCTGGGCCAACTATGATATCTGCCCTGCCATCCTGGATAAGCAGGTCTGCAAGGATCCAAGATATCATGTTCGGGTCCCGGACAACTGGTTTTGGGAGACTACGATCCCGGATGATTACGATCTCTTTTTCTGCAGTCATACAGTTGAACATCTATCCAGGGATCATGTGAAAGAGTTGTTGTCCAAACTGGACTCATTGAGATCACTGAGGTACATCTACCTGGAGACTCCTCTTCCATTGAGCTGTACAAACAACCAGTGGAAGGATTACCGCGGATCTCACAAACTGCAAATCGGATGGGTGCAACTCCGGACCTTGATTGAGGCCCACAAGTGGATCCCCCTGTATCTAGCTACTATTCCGGGTACATTCGGGGCAATCCGTTTGGATCCTCCGGGGATATCCTGATTTATATACACTTCTCATAATAACTTGGGACCACAAACCTGTAGGAGGACAGGATAGAGGTGCCAACGAATAACGACAAGCCTGGAGTCATTGAGGACTTTGTAGCCAAATATGGACTCACAGTTTTTCTATGTGTTATTCTGGCCCTGATTGGGACCATCCTGATCGTGTGGTCGAAATACACAAAGGAAGGCAAGGCTTGGCAAACCTACACCGGAGTTGGGCTGATCATAACAGCCGGAGTCTTTGGACTTGGCCAAGTGATCTGGCAGAAGTCTCAGGAGACGGATACCACAACCAACGGTATTACGCCTCCCATAAATGGAGAGACTCCAACAACCGACATGGTACCAGCAATGTAGGAGAGGATCTAAGTTGCCGGATACTTATGCCAAGGTTGGAGGAAGGGTAATACCCGTTTATGCTCAGTATGAGACTTTTGTAAAGACCACTGTGGGAAGTGCAGACTACCAAGACGCAAACAACGATACTGACTCCTGGGACTGGTTCTGGAGGTATAAGGTCGATACCGGAAATCTCATAGGATTTAGCTCCAGGAGAGACAGAAGGTTTGGTATGACCTTCTACATCATGAAGGACACAACCAGTGAAATCTCGGACACAGCAAGGATTAGACTGGTCGTTTACAGACCCGATGGCAAGACCATGGACACAGTGTTGTTGGAAGAGACATACGGGACTCTTTCCAACGCATTGAGATACGACATACAGAAGTTGATCACTGCCAACAAGGAAAAGATTGTCAGGCCAGGGAGTTGGATCGTATTGGAGAAGAGTTCTCCCAGTGCTGAAATTGTGGACATATCTGAGAGTAGATTTGAGATTGGTGTACTCAGGATGACAACGTGATCAGGCCCCTCTAGGACCTAGGAGGGCCGATCATGAAACTCAACTTGGGACTCAGCCTCAAACTGCAAAAGGTCAGTGATAACCCTAAAGCTGTTTTGATTCAGGGCCTACCGGAGGACCTGGTACAACTCATCAAGGAAAATCATCTCCTGCCTCCAGGGGAGTATTCTGTTGTTGTTGAGACTGAGGAGGTCGAAGGATCTCCATCATTGAAGAGGACTCCTATTGTCAAACCGGATCAGACTTCTACCAACTCCGCAACCTATCAAAGTGTGGCCTCTTGGACTGTGGCAACTAATAAGGCCATCCTCAAGGCCCTGGGATTTGTCAACGATACTCCGGCCACAGGGAATTGGAAGTTGACCATCAAAGGGACAACGATTTTTACGGATAAGGTCCAGCAAAACGGATTCAACCTGGACATGGGAGACTATGAGCTAAAGAAGGGAGACAAGGTTGAGATTCTGGGCAAATCGGATGGGGCCACAACAGTTGTCTTTGATGGCCTGATCCATGGGGAGGAGATTGGTTGATTGAATTCATGGAAATCCTGGAGTTGATTGCCTACGGATTCGTGGGCCTTGGAGGGAGTTTGACAACTCTCTTCCTGTTGCCCAAGAAACCAACTGAGGCCTGGTTGTGGATCCGGAGGGCCTGGTTGGGATTTGTTGCAGGGGCCATATATCATTATGTTATGATCAATGCAGGACTCCCGAATGGAGTTGCTGTTTTCCTGGTTGGGGCCACAGCTCAGATGTTCTTGGAGGCCCTGATCCTCAGGAAAGCGAAGGTCGAAATCCCCCATACAAAACTAATCTGCAAGGGGGAAGGTCAGGACCAGGAGGAGAGCAATGGCTGAGGAGGAAAAGAAGGCACCAGGCAAGGGATCTATGAAGTGGATCCTCATTATCGGGGCCGTCTTGGTTGTGATCGTGATCATCATCCTGCTTTGGCAGAAGAGCAAGGAAGAGGAGGACCAAGGACCTCCGGATCCAACGAAACATCAGGCCAAAGTTGAATGGTACGATTACGTTGATAGATCGGAGAAGGGCCAAGAGAAGTGGATCGGCCATCCTGCCCCAGGTTATTGGACTGCTATTGAACATAGATGGCCAGTTGCTCTTTCTGGAGTTGAGTTTGAATATTGGTCCCTATCAGTCTTTCCATATCCGGGAGGAAATCCCTACACAGGCCAGGGCAGTCAGATAGGTTTGGGAGGATCCAAATCTACCCTCCAAGAGCTGTGGGAGTGTCAGATACTCCATGAACATCTCCTAGTCCGGGGATATACGGAAGGATGGCATTGGCTGAGATGGATGGGGTACACAGTATTCCCCAATGAGTTTGGGTTGGTGGTCCAATGAGTGAGGAGGAGTCCAAGACTTTCGACAGCAGGACCCTTATCCTGGTGATCATGGGAGTTGCGGTCATGGTTGTCATAATCTGGCTCATGAGTCTCAAGAAAGAGGAGGATGAGACAGATGGCAATGGACTCAATGGAGACTTTCCTCTCAATGGATATCAGCCTCCTCCTCCCCCCAATGGAGACGAACCGATCACAGGAGTATTCTATGATGAATGGGACTCCGGATCACATTCATACATGACAGATCTTTATTGGGAATGGGGAGAGGAGAGATTGGTCCTCACAGGTCATGCGGATCTGAGGCCCGGAGGAGGCGCCCATTCGATCCTCATCATCTACGGATATGCCAAGGATGGCTCCCGATATCAGTTGTGGAAAGGGACTAGTCGAAACGGAAAGTGGATCCCTGTGGATCTAGCTCCCCAAAGGAAATTGATCAAGTTCAGATTTCATGCTGAGAGAGGCCTGTTTGAGTGGGCCGGTTGGATTGACCAGGTGAAAGCAACAATGACCTACAGCAAGGTGAGGAGCTAATATGCCATACCTGTACAACAGCGTGGAAGAGATCCCCTACGAGTACCTGCAGAAGGGAGGAAAGTTTCACGTTAGGACTCAGAATTGTCATTACGATCTGAGGAAGAGGACCAAGGGAGTTGTGGCAGTCCTAACTAGCGATGAGTTGCACAGCCAGGGAGGAAATCTTGACATTCAATCCTTGGCAATGGAGGGAGGACCAACCCCCTCAGGACCCTTTACGCCTCTCATTATCTTGGCCCTGAAATTCCTCTTGATCTCAACCTGCATTATCGTTGTCTCGGCAGTTGTGGGGACTGTTGTACTCTCAATAATCTCCGATCCTGTTGATGTGATCGGATATGACAAGACCGGGAGGCCTACCCTTCTCTCCAGGAGGAAAAGCGGAGATGTACTGACTATTGGATATGACAAAGAAGGCAGTGCATATATCTCCGATGAGAGTGAGGGAGGAGGCCTGATCCCCGGATTGGATCTGAATCTCATTCTTTGGGTAGTTGTTGCCCTGGCAATCCTCTTTGTCATTGTTCTGATCCTTTTCAGAAGTCCAATTGGGGAGAGGATAGGGACCAAACCCAAGGGAGAGACGTCTCCGGAGGAGAAAGGGAAAAGGAAGGAAGGTTGATCATGCCGAAATTCAGAATCACATGGAGGCCTGAGGGCAAGAAAAAGGGACAAGAAGAGTTTGTCCTCAGGGAGTTTGCCAATGATCAGGAGGCCTGGGAATACGCCAACAGTGAGAAGTATTGTCCGGGATCCTGTCATGAGGTTGAGGAGGTTGAAGAGTGAAAGCAAGACTGAGATTCTACAGGTCCCGGAGGAAGGTCCGGGGAGGGGACATTGAGAAGATCTTTGAGAATGAGGCCACAATGGAGTCCTTTGCCCTGGCCAAGGCCAAGGATTTGAGAGCTGACCGAATAACAGCTTATGAGATCCCTGCCCAGCTCCGGCCCGATCAGAAGGTCCCCAAACCCAAGAGGATCTGGACCAAGGACCTGCCCAAACCGATTGATGAGTAGTCCGGAGAGATCGGAGGACCCATGGAGAACAAAGGATCCAACAGTGGATATGTCCAGGTCAAACCTAGGTATATGGTCCTGACCTTCCACATAGATACACTGGCAGGTCCATCTAGCCAATACACTGTCCTGGAATTTCTGAGGAAGGTGAGACTACTCAGTTGTGTTGGTTGGGCCAAGTTTCAAGGGGCAACAGTCAACCAATTTGGAATCACTGTCTATAACGATCTGTTGATGGGAAATGTTATCTTCAATGCCACAACCGGATCCACAGGGGCAGGATGGTTTAGAGCTGTTGACAAGACTCCTACTCCGGGCCTGCAGGATCTCGCGGAGGATGACTACATTGTGGTCCAATGTATCAACAATGACGTTGTAGATCTCAATGACATTGGAGTCTCCATCCTGGCTAGAGTCATGGACTGATCATTGATCAAGATTACCTCCCCCCCTTTTTTTATTTCCAAAACGTTGTGGATTTGAGGAGATGGACAAACACAAAGGAGGTTCGACCTGAGAGTCTGCCCAATCCAATCCTCTCCACAAGAGAACGTAGTATCAATGTTGTATAAAGATTTCCCCAAGAATTCAAATTCTGACAGACTATTTGGGATGATATGACAGAATTGGAGTGGATTGCGATTGGAACCATTATTGGAGTGATAGCGTTGGCAATTGCTGTGATAAAGCTATACCTTGAGAGGGAGACCTCAAAGCAACTCCGAAAACTTGTCGAATCACTGTCAAAAGTTGTGTATTCATACCATAATGAAGTTGGCCAACTTCGTCGTGAGATCCAAACACTACGTTCAGAAACAAAAGATACCAAATCGGCAGAAGAGCGGAGAATTGAGTTGGAGAGGCAGAAGTTGGCTCAAAGAGAACGACAGACCGAATGGCAAAAAATTAGGGATATTGCCAAAGGAATTGGGTGGATATTGGACAGGACTGAGTAGAAGTTGTCGTTATTCGACAGGAGCTCCGGTAGATCTCGCCCCTCGAGGAGCTGTGATTTGACGATATCCACCACGGACCTACTCCAGAAAAGCGGGACAAAATCTAATAGGCATCAATGTTATGGAGTATTCAACCTGGTGATGCTATGATACCAAAATCAGTGTTGCATGGATTGTGTCTCTTGTTGACCGTCTTGGGAAGAGAGGTCGATACTCTGAAGAATCGTCGGTTGAGAGAGAATGAAGAGGCAAATATCCTAATAGCTCTAGTGATCATTATTATCGTTCTCATCATCATAGTCTTCTTCCTCTTAGGATTCATCCTTGGATTATAAGGGATAGAGGACAATGACAGAGGAGGGAATTGGACATTCATTCTATAAAGCAATCCCAGTTATAGCTCTAGTGGTTGCTCTCTTATCGCTGATTCCAGGTTATATGACATTCATTCGACTTGAACCAGACTCAGCTCGATTATTTCTCCTAATCTGTATCATTTGTTTTCTTCCATTTGTCTTCTACTTCGTAAATCTGGCTCTCAAACCTTATACAGATCAATGGGAGATCTGGAAGAAGGACAATCGAAGCAGGGTGAATCTTCAGATTGCCCTTGCAGAACAAATCGTGGAGATGCATGGTTCTTTCGGACTTCTGTTGATGGAGTTCAGAGAGGAGTTTGGCCAATTCCTTCAGTTCAAGACTGAGAAGGGTTTCGCATACATGCGGTCAATAGTCAATCCAGAATTCTCGAGATGTGCGGAGAACATTGTGTTATGGGATTCGAGAGAGCTGGAGAAACTACTTGACCTGTTGCAATCTGACAAGAAGAAGAAATTCTGGCACACAATGACGACCACGGATTTCTCCTACATGCTCAACCGGATGTCATTGTCCTTGGAAGCTATGCGAAGGGTTCTAACTGGTATGGTAGGGGATATCAAGACTGCCAAAGATGTCAAACCATCTCAGAAGATCAGAACCTTACATGGTAGTTTCAAAGATAAGTTTCTCCCTCTTGTCAACTCAGTGATTCTCCATTGCAGGGAGATTTTCCGTTTGACTGAGAAAGAGGGAGTCTTTCCCAAAGCAGAACTCCCTGATCTACCCAATCGTAGTTGAGTCGTCTCAATACTGAAACTCTCAACCATACATACCTGGAGTGGTCGGTGGCTTCTCTCCAGTCTTCTGTTGATATGCTTTCGGTATCCTTGGGATCTCACCATACATACCCTCATAAGACTGCAAGCTCTGGCTCATCCATTCAACTATGGATTTCCATAATGCTGGTGTCAAATGAATCTCGCACTCATTAGACTGTTCGATCTTTGCCAGCTTGATTCTTCCTGGATTTTCTTTGTCTGGCTTCATTATCTGTCTATGCAGAAAGAAGGCGAGAACACAACCATTGGGATGCATTCCTCCACTGACATCATGTACGCTGAAAGACGAGAATCTATCACCCTTCACAACTTCAAATGGTGGAATCTCTTGGGATGTCTTCTCTTCCACAACTTCACGACTTGGCTTTTCTTCAGATGTCTTCTTCTCGATGGTAATCACCGAACAGTTATCAAGAACAGTGCATTAATCCTTTTCCTGGATGTAAACAATTCTGTGTCTCCTGATCATGACGGGCCTAGGGGGGGCGTGAGAATGCCTCCAGAATCATGTTCTGAGGCCTTTTCCCCCGGTGTATTCTCCTACATTTGAGGAAGAGATAAGGTCCTGAGGAGCTAGGGGGCCTCCGGAAGATCGCTTTGGAGTTGGATCCAGAAACTACTCCTCCGGGAGGTCCTTGCCCTTCCTCAGGCCCAGCTCTAACAATTGTGATGGATGATCGACATAGACTAGCTCAGTTGAATAGCACTTGGGACATTGCCTCTTATGGACCCTTCTCTTCCTCAGACGGAAGGCGTAATCACAGGTCCAACAGATCGCATACAACAGGATCCAACTCCGGAGGACAATAGGATTGAGATATAGAGAGTTTTCCCCCTGAAGGTCTGTAGTACTGCCTGGTTTGACAGTTCTATAGTACTCCTGTGGTACCAAGACCTTGGTACGATAGGGAGGACAGGCCATGCAGTACTATGGACAGTCCTTTTTCCCCTCCTGTTTTTGACCTTTTGTAGTATTGGGAACTAAATCCCATCTAGCCAGTGTCCTCAAGTCTAGGACTATTTAAGTTTCAAGGTTAGAAACTACTGGCTAATAGAATTTTGGACCCTGAGAGCAAGAGTCTTGGGAGTCGCAAGAAAAACGGCAAATCGACAAAGTGCAGTACCATACAGTACTAACATAGGTAATTGTACAGTAATGTTAAAGTACTCCCCCTCTTATGTCCCCTTGGAGTTGGATCAATGGTTAAGGAAGGATACAAAGCAGTCTCCCTCCGAGAGGAGACGTGGGACAAGGCCAAGGTCCTGGCCTCACAAATGAATCTGGGCCTTGGCAAGAGTGTGGGCAGTGTTGTGGACCGTGCAATCAATCTCCTAGTTGATCGCTATCGGGAGAGGTTTGCGAAGGATGAGGGAAAGACGTTTGAGGAGTCCCTAATCGCCTATCAGAAGGCCAAGGGACAGGCTCCCCTGGATGATTTTGAGGAGTAGGAGATTCATGACAAAATCGGTCCCTGAGAGATTTGAGAAGTTTATGGCAACCAAGGGCATTTTCACGATCAAGAGGACAAGGGAGGGAGCTAGGAAATTGCCTACTAGTCCCATGAGTCCAAAGTCAGTTGAGGGGTTTATGAGTAGATTCAAGAAGCTCATGAAGGACCTGGGTTATATGAGGATGGATGGACAGGGCATGAAAGCAACCTGGTCCATCCTGCCTGGTACTGACTGGACAAAGATATCAGTTGATGAGCTGGAGAATTGGCTCATTGACAACTACGGAAATCTGGAGAAGTGTAATATCAACACCAGGAACGGTTATTGCAAGATGATCAAGAAGTTTGCCCAATTCATGCACTTCGAGTTCAGACCCAGGGGAAAGCCAGGATTCTCGGCCAGGAAGATGGAGAAGATAGACCTCATAACAACGTTGATACCTGTGCAATCTGGCAGGTTTATCATCAACAGTCCAGACAAGGCCCATGCCTTCGCAACTTGGTTGATGGACCATGCCAATCCCCTCCATCAGATCTATGGCAAGATGATCCACATAGGGCAATGGTTTGGACTCAGATATGAGGAGGTAGTTCTGGCTCCTGCAGACTTCATAGGCAAGACAGTCAACGTTGATTTTGATAGAGATTGGATCACAGTTTGGGGCAAGGGAAGATACGGGAAAAAGGAAAGAGGTTTGCCTCTATCGGAAGAGATGAAAGCCTGGTGCAAGGACCTTCTAGCCTGGAGGAAGGACCAGGAGGTTGATCATGATAAGATGTTCTTTTCACCAAGGACCCGGAGGCCCTACAAGGTCAGGGATCCCTGTGGATTCAATGAGATGTTGAGAAAACTTGCCAGGCAGTACAATGATCAAGTCTCGGATCCGGAGAAGAGACTGGACATAAGCCTGGTGAAATCTCACATGATCATGAGGCACGTTTACGGTACCTACTTCGGTCCAATACTCCCTGAGATGGACCTCATGGACTACATGGGACTTGATGATCACAAGACGGTCCAAAGGTACATCAACCCAACCGACAAAGAGAGGATTGAGAGATATCACGAAATCCATAATGGTCTAGTCCATCCACAGATTGTTAGGGATGAGGTCCGGACCGCAAGGAAGGAAAAGGCCTCCCTCTCCAAGAACGGATTCACAGGAGGCATAGAGGAGCTGAAAGAGAAGGCCGAGGAGATGTGGCCGGAGAAGGCCGGCGCGATTGTCAAACTCCTCGAGGCCGTTGAGGAGTTGGCTCAATGATCTCAAAACCAGGGATCCTTTTGACCTCCTCCGGAATGCCAAACTCCATATCTCTCTATGAGTCGGAGGAGGATAGGGAAGAGGTCTGGTCCAACCTTTCCCCCATAAGTCGGAAACGTAGGAGTAAGGTTATTGTGGATATTCGAGAGGAGTGTTCCCAATCCAAAGGAAAGAAGAGGCCAAGGCCTCCAGTTATGTCCCCGGAGGAGTTCTGAGATCATGCCAGTGCCCATCATTACTGTGAGTGGTCTATCTGATAGTAAGGACCATTTGAGAATCATAGTCCATTGTTCTCAGTGTGGATCTCTCATTGTGAGGAGAAGAATCCCAACCCTAGAGTCTCCGGAGGATCAGATCATGGTCGCAAGAGTTGGAGCTGAGGACCTGGAGAAATTCCTGAATCATATTGTCAATGTCCATGGAGTTGAGTCTTGGACCTGATATTGAGAGTCAATCAGGGGAGTTCTGTATTCCCCCCTCCTGAAGGATATTGTTTTGGTTCCAAAGGTTCATTATTTATTCTTAATTGTCTGGAATTATCAATAAGTTCGGGTCGATTTCTTCTATTAAATGCTATATGTACTGCAATTATGAATTCTGTTTCCACATCTTTCCAATCTAAAGCAATAGCATAACCGCTTTTAATATTATCAGTTAATCTAAATTTATTATCACTATGCCTAGGAAGAAAAATTCCAACTAAACCATTTATTGTTCTTTCC
>CP070801.1:676074-683048 GCA_020343575.1 Candidatus Aenigmatarchaeota archaeon
AATACATTCATTTGGAAATGGTGGTTAAGAGAGAGTGATAAAATGAAACAAGATCAGATCCTGGTAAAGGTCAGAAGCGGTCACAGGTTTAGCGTGCCTAAGGAGTACAGAGACAGGGTGCCGGAAGGCTCCTGGGTTATAATAGTGCCACTGTCCGAGTGTACCTTCAAGAAGGCGAGTGAGTTGATATGAGATGGGTTAATCTTGGAATATGTGATGTAGAAGGTTGTAAAGAAACTGCAGTATGGTTTACTATATGTAATGATGATGTTGACGCTCAGGTTTGTAACAAACATTTCCCACCAGAGGTGAGTATAAAATGAACGATCTTGACTTCCAGGTGATTCAGGATGAGGATGAGCATGACAGGGTAAGGTTCGGAGGTATTATATTGAGCCTGTACCTTGCTCTGCATGTTGTGTTGATAATGGGGGTGTAGTTATGAAGAAACTATTAGCGGTGTTGCTCATTGGTTTCGGGGCAATCGTGGTTGTGACATCAGAGCATCTGGGAGTGGAGTTTGTAGGCCTTCTCTCGGTTGCGATAGGATCTGTGATAGCAAGCATAGCGACAGAGAAGAAAACCGAAGAGGAATACCCTAAAGATGTGGGTGTCGGATAATGTGCCTAGTGATACAGATTGAACCAGGGAAGATCAGGCTGGCAGGAATGGCTACAGCAGAAGAGATAAGGAAGCACGGCATGATCGAGGCAAGCAAAAGACATAAGGAGTGATTAGATGACAGGAACAGTTGATGACTACTACCCATCTGATTGGCTGAAAAGCGAGGACATAAGGGAAAACACAGAGTTGACCGTGACCAAAGTGGAACCTAAGAAGGTAGGAGAAGATACCAGGCTCGTTATGAGCTTCGAGGAGATAGATAAGAGCCTAGTATTGAACAAGACAAACGCTAACCGTATGGTTGAGATTACAGGAACAAAGAGTTACAGTGAGTGGTCTGGTGAGGTCGTAACCCTATATACAATACTCACGACCTACAAGAAGGAAGAAGTCAAGGCCATAAGGATAAAGGTAGAGGACAAGAAAGAAACTGAAGAAGAGAAAGACGAAGATGAGTGAAATGCCTAGAAAAACAAAACCAAGGACGGAATATTACAGGATATGCTCATGTGGCGAAAAGTTAAGCACAAAATCTAGGAGAGCTATCAGGGGCCACAGAAAAAGGGGACACAAAATTCCATTAAGGCATTACACATATCCCACAGGAAACATAGTGCGGAGATGAAAGCTGACGGAAGGATGAAGGTTCAAAGTCGATGGCAAATTTCAAAACGCTACCTAAGGTAAGTAACTTCAGACATGTATAAACTGATCCGCATTGTGCCTGAGATTATGGAGAGTTTGGAGAGCAAGCTGAGGAACCACTGCGATAGGTGCGATGTCGATAGGTGGTGGCTTGATGATGATTACAGGAAGAAGTTCATAAACGAAACTAAAAATATTATAATGGGGCATAAAGCTAAAGAGGTGAAGTATGAGCGACCTGAAGAAGATACAGGAGATACTTGACGATCCTGAGGCATTGAAGAGGTTAGAAGTCACAGGTGAGTGGCAAGAGGATATAGAGGAGATTTACCAGAGGCTTTACGGTGACGGTGACGCTGGTTTGGACACAGATGTTTACAACTGGAAAAAAGTATTGAGGAGGCCAAAATGAACCAAAAGCAATCGTCACGAAGTGGCGAGAAGTCTGCAGAGCAGACCAGAATAATCGAGAAGGTTAAGAAGTTTATCAAGGATAAATACGACTTTTATTTTGATGGATGTAATTACATTATTGATAAAGAGGTTTTTGATGATATATTTTTACATACAATAAAACTCTGCAACGAAGCCCTCAAGAAGGAGATTGAAGCCCTGAAAGCACAAATTGAATCTGTTAAATATGGTAAAGGTTGGGCTATTCATAGGAACGAAAGAGCCATGAATGAACGCATAGACAAGTTCGTTAAGGACATGAGAAAGTTGTTTCAAAAGCGGCAGTCTGATGGTATGGTAAGTCATAATGAAACTGTTGGGCGAATGTTTGTGTTAAACTTAATTGAGAAAGAGTTTGTCCTAAAGTCCAAGAATATGGACAAATCCCTTCAAGGAGGCTCGGAATGAAAGTCCAGGTGATAGGTATGGGAAAGGTTGGAGGTGCTATAGCCTTCGGAATGCTAATAACCAGGGGTGGGTACAATATCCATATACATGACAGCAGCCCGAAAATCCTTGAAGCAGAATACCAGGATCTAAGGAGGGCTGTTAAGATAAACGCACTATGCGAAGACCTTAACAAGCTTATCAAATGCGGGGACATTCAGCCTAAGGCTGACATCCATATAATCTGTGCTGGGGAAAGAAGGGCTCTGGGTGAAACTGACAATCATCTCTTCAAGAGGAACTACAAGACGGTTAATATGATATGCCAGAGGATAAAGTCAGGCCTGATAATAATGGTAACAAATCCTGCAAGGGATCTGGCAAGGATGTGCTACAGGAATAGCGGAGTCAAGGTAGTCCCTGCTGGCGAAAGGTGCGACAGGATATGTAACGGTGAGGAGATAATGAAAGGCAAGGGCTATACCAATTGGGGGATAGCTGCAGAGGTATTAGAGATGATATGAATGAGGAGATGCTGCACGGTAGATAACAGCAACATCATGGGTATAAACACCCGATACAAGAAGGTATACAAGTGCAGGACATGCGGAGGCCTTTGGGTAAGTGAGATATATGTCAGGACAGAGAAGTTCGGTGATCTTGTGGTTAACAGGGAGGTAATGGTATGACTGAAGAATGCAACACCTGCTTCATAATCAGGGGGCATGGCTTCAGGGGTGCTTTCTGCAGGGAGTGCCATGAGAAGGCGATAGAGGAACTAAGGAGAAAAGTGAAAAAATGAACGAGCAAGAGAAAAAGATAATGGACAGGATGTACCATGCCATTGATGAGAAAGAGAAAGAGATTGAAGAACTGAAAAAAAATCTTGCGTTGTATGAATCGTTGTATAAGGTTCATTATAATAGAGATAAAGCCATGACCGAGAAGATTGACAAACTGATTAAACATTATGAATTAATTGTAGAGCCTTTAAGGTTAGAAGCTTATAATCAGTTGTTAGAAGATTTGAAATCCCTAAAAGGAGACGTGAAAAAATGAATAAGGAAAAGCAAATAATCGAGAAGGTAGCGGAGAAATGTCCTTGGGTAGATTTAGAATCACTTGAATATACAATAAAACTCTGCAACGAATCCCATAGTGGAATGATTAAAGAAATCAATAAAGGTGTTCAGGCTATGCAATCGAATTATGAGAGAGTTTGTGTTGAGAATCGAGTCCATAAGAAGGAGATTGAACACCTGCAACATCGTAATGCTGGTCTTGTTAGTAAATATAATGAAATAAAAAAGTCAGTAAAATTTATACATGGTAGAACTGCTGGAAAGGGTCGTGGAACTATTGGTAAGGCAAGAGCAATACTACATGAAAATAAAGTTAGCAATGAATTAAGAAGAAAGGTTTTCTTATTGAATCAACAACGCCAAGACTTCGAGCAGAGCGAGAAGCAGATGAATGAACGCATAGATGAATTTATTGGTAATCTTGAAGCAAACCGGAAAACCCAATATGATGTTTCAATAGCATGGGTGATTAAAGAACTCAAATCCCTCAAAGGAGAAGTGAAAAAATGATAATCTGTGGATTGAGGAATTGCGAGATGATAGAGATTCATTTGCTATGAGATTGGAGGAAGTGAAAAAATGACCAACATAACTTTGAATGTGACAATGCCGGATATGATAAACATAACTCCCCAGGAGTGTGTATGCAATTGTTCCGCCTATATTGAAACAATGGGGAAGGTGGGGTTTGCAGCCAAGTACATGGCAGCGCTTACCATAGCTGTCGTGATATACATGGCGTTCACATACAGGAAGAGGCCGAAGTTGTTCAAGCGTTCAATAGAATGGTGCATCTTCCTGCTGATAATGAGTTCAATATATCTCTTTGAAACAATATTTTGGGGGTATATATGAAAGATATTCGCTTTGCATGTGGGTTATCAGCAGTATTCGGATACATAATTGGTTGTGCAGTTATGTGGTTATATTTGGGTGGTTAGATGAAAACCGCAACGATTAGGATAAGCGTGACAAGCCCTGTAAAGCCGGACCTGGTGTTCTCAATGCTTTACGCAAAGATAATGAAGGAATACGACAAGGCACTGCAGGGGAAGAAGACAAAGCTGGATGCGGATATAGCCATAGCAATGAACAGGGGGAACATAATTGTTGAGGGGGATGTCGACAGGAGAATAATATATTACAGAATGACGGGAACCGAGGATGAAGTGGACCGCTGGTGCAGAATGACACTGAAGGAAAGGATAGTTACCAAAGGGATTAAGAAACTGATAAACATAGAGGTTGTTAAATGACCGGATTTATACATAAGCGGACAAAAGATAAGGAGAGTGATTGATATGAATTGTCCAGAATGTGGTAATGAAGGGATGAGTCAGTGGTCCAGTGATTACGACCTCCCTGATTCTTACCATCAAGTGTTCAAGACAATTTGGGAGTGTCAAAAATGCAATAAATATTTTGAGATACTCTGGGAAGCTAAGTCAATAACAAAGTTAGAGGTTAAAAGGAAGGTGAAGAAATGAAACTGAAAAATAGAAAACCGATAAAAATGGTGTGTAGAGTATGGAACTGTAATAAGCTTGCTGAATATGAAGCATTGAAGATGAATGGAGAAAGTTATGCAATACCATACGGTTATTGTGAAGAACACAAAAACATTGCTCACAGTGTAAGGAGAATAGCATAATCATGTCCGAAAACAATGCAAATCGGACAAAGGGGGAGAAGCATGGATAAAAGGCTGCCTGAAAGGATAAGAGAAATTAAATTAAAACCAATACATTCCGATAATTTGTTTACAGAAAAGGAAGCTGAAACTATATGGCAAGCTGTCTTGATGCATGGTCTTCATCCAAAAGTTGAAAATATGATTGAAAGAAAGTTAGTGATGCTTTCTAAGGATTGGTTTAGATGATGTCCGCTTTCGAACGGCCAGGAGGAGATGAAGGATGAACAATATGTTTATATTGGTTGCTTCAGGTCTGACAGCCTTAGTGATTGGATTCATTTTCTCAGTATGGATGAACTGTATGTTATTTAATAATAGTTCAGGCTGTTGGTACAATTTATATGGATTTTCAATATCAGCTATTGTAGGATTGGTTATTGGATTAGCTTTTATCTATGAGACACCACGAAAACAATCAGGAGGAGATGAAGGAGGCAAAAAATGCCAGGATTGAGGAAAACCCGCATTTGTAAACACTGTGGCAAGAGATTCAAAAGGGACAACGTACATTCAAAGGTCTGTCCCAAGTGTTCTCAAAGAGGAAAAAGAGGTAAGGGGAAAGGATGAATCAAACCTGTGGAAACTGCTATTCTACAAAGGATTATGACCCCGAATTACAGAAATGCAGAAGGTGCGGGTGGACACCTAAAAAAATCCCCGTATTCGGATGCGAACCTGAACGGGGAAGCCTCAGGTTTGGAAGGATTATAAACTTTATACAAGATGTGTTCGCAGGCATGAGATACAGGGCAACAGGAAAACATATCATAGGCAGTTCAATAGACATAGGTTCTGGCATGATGTCAGGATACCATGATTCTGGTGGGCATTTTGAGGATGTGTCTGATTTAAAGTTCAAAGACAATTCCTTTGACACTGTCTTGTGCCAGGAAGTCCTTGAACACATAGCTGATCCGGTAAGGGGGATGAAGGAACTATGGAGAGTTGCGAAAAAGAGGGTGATAATAACAGTGCCACTTGAGCCGAACTTCACACTGCTCAGGCTTCCCTGGGGGTGGTGCAAGCCCCACAGGTGGGCAATAATGCCCAGCGCATTGAAGCACCACCTTGGAGAGCCAATGCATGAACAGAGGCTTTATTTTAGATGGTATATGGGAGTATGGAGCAAGACATGAAAAAACACTTGATGATTGATGCTTTCCTGATAAGCATGATAGCGTGCATATTCAGCTATGGGGGATTCGTTCAGTTATTCGACAGTCATTATATGGCACTGGAATATCCTGTAGAGCCATGCTGCGTTATGAGAGAGACTATGGAGATACCAGAATCCCAGGTTATTGTGCAGAGTGACAGGGAACTTGTACTGAAGACCGCAAGGCTTATCGCAAATCTCCATGAGTATGAGCCGAATGTCTATGACTGCTCGGAGTTTTCCAGGGATCTCAGGGCGCAGCTGTATTCAATTGGGATAAAATCCAGGGTGATTTTCACCAAGGTCAACTGTGAAGCTCCTGGCTGGGACAGGGAGCTTTGTTATATGTATGACGGGAAGCATGAGTTTGTGCATGTACCGCACATAGATATGTATATAGAGGCCACAGCAGGCATAGAGATAGCCCACAGCGAGCTACTAAGCGTTTATGGGTATGTTGAGCCTGAATAGGCTAGGGTATTCAAAAGAAATAGGGTGATAAATAATATGGAAGAAAAAAAGAACTTCAAAACTGAGTTGACCGAAGTTATAAAATGTACAGATTGGAGATTACATAACTTTGAAAATCTTGGACCTGAAGATAAATGTAAATGGTGTGGAGTTAAATGTAAGGATTTGTAATCTAACTTAACGCTTCTTCTAGCTGCCTTTCAACATCCTTGGTCGAGTACTGCAGGTAATGCACAGTTGTTTCTATCCTTGAATGCCCCATGAGTTTCTGAAGCATCCTGATGTTAAGCTTGTCTATCAGGCTGATCGCATAGCTGTGCCTGAAGACATGGTTGCCCATCTTCCTTGATCCAACCCGATTTATCCCGACCCGTTCTGCATACTTCTTAACTATCTGGTCAACCCTTCTTGCTGTTATCGGGAACACCAGGGCATCCATAGGTATCTCCCTTGAGGCTATATA
>CP070801.1:683148-687062 GCA_020343575.1 Candidatus Aenigmatarchaeota archaeon
ATAGTATTGTATCCCTGACTCTCCATCTGAACCAGACCAGGAAACAACGAAGCTCGATGAGGTTGTGTACATTGGTAGATTCGCCATTTGGCATGTGGGATCAACCAAGTCAACGCTTATGCTCTCAGAAGCAGACCAGCCTCCTATATTCCCTGCATTATCCCTTGCCCTTATCCTGAACTGGTATGTTCTATTGTTTGTCATATTCAAGAAGGTGCGTGAACCAGGATTAGAAGTGGGGTTTGCCCACCAGGTCCACCCCTGGATTACAGAACCATAAATATCTGTTATCCTGTAATGCAGGTCGAACCGCCATATCCCAGAGCCCCCGGTGTCCGAACCACTCCAGTCCACTGTTACAGAGCTCTGATTTGTCCATGTTGGTAGAGGATTGAGGGAGGCGGTAGGAGCTATCTGATCAACCAAAAACTCAACAGGGTCTGAGAAACCCTCATTATTCAAGGTATCCTTTGCAGCCCCACAAACCCAGCTGTGAGAGGATACGGTCTGCGTTCCTGGAGGTGAATAATCATTATTGTAGTCAGTGGGACAAGTTGAAATGCTGGTTGTTGAGATGTGCAGTCTGTAGGAATTTGCATCGCATTGTATGGATGCGGCTGGTGTTGTGCAGTAAACGCTTGCTGTTGCACTTGTGTTCTGCCAAACTGTTGTAGCAGTGGTTGGAGTTGCATTGATCACCACTGTTATCCCCAACCTGATCCATGTACCTGAGAGACATATCCAGTTACTATCTGGTGTGAGATCTTGATCAGAGTAACAGAAATTGTTATAAACACAGTCAGTATTGGCGTTACAGCAGGCAAAATCGTCAGTTGAATCTGCACAAGCTCCTGAACCACCAAGCCCATCTTGGCATGTTATACTATATTCGTTAGAATCATCACCACAACATGTTGTTGCAGCAAGCTCTCCCCCAAGACTCCACCTGTTCAAACCAACAAGATCATTACACGCGGACTGATAGTCATCTGGTCCATACCATGTGTTTGCGCTACAGGATTCTTCACCCGTACTACAACACCAGGCTGAACCATCATCATCCCCTGCAGCAGTACAGGTATCATCGTGAGTACAATCAGTACCGGGATTACAACAAGTCGTAATACCATCGTTGTAACCTGAAGGACTATCAGTCCCACCACTCTGCTCAGTTATTACATACTCATTGTTATTATTACCACAACAGTCTCCTGAAGTAGTCTCCCCATCAATGTTATAAGCAATCCCATCATCTCCTGATGTTAGATCACAACTGCTCACACAATAGCTTGAGGACTCATCAGGGTCCTCCCACGTCCCTGCATTGCAGTAAGAGTTGCCAAAAGCAGTAGAACCGTGACAAGAGCCCGAATTCCTGCAACCTCCATTCTGGTCAACACATTTATTGTTCGCAGTACAACACTCCTCAGTATCCGAACCACAGTTCCCCTCTGCTGAAGAATCAACACATGTCCTTTTGTATTCACTGGAATCGTCACCACAGCAGTTTCCGTTCGTCCCGGTTTCGAATCCTATATTCCAGAAACCCGAACCAACAATATCTATGCATGCAGATAGGTAAGCATCTCCTCCATACCATGTGTTTGCACTACATGATTCCTCATTGGTATGACAACACCAGGCATATCTATTGTTATTATTAGCCCTAATATCTCCTCTCGCAACACAGTTGTCGTTGAAAGTACAATCAGTGCCTGGGTCACAGCATGTTGTTATCCCATTACCAAATCCACCCGGTGCATCAGTCCCGCCCTGCTCAGTTATTACATACTCATTGTTATTATTACCACAACAGTCTCCTGAAGTAGTCTCCCCTCCAATGTTATAAGCAATCCCATCATCTCCTGATGTTCTGTCACATGTTGAATCACAATAGCTTGAGGACTCGTCGGGGTCCTCCCACGTCCCTGCATTGCAGTAAGAGTTGCCAAACACATTTGTTCCAATGCAGCGACCCGAATTCCTGCAACCTCCATTCTGGTCAACACATTTATTGTTCGCAGTACAACACGCCACAGTATCCGAACCACAGTTCCCCTCTGCTGAAGAATCAACACACGTCCTTCCGTATTCGCTGGAATCGTCACCGCAGCACTGGTCACCAGCTGAAGAAGCCTCGCCGCCCAACTGCCATTTACCTGAACCCTGACAGGTACTACACCTACCTGATTGGGAATCCTGGTCAAACCATGTATTTCCACCATCACAAAGCGCATCCTCCTTGCAGCCTCCGCTTACCCCAGAAGGATAACACCCCCCCTCATCTGTGCAGTCATTTGCGTTGTTGCAGCAGAGTGTTGTAGTTCCTGAACAGGAGAAGGATTCGGGGTTGTTCGTCCCTCCTACTGAACACGAATCTATTCTATTCTCGTTGTTATCATCACCACAACAATCATTCTGACCTGCGGTACAATCACCAAAAGTCTCTCCACAACGTCTCCAGTTAACGCTCCAACCATTATCATTCTCGCATGCATCACAATAACTCGAGGAGACATCAAGGTCTGTATAATCAAAATCACAGTAGCCGGGATCAGCAGTTGTGCCAGCCCCTTTACAGGAGTATTTTTCATACTTACAATTATTCCCTGGGCAGGGGTCACATGGTGGATTTAGGCATATAACACGCGCGCACTGTGAAAATGAATCACAATTATATGTTGTAGAGAGACAACTGTATGTGGGATAACCAGTAGCATAGTATTCTGTCAAGGTATCACCAGAGCAGGACTCAATAAAGTCCGTATAAATATCGTTTCCCCTACACACGTTCAATCTAAGATTACACCGGTCCCGCAACTGTGTGCAATACCCCGCTATTGTTGAATAGTCGCCAAGATCACCCACATCCCATGCATCCCAGCAATCAACATTCGAATCGCAATACTGTCCCAGAACTAAAACTCCTGAAAAAACAAGGATACCGAGAAAGGTTAGTAAAACAATAGGATATCCTTTATCCATGTTTTATTATTATTCATGATTCTTTATTAACATTAAAACACACCCAAATCCTACCCCCGCTATCTCATTTCTCTTCCAAACCAGACGTAGCCAAAAACAGCCAGAATTATCAGAACGAATATCGCCCATTCGTTTAGGCCTGGGAAGGAGGCTGGGTAACCGATCTTTACAGCCGCCTGGTCAGAGTCACTAATGTTAAGTGCAGAGGAAGCGTTAAGAGTAACCTGGTAGGTGCTTGCTATGTCAGATGACCAGAGCATCACATTGAAAGGAGGCGGTGTGGCGCCTGGATTAACATTATTAACGATTAGTGTCTCGTTATTGCTACCAGTTATCTCCACATCAGGGTCATCCACCCAGAGAAAGTATGGGGCAAGAGGCAGGTTGCTGGAAAGTGTGATGGTAACGTTGTCGGCCTGGTTTTGCATGTTCCTTACCTGAATACCCACGGTTGTGATTTCTCCAATGCTCATGTACACGTTGTGTTCCTTGAAGTTTGCAAGGGGGTGAGTTCCTATGTAGAAAACATCACTTATAACCATGTTACCTGCCCTGTCTATAACCTCTATCCAGTATTCCAATGTTATCGCCCCTGCAAAGTCTACAGTCATATTGCACTCACTTACCCCACCATACGGGGAAGCAGGACCGCAGTCTTGGGAATCAATAGTTTCTCCCAACTCGTTTAACAGCTTGTAGTGTATGTAGTTATTCATAACACCGGATGTGGAATCAGTTGCAACAGACCTGATAATGACAGTGTCAACATTCTGCACATAACCACTGATCTCCCTCCCATCCTGATCATACGCACGCAGGTCATACTGCGGCGGAGTCAGATCAATCGTTGTGTAGGTGTCCGGTTGTGGGGGCCATCCCTCTATGTTACCTGCGTTGTCCGTTGCACGTGACCTAAATGAATAGGTCAC
>CP070801.1:687162-692418 GCA_020343575.1 Candidatus Aenigmatarchaeota archaeon
AGGTCTGACCTTGCCAAGTTCATATCAGAGTTCGGCAGCCCTGTAATAGTTTCCGGAGACACGAACCCGGCTCCGAAGTCAGTGGAGAAGATTGCTTCCCTTTTCTCTGCAAAGCTGGTCTTTCCTGAGGAAACTCTGAGCAGGAAAGATAAGTATGAGCTTACTAAGTTCTTCAAGACCGAGCTTGATAAGTCCTGGAGCAACAGGCATGAAAGAGACGCCCTGGCATCTGCCCTTCATGCATGGGGCAGGGTAAGGAATCTTATGGAGAGAGTTGAGAAGAGATTAAAGGGTTACGAAAACCAGGACCTGGAGTGGTATGTGAAAACAAGGGTTATCGTGAGAGGCGAAAACGTAACGAAATGTGTTCAGGGTTTCATGAAAGATATTAAGTCCAAAGGGTAAATATAATTCAATGAGCTTTAAAAAACTGAAAAAAATAGAGATGACCAAAGGTCAGAAACGACTATGGGGTGTTCTTGAGTTCCTTATCCGTTTGCTTATTCTGTCAATTCCTTTGTATCTGATTCTGGTTCTGGCTGTAGACCTCTCACCGATACAGCATACGGTTGCGAGTCATTCAGCATATCTTCTGAAAGCACTTGGCTACAATGTTTTCCAGGATGGTTATTATATCATTGTGGGGACGGTTCAGGATAACTTTTACTTCATGATAAATGAGGACTGCACAGGATGGAAATCCATGCTCTTCCTTTTCGCGTTAATCTTCGCGGTTCCCATGATTGCAATGAAAAAGAGATTACTGGGACTGGTGATAGGGCTTCCCATAATCTGGGTTGGAAACCTCATGAGGGTCCTGGGTGTCGTTATGGTTGAAGCTGCATGGGGTCTGGATTTTGCCCTGGCCCTGCATGATTATGGTTATCGGCTCGGATTGGTTGCCCTGGTTCTGATAATCTGGGTTGTTTGGCTCAAGCTCAGTAAGAAAGAAGAAAAGAACATTTGGGGAAGACTAACTGACCTGTTTCATCTTAGATAATTTATCCATTCGCTTTTTCGCGTCCTCTATAATCAGCCTGTCGTCAAAAGCTATCTTCTTCGGAAGCTTGTCAAACGGGAAGAACTTCATCTCTGTCGCTTCCCTCGAGAGTCTGGGTTCAGCGTCATTGGTCTCGCAAAGAAAACCTATTGCCACACAGTTCTGCTCAGGGTCCCTGTCCTTTCCGTCATATATGCCAAGCATCTGGATTCTCTTGACATCAAGGCCAGTTTCTTCCTTGACCTCCCTTACAGCTGCATGGATTATGGTCTCTCCTGCCTCTACCTTTCCGCACACAAGAGACCAGTAACCCTTGAACATACCGAACGACCTCTTCTGCATCAGAACCTTGTTGTCCCTTACTATCACAGAGTCTGTTGAAACAATTCTGTATTTTCCCTTATACATACTATACCTCCTCTAGCAACTCAAGCTCATCCAACCTTAGTTTGTTTTTTATCTTCTCAAGATTCTGGATGTCATCCTTGGTGAGTTTTGTTTCCAGAACATCCCCCTCATCAACATGCTTTCCAATCACAACATCAGGCATTGAGAGCGCGACCTTGTCCCCCATCTTTGCTTCAGGCAAGTTTTCTCCCTCAGACTGAATCTCCTTTATCTCTCCTATGATCTTATCCTTTATCTTCAGTGTGTAACCAGGTTTTATGGTTCCCTTTAGAACCTCTATCCCGAAGACCGCTGGCTTCGATTGTCGGAATACGCACCCTGGTAGGATCTTAATCTTGGCTGGTCTTGTGGTCTTCTCCAGAAGCATTGCCTCCTTTCTCTGCTTCTTCTCCTTCTCCCATTTATCATGATCCTCAATCAGTTTGTAGATTACATCAGAATGGAAAACCTTTACGTTGTTGTCCTCTGCGAGTTTCAGTATATCCTGTGGGGGTTTCAGGCCGAACGCGAACATCATGGGTTCCTCCAAGGATCTCATCTCCATGATATCGGACTTTGTTATGTTACCTACCCTTGCCTTCCTTATCCGGAGGCCTGCATCTTTGAGGCTTTTTATGAGGGCCTCAAGACTTCCTAGGGTATCAGCTTTCAATACAACGCCTTCTTTGTCTGTCTCTATCACCACCTCAGCTATCTCTTTCGCAACCTCCTTCTTTGCGGAATCCAGGTCCCTTGGGTTTTTCACAGCCCGGAGCGGAGACCCGGCAATCACGTTCTCCAGGTCAGGGGCAGCTATCTTTACACCAGCAGCAGCTGAAACAGAATCCTGTTGTATGAAATCCTTCTCCATCCTCAATTCCTTCAGTGGAGCGGGCTCGAGAAGTGTTTTGACCCTAGTGGTTACGATCTCTTCACCACCTATCACAAGGTAATCACCCTTCTTAACCTCACCATCATACATAACAACGTCTATGGTTGTTCCCAGACCTCGGTATTCTTTAACCTCCAGAACCGTTCCCTTTCCTTCACCAGGGGTTATACCAAGTCTGTCCTGTAAATACTTCTGCGCGATCCCTGCAACCATCATCAACAGGTCAGGAACTCCCTCCCCTGTAACACCGGAAACCGGGACAACACCAACCTGTTTCGTAAAATCCTTAATCCTGTCAAATCTCTCTGCTTGGAATTCCCTCTCAGTAAGCTGACCTATTATTTTGTACAACTTCTCCTCAATCTCATCCTGGGTTCTCTGGGGTTGTTCCTTGTAGGTGTCCAGGAAACACTCGTTCGGGGATATCACCCAGCCAAGCAATCTGTCAATCTTGGTTGCCGCAACAACGAATGGGGTCTTAAACTGTTTTAGAAAATTCAGGGACTCATCGGTCTGGGGCATGAATCCCTCGTTTATATCCACAACCAGAATCGCCAGGTCTGCTATAGCTCCACCCCTCTTTCTTAGGGTTGTGAATGCCTCGTGTCCTGGGGAATCTATACAGAGAAGGCCGGGGATTTCCAGTTTTATTTTCAATCTCTTCAACATGTCACCACAGAGACCCTGAATAACATCTGTTGGGATGTAGGAGGCTGATATATACTGTGTTATCAGGCCCGGCTCTGTCTTAACGACAGCGGTGCCTCGAATCTTGTCTAACAAAGTCGTCTTTCCATGGTCAACATGACCAAGCATTACCAGTATCGGTGACCGTATTTTTTTGTTCATAGTACCTCCGCTGTATCTTATAGTTATTGAAATTGTGGTATAAAAATGGATTCTCTCTAATTAATAAATTCCCAGACCCTATACTATATTATCTGGTGTGTGTTATGCTCGATATAAGACTAATCAGAGAGAAACCTGATTTGGTGAGGAAAAACCTAAAGAAAAGGAGAGAGCCAGAGAAGCTGAAATTACTAGATGGGCTAATAAAATACGATAAGAGGTACAGGAATTCCCTTCAAAGACTTGAGCAACTGAGGCATGAGAGGAACATAATAACCGATAAGGTAGCGAAACTCAGAAGCGAGAAGAAGCCTTACAAGAAGGAGATAGCGAAAATAAGAAAGATCCCGAAAGAGATAAAGAAAATGGAGGGAGAGAAAGAGAAACTGGGAAAGAAAACTGTTTCTTGTCTTATGAGGGTACCCAACCTTCTCCATGAATCCGTTCCCTATGGAAAGGATGATGAGGATAACGTTGTTGTGGAGACGTTCGGGAAACACCCGAAATTTGATTTCGAATCCAAACCCCATCTGGAGATTGCGGAGGGTCTTGGTTTAATAGACTTTGAGAGGGCCGGAAAGGTCACGGGAGCTGGTTTTTTCTATCTCAAGGGGGAGCTTGCGATGCTTGAGCAGGCAATAATCCGTTACGCAATAGACTTCATGGTAAAAAAGGGCTATACTCTGATTTTTCCCCCACTCATGCTGAGAAGGAAACCATATGAGGGGGTTGTTGACCTTGATGATTTCGAGTCTGTGATGTACAAAATCGATGGGGACGATCTGTACCTTATAGCAACATCTGAGCACCCCATAGCAGCTATGTTCATGGACGAGGTTCTGGACCTGAAGGATTTGCCAATAAAACTGTGTGGGATTTCTCCCTGCTTCCGTCGGGAAATAGGGACGCATGGGAAGTATACAAAGGGTTTGTTCAGGGTCCACAATTTCAACAAGGTGGAGCAGTTCATATTCTGCCGCCCGGATCAGTCATGGAAACTTCATGAAGAACTTCAAAAGAACGCGAATGAGCTCTATCAAGGGCTTGGCCTGCGTTTCCGGGTAATGAATGTATGTACAGGTGATATAGGCTCAATAGCAGCCAAGAAATACGATACAGATGTCTGGATGGCTGATAATCATTACAGGGAAATGGGTTCGAATTCCAACTGCACAGACTATCAGGCAAGGAGACTGAACATCCGCTACAGGGCAGGAGAGGGTAAACCCCCAGTGGGGTTTGTCCACACACTGAACAATACGGCCCTCGCAACCTCCAGAACAATGGTGGCTATTCTCGAGCACTTCCAGCAAAAGGACGGTTCTGTAAATATACCCAAAGTCCTGTGGCCGTACATGAATGGGATCAGGACTATAGAGAGAAAATAAAACAAAAAGAAATTAACCGTAATAATAGTCTTGGTTCGCGTTGTACCAGTTCCCATCTGTGCATCTCACTCTGTACGCTGGGAAGTATGTGTTGGAAGATATTGTTTCCCAATTTTCGTTATTTCCTGAATCTGCATACTGGTATGCTGTTTTCTTACCCCAGGAATAACTGTAGCTTTGGTATCCATACGTTCCTTCTACACACTTACAGAACTTTTTGAACTGGCTGCTGCTCCTCTTAAGATACGTATATTCTGCGCTCCAGCATTTGACAGTTGATAGACAATCGTTGTCATTCGTGTAATCACATCCTGCTGGACAGCATCCATCGTTGTCACTACACACAGTTATGATTTCATAACTACATAAAGCATCACAGGTTCCCGCATAGTTACAGGTATCTGTGGTACATACATCTCCATCATCACAGTCTGTGTCCATCGAGCAGGTTGGTAGCGCACAAGTTCCTGAACAGCAGATTCCTCCTGTGCATACTGTGTTATCAGCTACTGGTGTGTATTCGCATGCATCATTTCCCTCATCGCAGCTGTCTGTCGTACACTCATTGTCATCGTTACAATTCACCGGAGTTCCTGCCTGACAACCAAACAAGACGTTGCACGTCTCCATACCGTTGCAGAATGAGCCGTCATCACATAGTGAATTATCAGCTGTGTTAACGCATGCATCATTTCCCTCATCGCAGCTGTCTATCGTGCATGTTATCGTGTCAGAACAAT
>CP070801.1:692518-696897 GCA_020343575.1 Candidatus Aenigmatarchaeota archaeon
AACAGGGTTATAATTATTACCTGCAAGGTAAGTTCGGTGGGGAAACAGTTCTCACTGAAGCTATAGGAATATCCTGGAGAGGATTTGCCAGGGTAAGATCTATGAAAGATTACCTGACAGTAACCAGTGAACCAGGTATAGAAAGTACTGGTGCATTCCAGCCCACGCCTATAAGATTTGCCGATAAAGTTACAGGACATCAGCAAATGACAATGATGGTAAAGACTCCAGATGACGAGGAAAAGTTTATTGGAGTCATGAAAGAATTTAGAACAGAAACTAACTTGATTAATTCTCTACTGGTACCTAGTGCAAGAGAAATAGTCTCCAATACGCCTTACATGTTTACAGGACAGGCTTATGCCTCAGGTGATGCACCAGACTATAAGTTTGCTGTAAGAGATCAGATCATGAATGGAGGCTATGTAATGGAGGATGACGAAGAAAGAATGCAGAGAGCCAAGTTAGAGCAAGATAGTTTATTCTCTGTTGGCCAGGACGACGGTGGGCCCATATTGCTTAAGAAACCTGCAGAAGGTCCTGATGGTCAGCCGTTGAGGATCTCCAGTCCTATACTGGAAGCAGGATTGACAGTAACTCAAGTGACTTTGCCAGATGTGGATTTCTCAGATGGGTTTGATCAAAAACTAGAGAAGCAAAGAGAGCAGTCAGCTCTGATCCAGCAGTATGCTATCCAGGAGAAAGCTAAGATAGCTGAAACAGCCCTGGAGCAAGCTAGTGGTGAGCTAGAGAAAGTCAAGACCAGGATGACTAAGGAGAAAGAAGCAGTATCTGAGATTGTAGCTGTACAAACAGCTCTTGCCAGAGACAGTATTGCTTTGCTACAAGCTAAAGTCTTAAGGGACAAAGCCAGAGTAGACAAAGAAACTGAAGAGCTCAAGGCTGATGCAAGATCTTATGCTAACAGGAAGCTGGTAGCTGCAGGTTTGACTCCTCAAGAAAGAGCGCTTTGGGATTATAGAAGTGATAGCGTGACAGCTGCTAATATTGCCAAGATCAAGTTCCCTGAAATTATGTTTGTAGGGGACAGCGATGGAGGTGCAGATCCTCTCTCCTCTTTAATTGGAGCTGCTATGGCTAAGCAACTGGGAGTAGAGACTGGCAATAAGTAATACATAACTATCAGAGAAGTGCCTGAAGAAGGCTTAATGCAGGACTGCACCGACGAAGCATGAAAAGCGATGCAGGACAGGTGTGGAAGACTTTAGTGAAGAACGCATGGATATGATCCAGCTCAGTACTCACTTATAATAGTCTCGTGCCCTTGCGCTATCCTCTGGTAGTTATTCGGGAAATTAGCTCAGTTGGCAGAGCGACTAGACTTTAAATCTGGTGGTCAAGGGTTCGAGCCCCTTATTTCCCGCTAAGAATAAAAAGTGACTGTTTTAGTAAGGTTTTACACAGTCCCTTTTCCTTCCCCGTAAAGTGTACGGATAATACCGCTGTGCCGTTAGCCTGCACTCTGCTGCATTGTACCACGTCAATGTATCAGTAGTGACTTGGGAGACGCTTAATCGGACCGGTCCGGGGAGGTTTATATTGCTCTGAAAACGTAGTGCATGTGCTGGTGAGTGTAGAGGGTTGAGAGACTATAAAGGCCACATACAGTACAAATCTACGGATTGCAAGCGCAATCCAGGGAACCACGTAGTCATAGCTGTAAGGACTCAGTTTACTAACCCTCTACGGGCTGATGCATCTTGCCCGGTGGCGGTGTGGATTATTATTATTACTTTTACTTATCAGGGGCAGTAGTTCAGTGGAAGAACGTAAGTGTATGTTGGACAAAGGGAGCCTACCCAGGACCGGAGGGTGACTTTTTATTTTGGCATGCGGAGCTTAAGACAGAGGTTCGATTCCTTTCTGCCCCTCACTGTGGTGGCGTGGTGAAGTATAGTAGCCAGGCCCTGGGGAGGGTTTCTGACTCTCCCCTAAACCTTAACCTTAAATCTAGACAGATGATAAAAGTATTATTAATCAGAGTTGCTTGGTTCCTGGGCATTCCTACGCTAGGAACACTCCTGATACTTAGTCAGGGTACGTATGACTGGGGGATAAACGATAGTATCTTCAACGCCCCGTGGAGACATCCTTCCTTTCTTACCATTCTGGGAGGAGTTATTTTCTATGCAGGACTCCTGCTAGATATTGCGTTCATAGGTTACGCATGGTATAACGGTTTTAAAAAAGGAAATTAAAGATCCAAATAATGGTTGTTGTAAGCTTATCAGCCTGGGTCCTGGCAGCATGTTCCAATGCTGTCATGGACACCTTGGCGCATCATTATAACATCAGTATCTTCTACAGCAGTAAGACTAAAGTAGATGGATTCTGGAATCCACTCAGATCCTGGAAGAACAAGTACAAGGATAATGATAAGTGGTATGGTTGGATCAATGACACAGTCCTTGTATGGACTACAGACGGATGGCATCTCTTTCAGATGTTTATGAAAATTTTTGTCATCATAGCAATTATTAGTCATGACACCATAGTCAGTTGGTATTGGGATATCCTGATTTACACTGTCATTTGGGGTCTTGTTTTTGAGGCATTATACAAATATTTACTAGTCAAAAAAGTAGCTAAATAGCCAAATAATCAGTATATTGGATTTATAAATTAGAAGTTCAGCTTTTACCCCGGGGAACGGATCTTCGGGGTTTTTTCACCTCAAAAACATGACAGTTTTATGACAAGAAAAGAAGTTCTTCAACAACTTTTGAAGGAAGGTACGCTTACCTATAATCCCAACACCAAGACAGGAGGTTGGAGTAAGCGAGTTTACGAAATCTTAGAGTTACCCCAACCTGGGGTCAGGGATCTACCACAATTAGCCGTGGCATTTAGAAATATCTGGCCTGCAGGAATTAAGTCCGGTGGACTTTATGTCCGTTCAGGTATGGCAACTATTGAAGGTAAACTCAGAAAGTTCTTGAAGAAGTTTCCTAATTACACACGAGAAGAAATTCTGCAAGCTGCCGAGAAGTATGTGGAGGAGTCCAGAAGAGACAACTACCAGTATATGAAAACTGCAGAATACTTTATCTTCAAGAATGAGGGCTCAACTCTGGAAACTTACTGTGAGATCATTAAGAACAGAGAACTAGAGTCGGCTCCTCAAAGTAATCTTAGGATGTAATGGAAGTAAACTTCCTAGAAGAATTACGCAAGGGACAAACAGGTATGAATGAAGGTTTAACCAACTGTTTCAGTAGGTTCAACCAGTATCTGTACGGTACACAGAGAAAGACATATTATGCGGTAGGAGGATTGCCAGGCAGCGGCAAGTCAGCTTTCGTAGATGATAACTTTCTATTGTCCCCTTATTTCGCACTGAAGGATGCTGGTAAATCAACCAGTCATCTGCACTGGCACTATTATTCCTTTGAACTGGACTACCTAACCAAGAGAACCAGGTGGACAGCGTATAGGCTATGGCAGAAGTATAATATCTTAACTGATAGTAACTTCATACTAGGCAAGGGAATTAAGAAGGGAGAGCCGGTAGGGCCACAACACATGGCCTATTATCCTGATCTGGAGAATAAGATCATTGATGTTAGTCTAGAAATAGATGAACTCTTCAAGCACATATCTTTTGTAGATGAAGCTCAGAATCCCACAGGGATATTCAGAGAGCTAATGGCATATGCTAATGAGAGAGGGACTTTCCATTACCAGACTTATGACATCATTAAAGATTATTCCAAACCAGATGAGAAAGAAGAGGGTAGCAGGATATCAGGCTACACTCCAGATGATCCTACTGAGATCAATCTGATTATAGTTGATCACATGGCTCTAGCTAAGAGAGAAAGAAACTTCACTCAGAAAGAGAACATTGATAAACTATCAGAATATTTCAGGCAGATCAGGAACAGGTGTGGGTATATTCCCATAGCTGTGGTCCAGTTCAATAAAGCATTAACTGCAATAGAGAGAGTTAAGTTCAAGAGAGAACTATTGCTACCTACCCTGGAAGACTTTAAGGATACAGGTAATGTTGGACAGGACTGCAATACAGCCTTTGGCATGTTTAATCCATTTAAGATGGACTTTGAAGATCACTTGGGCTATCCTATCCTACCTAATATAGGGGGCAGAACAAGACCTGCTTTTGAGGATAGGTTCAGGGCAGTGAACATCATGAAGAACAGAGATGGCGAAGAGTGGAGACACGCAGGTATGTGGTATCTAGGGGGCCTAGGCAAACTAGAAGAGCTACCCCTGCCTATGCTCTTTGACTCTGGGGTTAAACAAGTAAGCACTTACATGAATATTAAACCTATTAACAGTACACAGAATGGAACAAACTAATGCAAACACTAATGCAAGCACTGCTCAATTAGGAGCAC
>CP070801.1:696997-704481 GCA_020343575.1 Candidatus Aenigmatarchaeota archaeon
GTGAGTGCTGGACTTGATCCGAACGTTATAAATGTTTCGGAAAACACAACACTCTCCGGAACAGTTTCATGTTCCGAAGGGGACTGTGGCAACGTATGGGTTGGATCAAGTTGTTCTACTGGGTGTTCTGGAGATGAATTAGAAATTCACGGGCAAAAACGTTTTTGTGGAAACATGCTTAAAGATGGTAGCCCTTGTAATGTTGGATGGGACGTTACAGGTAATGAACCTGGTTCTTATCATTTAACTCTATCCGCTTTTTCGGAAAACCCGGAAACTCAAAACGGGACGACCTTTACTCGTCTGGATGTTAGAACTAATGTGGGCCAGTTCGATGTATATTCTTTTGATTTTGACAAATCTGTTATAGATGAGGATGAGTTCGTGGACCTGAATTCCACAATAACGTGCTCTAATGAATACTGTGGTAATATTACAGCACTCATTCTATACAATACCACAGGGTTATCAACCCAGTCCCCAAACCCACAATACTGCATACCTTCTTTTAATTATCCTTGTGAGTTATTCTGGAATGTAACCGGAGATAAGGCTGGTAGTTATATGGTTAACATAATGGTTACATCAAACGAATCCGCCGCATTTCAAGATGTTGGTTCTGCTACTCTTGCTGTCACAGATCCTCAAAATCCCCAACCGGTTTTAACCTTAGATTTAGAAGAACTTCAGAACCAGTATGTATTAGGAACTACCTTCACTATAAAAGGATACTTAACGTGTGACGTAGGAGACTGTGGTGATGTAAACGTTTATGCAAAGTATTCTGAGAATTCATGGCAGGATATGAGCCCAACAACTCTACTCTCAACGAGCGAACAAAATCCGAAAAGCATTACACTGAATTATGGTGAAAGCCAAGAAGTCTCTTGGGTCGTGAATTCAAGCATTATTGGAACATATGGAATAGGTATACTTGTAGATGCTTTGGATGTTGATGTTATCGAACCACAAAGTATATCCTACCAAAATATAGAGATCATCAAGGGGGTGAATATAGGTATAGATATTCAATCACCTGTAAGGGGTGAAACCCTTGCGAGGGGTGACGAGTTCTTGCTTAAGACTAGGATAATGGATAATGAGTATCCACTGATAGGGGGGTTTGTGACAGCGTCATCTGAGGGCCTTTTCTCAGCTGTTCAGCTCAATGAGTCTGTTGATGGGATATACTCTAAGACAATAGGTGTTGGTAATACCATAACCAAGGGTTCTTATATAATAAATGTATTTGTGAAAAAAGATTCCCAGACGTGGACTGAAACAACAAACGTTTACGTAAATCCGGAACTTGATGTCAGTTTGGAAACTGACAAGAACGATTATGAGATCCTGGACAAGGTCACCCTTCAGGGTCAGGTTCTTAAAAACGGAAAACCTGTAAAGGCGAGTATAAAACTGAAGCTTGTTTGCCCCTCTAGGAGCTTCATGGAGATAACCCTGGATACGGACAGTTCAGGAAACTACTTACATGAGTATCTGATATCCATGGCAACCCCTGCCGAAGTTTGTAGATTCGAGTTGAACACAGAAGATAGTGAAGGAAACTACAACTTCACCTCCAAGGATTTGGGAATATTCCCATCTGAAAAGGAGGTTTACAGAATCGATTTCTTTTCTCCTAGCCCGGGAAGCAAGTACAAGAAAGGGGAATCTGTAAAGATAAGAACAGAAGTTTCCTATGGAGATGACCCGCTTGAGGGGGCAGAGGTTCTTTGTATTAACCCCATGTTTGAGGAAAGTATAGTCTTGAATGAGGTTGGAAACGGGGTGTATGATGGTGATTACATAATAGCGAAGGAGGCACCTCTGGACCTCTGGATACTTACATGTGTTGCAAAAACACCGGATGGGTATTTTGGGAGGAAGAGTGTGAATGTTTACATAACCTCTCTTGACCTTAAACTTACAAGAATCTCTCCTTCACAAACAAGCTTCCAGCCGGGTGATGTTGCAAACATCCTCTTGAAGCTAACCTACCCGGACAACACCCCATTTGAAAACGGAACAGTCTACCTGAAGATTGAGAATCAGATAATCTATATGAATGAAACCGGTGAATCTGGCGTATATGAAGTTGATTACAATTTTGAGGATCAGGGTGTTTTCACCTTTGATGTATATGCCGAAGACCCGTTCGGAAACGCTGGCTCGTTCCCGGGTGATATAGTACTGACAGCTGGCTTCACTCCCTTTAGTCTCTTATGGTTCATTCTTCCATTCGTGATAGCTGTTATGCTCCTCGCAGGTGTGGTCTGGAAGAGGGGAAGAAAAGAGGTTATCATAAAGGAGGAACCATCCAAACCAAGGGTTGACAGGAAGACCGAAGTTAAAAACAAGATAGCAGAGTTGGAGAAGAAGGTAAAGAACATACAGAAGTCAAAAGACGTTGTGGAGCAGGAATACTATGAAAGGAAGATCGATGAGAAGACCTTCAACAGGATGGTGCAGAACTACGAGCAGGAGGTAATTGCCCTGAACGTGGAGATAGAGGAACTCAAGAAAGAACTGGCAAGGCTCTGAAGCCCTGATTAAATTTATAAAACATTAATTCAAAAATAAAGGAGATATTATGAAAGTTTCCACTGGCGTTCCTGGTATGGACAAGTTAATGGGCGGAGGTTTTGATGAAGGGACTGTAAACCTAATAAGCGGGAAAACAGGAACAGGAAAATCAATCCTTTGTTCACAGTTTCTGTATGATGGTGTGATGAAACGTAAACAGAAGGGTGTTTACATAACAACAGAGGAGACCGCAAAAAACATAAGGAGACAGGTTAAAAACTTCGGCTGGGATTTTGAAACCCTTGAGAAGAAGGGATGGATTAGAATGATTGAATTCGAGCCCTTCGATGTTTCAACTCTCACAACCAAGATGCAAGAGGTTATAGACAAGATGGATGCAAAGAGGGTTGTGATAGACTCTGTTTCCATGTTTGAACTCTACCTTACGAATGTTTTTGAGATTAGAAAAGCGTTATTCAAGGTTATACAGAAGATAAGGGAGATGGAAAGGATTGGCCTCGTGACTGCTGAGGTTCTGGAAGACAGCAATTCGCTTTCAAGGTTCGGTGTCATTGAATTCATGGTGGATTCTATTATCGTTTTACAATACTTGGGTCTTGCTAAATACAAGAGAAGTCTTATGATAAGGAAGATGAGAATGGGTGATCATTCAACAAACATACATCCTTTTGGAATAAGCAAGAAGGGTATTGCAGTTCTAAGATGAACTCTGTTTTATCTGGACAGTATCGTCCATAGCTTCGACTTCTATCCAATAATATCCCTTTTTCTTCGACAAAGTCCCGTTCATCTGTGCAGTTGAGAACGCAAAAATATCCGTTATTTTGGAATCAACCATAACCTCAAATCTTATTGAGTTGTTCAATATAGTTATATTATTAACACCGTGGGGGACATAGACGTTTATCTTGACCTTTGCAGGAGGTCCTTGGGAATAAACGAGATTTGAGGCGTCAGCTATCTGGTTGGCTGTGTTTTTCGCATAGGTCAAGGTCAGTTCGGTGCTGGTATCCCGCTGCGTGGTCGTAACGTATGCCCATATGGGTATCATAAAAACCAGAACTATCGAGACTATCACCAAGTATTCGAAAGCTGCCTGTGCTTTCCCCTTTCCCATGTATGATAATTGGAATTCATTTTATAAAAAATGAATAAAAAGCGAGTGGGGACGCTGGGACTCGAACCCAGGTGAGCCGCTTTCTTCTATCACAGACCGGAGTCTCGAATCTCCAGTTGGTCAACTGGAGGCGGCCAGGATAGCCACTACCTCACGTCCCCTTACTTACGTTTTTATGTCGAGTGTATTTAAAAATAAGAGCTTCGCTAACAATTCAAAGATTTATTTAAGAATGAAATATAAACTCTATAACACGCCTTGGTAGCTCAGTAGGTAGAGCGTCACCTTGGTAAGGTGAAGGTCGCGGGTTCAATTCCCGCCCAAGGCTTTAAAAGCTTAAATTTACATACCATAATAATTAAATGATTTTATGAAGGCATCATCTACTGCAAATGCAAACATTGCATTAGTGAAGTACTGGGGAAAGAGAAACAAAAAGTTCATGCTACCACAGACCGGAAGCGTTAGTATGACAACTGAAGATCTCCAGTCACATACAACAGTGGAATTTGATCCAAAATACAAAGAAGATGTTCTTATTGTGAATGGTAAGGAATACAAGAAGGGTGATGAAGAGTATGATGATTATGTTGGTTTGTTCTTGGGGGTTGTAAGGGAGATGACAGGTAAGGACATAAAGGCAAAGATAGTGAGTAACAACAACTTCCCAACAGCCGCGGGTCTTGCAAGTTCAGCGGCGGGATTCGCTGCACTGGCTGCGGCTGTCAATGAGGCTTTGAGTCTTGGACTTGATGATAAGCAACTGAGTATGCTTGCAAGGAGAGGTTCGGGTTCGGCTACGAGGAGCGTTCATGCTGGATTTGTTGAATGGAAAAGAGGAGAGGAAGAGGATGGATCTGATTGCTATGCAGAGCAGCTGTTCCCCCCAGAACACTGGCCTGAATTCAGGATGGTTATCGCTGTCACAAGCAAAAAAGACAAAAAGGTGAAGAGTAGGGCTGGAATGAAGCAGAGTGTTGCAACCTCACCCTTCTATAAGTCATGGGCTGAGAACGTTGTGCCGAACCATATAGAGGCTGTTAAAAAAGCCTTGACTGAGAAGAATTTCAAAACACTTGGAGAAACAGCTGAGTTGAATGCCTTGGCAATGCACGCTGTGGCTATCGCGACCAAGCCACCGGTTGTTTACTGGAACGCTGGCACAATGGATATAATCCATGCGGTAATGGACTGGAGAGACGAAGGCTTGGAATGTTATTTCACGATTGATGGTGGACCACAGGTAAAGGTTATGTGCCTTGAAAAAGACGCTGAGGAAATCGCAAAAAGGATAAAAGAGTTTGATAATATAGAAGACGTTATAATAACAAAGCCAGGCTCTGGTATAAAGATAACAGACAATCATTTGTTCTGAGCTTTTCTTCTAACAGCGTCTGTAACGTTTGTTTCAAATCCATGAACGAAATCTTCACTGCCTTTTCTGTATCCGCTCATACCTTCGTAGAACATGTCTCTAAATGGATTTTGTATACCAACTTCTTTATAACTATCTATCCCTTCTTCAGGGGATTCTGCATTAGCTATTGTACTAACAAGGTTAAATGAAGCTACAGCAAGATTATCAATTTTTGAAAGTGAAAAATCAAGAGTCTTTCTAATTTCTTCTGAGAGAACAGGATATTTATCATCAGGGAAATGTTTACCGTCAAGGTGTCTTTGTGCATGAACCTTATCTTTTATTCCTTCAAATCTTGGAAACCCTCTCTTTTCTAGGAAATCTACTGCTTCTTCCTCAGTAAACTCCCTGTGTGCTAGAAGTCCTTTAAGGAAAAGATATTGTATAGAATGGAGTTTTTCTCCATAATCCTTTACCCAGTCAGGGTAAGAATCTATTGGGAGCTTCCCGTAAAGCCTTCTTAAGGTTTCACCTATTACCGCCAGGTCAGATTCTTCAGGATACTTAAACTTTTCTTTAAGATCGCCATGCAACATTCTTTCCTTGCCAACAAAAAACGCTCTTCTTTCCAAAACTCTGAAACCAGAAGCCTCTAGTATAACATCACCTGTTTTCAATGAAAACGCTATCACAGCAGGAAGAATCTGCTGTTTCCTGCCTATAGGGCTTCCGAATATCTCTAGATTCTCAGGTAATGATGCCTCGTGTTCAGCAATTGCTCTGTAAACTGAGTCAAATTCGTTGGTGTCCATATCCATATCACCAGAAACCCATAATTTTTTAAAGAATTCAGCACTTATCGGTCCATGGGATTCTGTTTCCTTTGCCTCCCTGTGATAATCATGAAGGTTTCCTGATATTGCACCGAGAACAGATGCTCTATAATCCATGTCGTCATAATCCTGCCCGTTCATCAGAGCCCTTGCTGTTACGCCAGCAAAATTAGAAACCGCTACAATGTGGTCGAAATCATGAGCTCTACTTAATTTGCCTTCAGCCCTCTTTGCGTCGAATTCCTCTTCTACTAGTTCTCTTGTTTTAATACAAGCCGGTTCTTCATTAAAATCTAGCCCTGTCATTGGATCAACCAAGTTTTATGAAAATAAGAAGCTAAACTTTAAATCGATATGCGTCGTACGATTGTCGTATTTATTTTTGCATCTCCAATGGTTTTTGCCAGAGACCACTCATAAGAAGGTTGCTCCCATCATCAGGTATTTCCTCGTAAAGTTCATCCATTTTAAGTTTCAACATCTCTTTTTTGGTTAGTATCTGATGTGGATTATCATTATACCCTGCCTCTTTTTTAACTTCATTTACTTCTGGAGAATGTAAAGTAAAACCTGTATTTAATAATAGTTTTGCTTGTGGACCTGGTCTACCATGGGCTTCATGGAGGAAATAATCATCCCTTGGGTCGAACTCGCCTTTCTCAATGGCTCTTGCCCTTGCAACAGCCCATCCATCTAGCCAGAAGCTGGTTATCATTCTAGCTGCCATCTCATCTGCTGGAGAGAATCTAGGATAGTTCTTATCTAAAGCTTGTGGGAACATTTTTACGTATCTCGCGAGGTCTTCGTATTTGGTTTCCCATTTAATAGGAGGCTTAAGTTCGTGGTTTTCAAACGCCTGATAAACCCTTGTAGGGTGTTCGCACAAACCCTCATACCATTCAAAGTTTCCAAAAAAACCACCTTTTTCTAGGAGTCTGAACAAGAGTTTGAAGACTCTGTCCTGATAGGCATGGTGATGTAAAGTTGCGTTGTTAGCGATTATATGCTGGGAATCAGGTTTTAGGTAAGCTCCTAGTTCGGAATCCTTTCCTATAAAAGCATCAAAGTGCTTGCCTTCCTTCAGTTCCATACCTTCCAACTTTTCAACAGTAGAAGAAAGTCTTGTTTCAGAAGGTTCCACAAGCGTTGACTTCAATCTCTCAATATCATAACCGTTTTCATCCAAAAACTTGTAAAGAACAACCGTGCTCACACCTGCCCCGGGTTCTGTGTAGTAAACCCTTTCGATATTCCTGAAACGTGGGAGGTTAAGAATATGAAAGATAGTTTTTGCCTGTAATTCTCTTAGCATATTTGAACAGTTACCAAGTCCTGCTGTCTCCGCTGCATATTCAACATAATGCTGCTGCTTGGGGGTTCCCTCTTCCCACTCTTTATGGTATGCCATGTCACTGTAAATTCTCAGGGTTTCTTCATCACCCACTATATCGAAACAAGGATACGAAGTGTTAGGGTTTCTTAAAGCACTTCCCAGCGGTACAGGAAAATTTCCTTTAAGATCGTATCTTTCAATTGGATTCATGTACAAAGAAATAATAGTAAATTTTTTAAAGCTATGTGTCAAGATTAAAGAAATTGAGGTGATTTTATGTCTGAAGGTTATGGTTACGGA
>CP070801.1:704581-707460 GCA_020343575.1 Candidatus Aenigmatarchaeota archaeon
ACCATGAAAATCAACCCCTTGGAGCGCTGATACTATCCTTCTGATAGATTTTAAAAGCAGGATTGAAGAAATGCCTGTTGCGATCAGGGCAACCGCAACCAGGAGTATAAGTTCATTAAAACCGAAACTCATCAGAATCTGCTGAACAGCCACAGCAGCGCCTGACCTTGGTCTTAATATTGTATACAAGGATATGAGGGAGAAAAGCGCAACCACTGTATTTATTCCGCCCACAGATATGAGGAATTCCCTTTGATCCCTTTTCCTTGTGATCTGTTGTGTTAGAACAGTTGCCTGGGATGCTCCTACGCCTGGTAGTGTTCCGACAAGAACACCAGAAAACAATGCCTTTATTGTGCCGGATAAAGCCAGTCTTTTTTCTGTTTTTGGAAAATCCATCTCCTGTTTCGGTATCTTAGTTTTTTTGTTGAGACTTATTATTAATGTGCTCAGACCGAAAAGGCCTGTGAATACAGGAAAGAGCAGGGATTGTGAAGGTAATATGAAGGAGTTTAAGACAAGGAGTCCTAGTATGCCTGATAGGGCAAAACATAAAAGGGCATATCCTTTTCTCCTAAACCCTGCTTCTGATAGAATTATTACAAGCGCTATAATTATCAGAATCCAGTGGATATAGTTATGAATGTTTTGATAGAAAAACGGTATTGTTGGTATTAGCAATGGGAACAATAATAATGAAAGGAGAATAACACCAACCCCTCCTACGGTTGTCAGGTATATAGCCTCTATACCCCTACCTTCTAAAAAAAGCTTATGTCCAGGGAGGACAGATAGAGCAGTGCTTGGTTCTGGCGCACCAAGCATAATACTGGGTACAAAATCCCATATCGTGTGGGTGATTGCTGTTGATATTATCATAACAACCAGATAGTATGGGTTTATGATCACCACAAAACCTAATAGAATTAATGCTATCGTGTTCACATGTAGACCTGGTATCAATCCCGTGAACATACCTAGGGCAATGCCAAGAAACGTGAAGATTATGAGTTCCAGTATCATGTTATTATGATATCTCCTTTTCTGTAAATAAGCTCCAATTCACCAGAACCTTTCGGGTGTTCTTCAACAACACCAGGTACGCATACACCAATACCCTCCTTGAGTTCATATGGACTGATTCCTGTTTCATTGAGTTTAAAGGCTGTTGTATTGAATATCACAAATTTTATCTTTCCTGTCTGGTCCTCTATATCAAGGAAGATATGATTATTTGAAACCCTTTCTGAGATTATGTTACCACAGACCCTTACCCCCAACCCAATATTATCAATTGTTATTTTATCAATATCAGCTGTTAATCGTATCTGGCCTGAAAACCAGAAAAGTAGGATAAGTCCTATTACAGAACAGAGAAGGGCCATGTTCCTAAGTGTGGTTTCTTCCATATGTTGTTATTTGTTTTTTCGTTAAATAAACTCGATCTCTTTTGTCTTCAGGTCTATCCTTGCTGCAGAATTAGGGCCGCAGGATATTATTGTCACTCCCTTGTATGTTTTCTTTCCTTTTTCATCAGACACCAACCAGAATATATCAGGAATTGGTTCTATGAGAAATGGGTCCTCTGGACCTGTTATTCTGTTTTTTAGAGGGGAGAGGTGTCTTTTGATTAAAAACCTCACTGCCTGTTCTATGGTTGTTTTGTTTTCTGGTTTGTAAACCAACAGGTTCACTTTATCGCCGTTCTTTGATAGGGTTATCCAGCCTGGGTTTGAATTTGTTTTTATAATATTACTTTGTGTTTTTTCTGCATTCAGCGCAAGGACAAGATCTATTTCTTTCACCAATTCCTTGGTTTTTTCTGTGATATTCGTTGTTATTATTATTTTGGCATCAAGGCTTCCTATTGGGTGGGTTAGGGGTGTGTCCGGGAACACGACTTCTTTTGCAAACAGTTTGTTTTCCCTTACAAAGCCCTTTACTCCTATAACATCGTCTGGGTTTATTTCTTTTTTGTTGTTTAAAACAACCTCTATCTCACCTGTCGGGTCTTCCAGAACAAGGCCTGAAGACTTAAGCTCCCTTACCATTCCTATGACAGATACATCTGAAAATGATTTTTTTGTGTTTCCCACTGAAACGGCTTTCATTTTATTCATGAGAATGTTTCTTATTCCGTTGTATTTGTTGTTATAGTAATCAACAAAATCCTTTGTGGATAGTTTTTGTTTTTTGGTTATCCCTCTGATGTTTACATCAATCTTGGTGTGTGTTTTTGGTTCTTCCGGCCTTTTCTTGAGAAATCTGTCTATGTTTTTTTCATTTATCTTATCCAACATACCGGGTGATAAAAGGGTTCCTTGTTTGAGAAACCTTTTTATGATGTCTTTTTTATTCATATTAATCTGTAAGCAGGTAACTATCAGCCAGAATCTTTCTTATCCTCTTCAGGGTTGGTTTGCCAAGCTGTGTTCTTATCTCCTTAGTCCTTCCATACCTTCCCTTTGATATGACCCTTGCGTTTATTATACCAAGCATATCCAGCTCTGCTATAAGGTCTGACACCCTTCTTTGGGTTAAGACCTTTAAACCCCTGTTGGAACATATCCCTTCGTAAACAGAAAACACATCACCTGTCTGGACATTCCTCTGCCCCTTATCAGCCAGGTTTATAATGGCTGCAAGCACTGCCTGAGACTGTTTTGGTTGTGAACTTATAACCGTTGTCACCCTGTCTGTGTCAAGCCTTTCCTCTGCTCTGTCAATGTGTTTTGTTGTTATCTTCTTCTCACCCTCTCTTTCAACAAGCTCACCTGCAACCCTTAACAGGTCAAGGGCCTTCCTTGCGTCACCGTGCTCCTGTGCTGCCAGGGCAGAGCATTTCAGGATCACTGAGGGGGAAACTGTCCCGTCATTGA
>CP070801.1:707560-710174 GCA_020343575.1 Candidatus Aenigmatarchaeota archaeon
AACCGATAATCCTCCGTCCAGTTTACATCTAAACCTGTACTGGTAACTGAAACACTATTCAGTACAGTAAATAAGCCAGTTACGTTAAATCCGTTCTGGTCTCTTATCTCTGACAGTGCAGGATAGCTCTGTGGATATCCAAACCAGAAGTACTGGCTAACACCGTTAAAGTTTATGATCTTATCTCCTTGCGTCTGGATGAGTTTTACCAGATCTACATAATGATTAGGGCTGGTACCTGCAGTATTTCCATGTAAGAAAGGAAAGACAAACTGCAAACTATCCCCATTGCTTGGCTGAGTAGTGAGATCATCAGCAGTTACAACTACTGAAAAGTTACTATCTACTGCAGCTTGCAATAACTGGAATGCCTGGGATCCTACAGAATTGATCAATGCCAGGTCCAGCGCTGACTGGAATGCAGGGTCAAGACTTCCCGGTACTATACTAGCTGAGTCAACATCGTCCCTGCCTTTAGTAATAGTAATGTTGATCGGCAAGGTAGCTATTACTACTCCTTGCTGAACTACCCTGTTCTGATCAGGATCTGGAATAGCCCCACCATCAAACTGTGTGAGCACTGTAGGTGCTATATACGTATTATCCACCAATTCAAAAGTTAGTTTACCATCGCCTCCGTCTACATAAGTATCTATGAGGATCTCTGGAATGCTGGAAATTACCTTAATATCCTGAGATCCTGGTGTTCCTGGTACTCCTTGTTGACCCGGAGGGCCCGCAGGACCGGGCTGTCCAAGCAGAATATTAGGTCTTGTTACAGGAACTAGAGGTACCGCTGCAGGATAGTCTTGAACTTCTGCCAGGTCTACCAGGCAAGAAAGTAGCTTTTCTATCTCTTTAGCTGTAAGCTGATCTTCTAGATTAGGATTAAGCAGTACCCTCAGACCAATGGAGATATGATAACCTTGGTCATAAAGCTCTGTACAGGCTTTGGCAGTATCTTCTCGAACAGCTATCTCATAGCCTATCTCACCCAGTTTTACCTGGGCTTGGTAAATGATACTATTTTTTTGGTCTGTTGTGTACATACTAGCAAACTCTACAATCAGTTTTCTTACAATAACCTACCATGGTTTGGGCAACCTTATCTGCCTCAATCCAATTCTCCTGGGACATGTTGATAAACATAGACTGGAGTAACACGTCTAAACGCTGATACAGCTTCAAAACTTGTCCTTTGCAGTCCAGGCATCCATTACAGATAGCGCCAGAATCATGAACTACCTTGGCGTAGCATATCTCTATCCTACAGGTATAGTTCATGTTATACCTCACATTAGCCACCAAGCTTGTATTTGCTGTCTCTGCAGCCAAGTCAGTGACTATTTCCCAATCAGTATTAATATCTGAAGGTTCAGAGTTATTGTTGGCATTCAGTGCCTTGTAGAACACCTGGTTGTGGAAAACCAAATCATCTACCACATAGCTAGTTAGGTTATCCCAGATATTGATAGTAAGCAAGTCAAAGTAATAATAGCCATCCTCTGAGTTTGCAATCTCCCAATACGTGACATTCTGAGGATCTGTGTTGTTGATCACAGCTGTAATGTCTTCATCGTCTTCACCCTCTTTGTACTTATAGCCTAGCAGGTATAAGGCCAAATCATTTCTCAAGGGATTGGGAGCACCATAACCGCCGGGATTATCCACTGCATCGTAAGTACCTGTCTGATCTGTGATAGTAAATACTTCACAATCTGCAGTATTAGAGGTGTGACATATTTGTTGTTCTAGTGCCATATGCTTTTAATTAAAAAAGGGGGTATAGTGCTTTATACCCCCTGTGATATTATGAAACTTAATTTCCAGGGGTTTTCCCCAACTAAGTTCTACTTATCAGGTTCCAAGAATTGTGTCATAGTTTCCACCTGGAGTGTTACCTGCGTTTGGAGCAGATAGAACAACATATCCTAAGTGATGAGCCTGCTCATTGGCATATGCCATAGAGGCAGTGTTCTTCTTGTACTTAAGGAACCACAGATCATAGCTAATACCATTATCCGGGGTGACAAACTTGGTAGGCTTACCAAAGTCCTCAACAAATGGATAGTTACCAGTTGTGAAACCATCAAAGACAATAGACTCATCCTCAATGAGAGACACTTGCCAGCTCTCTCCAGATCCTTGTTTCCAAGCTACCAGTGTAGACTGGTCTGCCTCAGCCAGATCTTCTCCAATACCTACCACAAAGGTGGTATCTTCAGTAGCGGCTGTTAACCGAATACCCAGTTCAGTAGTGCCGTCTACATAGGTCAGAGATCCATGAGTTGCTACGGTAGTACCTGTAGCAATAGCCGGTGCAGATGCTCCTGCATATGGGCGATCAAGCTCTATTACAGTAGTTGAAACCACTGCAGCAACCTGGTACATCACACCAAGAATACCTACATAGTCACCTACGGCCAAGCCGTGAGCAGCTGAATAGATAGCTGTTGTAGAGTTCTCAAGTACACTCAGGCTAGCAGTTCCAATTGCTGTTTGAGTAGCATCTGAAAGAATCTCTGCTACAACAAATGCCAAATCAGCATTACGCTCATAGTCATTGCTGTTCATGAGATCCTCAACAATAGCAGCAACAATAGAGTATTCTGTA
>CP070801.1:710274-713438 GCA_020343575.1 Candidatus Aenigmatarchaeota archaeon
AGAGGGTTTGGTTATCGGTATTCTCTATGGTTATGTTGAAGTATTCCATCGCACCTGATGTATTTATCTGCTCTGAGTAGTTGAATCCTGAATCCTCAGTTGCAGTGTGTATGGTTTTTGATATGTTCTCCAGAACGTTATCTGATGCGTTATGTATGAGCTTTCCTGATACATTGGTTAGGTCGTTGTAGGTAGAGTCTGAGAAGTTGAACTCATCTATTGTATCAAACCTGTATTCGTTTATTCCCATGTCTGAGCAGGTAAACCTCTCGATGAAATCCACCCATACATTGGTTAACTGGTCTATGGATTTATTATCAACCAGGGTCCAGTTTTCCCATACCTTTGCTGAAGCATTCCACAATCTCTTCCACAGGGTAATGTTATTTTCATTTAGGTCTGGATCATTAATCCTTACGCTGAACGTGTTCTCCTCGCCCCAGCCAGCAAGCGTTTTGTCTATTGAATAATCTGTTATTGATGGTGCCAATGCGATGAAGAAGGCATCGGGTTTAATTGTATCATTGTAGCCATAGTAGGGATTCTGATTGTTGTAGTTTGCCTGCATGCGAGCTTCATAATAGCCGGGTGACTTCTCAGTATCAAGCCATGTATAATTATACCATCCATTGCTCTGATTTGCTGGATCCTGGTATCTTGTATATGTGTTGGGGTCTAAATAGAATTGCCATCTGACCTCTATGTCCTCAACAGGGTAGCAGTCATCCTCCATATATCCTACTATCGGTATAGGTGTTCCCCACAGGAATCCCTCGCCATTTGGTGATATTATCTGGGGTATAAGATTTGCGTTTATGGTTATATTGTACTCGGTTGAATTCATGGACATGTAGCATTTGTCTTCGTTAACCCCGCCCGTTCCTGCCTTCCATTCCTGAACACCAACTGTGTAGTTACATTCTGTTGGTTCTGGAACATATGTCGGGAATTCGTAGTTTATGTAGGATGACCCGTTTACATATGTGGTAAATCCAGAGTCCCAGGAGTTTGGATCAGAAGCATTCATTGTTACCCAGAAGCTTGCATTTGATCCTGAAGCCACTATTGCATCCCTGTCTGTATCATATACGTAAACAACAAACGTAAGGTTATCTGTTCCATTTCTCCAAACCTCCTCGTTGTCTCCAAATATCATGGTGAAGTTGACTTCATCTTTCTCTACTGTGAAATTGTAGATCTTTGAATCGTTCGAAAGGCTTCTGTTATCTACCCCCTCGAAGTAGAACTCCCATATATCTATATTATCACAGGTATCATCTCTCCATGACAAAACAATAGATTCATTGACAGGAGCCTCTATCCATGTGGAGTTCTTTGGAGATCCCCAACTGGCAGCTCCGTACTTTCTTGTGTAGAGGTTAACTGTGACGTTGTCTAAATCTTCATCTGTTATGTTCACGAAGAAGTAAAACCTTTCTCCCCAGCCGCCTGGGTCTATCAGGGCGGTTGCATTGTAAAGGAATGGTTTGGTTTTTATAAAGAAGTGGTCCCCTGTAGTGGTTATGTTATCATAATGATCTGTGTAGTTGGCATACATGGTGGTGTTATACCACCTCGCAAACATTCCAGTCGTATTCCTTGTACATTCATAGTATATAGTCTGATTGGTTGTTGGCCAGCAATCGTACTCCGTTCCGCCTTCATGGGTGAAGTTAAAGGTTGCGTTAGCCTCTAGAAGGGTGTTCAAACAATCGTCCCTTACAAGACCCCTTACTGAAATGTTTTCATTGACCCTCTCATATGTTTGTCCTAATGGTGGCAAATCTATCTCATTCTGGAGCTTCCCGTAAATGGTTAGGCTGTAGTTACTTGATAGGTTTATATTCTCATAGCAGGAATCCGTTACTTCTGCAGTCCATGTCTGGTTGCCAACCCTGTAGTAGGTGAATATTGGATGCGAACATCCTGGATTGAAATCATCTATTGCATAGCCTGAGCCGTTTGTATACGTTTGATTTCCTGTGTCCCATTCCGACCCATTGTACGTAACCCAGAATGTAACCTCTGTTCCTGGAACAACGGATTCATTCTTCAAGGTATCATTAACGTAAACTATCAAAGTAGCTGAATTGTTTGCCATTGAATCGGGTCTGTTTATCTGCGAACCGTTACCAAAGATGTAGGTGATGTTGACAGGATCGTAGATTATGAAAGGACCTGTTATGTTGTTTGTGTAGTTTACATTTGTCTCGTCATCTATCTTGAAGTAGAAATAATTCGTATCGTTTTCATCAGAGTTCATATGGGAGCAGTTGAAAGTTGAAATCGTCAGGTTACACCAGTCTTGACCTCCGTATATTATGGTTTCATTCCACATGCTGTAAGAGGTTCCGTTGTTAGTGGATACGTAAAGGCTGCACGTCACGTTGTCCTGCTGGTCATCATATATGTTGACACTGTATTCGAAAATGGTTCCCCATCCACCTGAGGATGGTGTGACGTTTGCAGAGGTTATGTTAGGTGGTGTGTTCTCAAGGTAGACCCAGTCATCCCATGTTGTTGTGTTTGAATTGTAGTAGTCTATGCTAGAGTTTATCCTTATGTCCCACCAGCCTCCTATATGGAATGAGGTATCCCATGTGTAATTGTACCACCCTGTTCCCTCGTCTGTTGGAGTATAGGATTCATTCCACCAATTATCAGGTGCGCCAAACTCAACTGATGCTGTTGTATTTGGTATGAGTTCATTACAGTCAGTGGAAACATTGAACCTGACATCCAATGGGTCTCCCACAACCGTCTGGTTACCATACTGTGGTATTTCCAAGTAGTTCTTGAGTTGACCTTTAACAGACACATTCCTGTCAGTGGAATTTACCTGTTTGTAACATGTATCATTGAAGTCTATACCACCCCTCCAGTCCTGGTATCCTGCCTTGTATAATGGGGAACAATCAGGATTGAATTGTATTGTCAGATATCCGTTACTGTCTGTTGAATTCCAGTATCCATCATCCCATGAACCTGTTCCTGTTCCGTTAACCGTGACCCATATCCTTCCTGAATAATTGGCTTCTATGTATTGGTTGTAGTAGTCAGTATCTCTTATCCTGACCTGTAAGGTCGCGTAATCAGTCCCTTCTCTGTTCACTTCTGCGTTGTGTCCGAGTATCCATATGGATTGGGTGTTGTCTTTCAGCATC
>CP070801.1:713538-716102 GCA_020343575.1 Candidatus Aenigmatarchaeota archaeon
AACCGATCAGGAATTCTATTGTGATGGTATCCAGGAGGTAGGAAACGGATGGTACAATTGTTCATTCAACACTTCAGGGATGCCTGCAAGAGGGTATATCTTAATGATAACCGCTAACGAAACCTATTACAATCCCGATAACCTAACCCTGATATACTCTGATACGCAAAACAAATCATTCTTTATAGAAACAGAACCAATCCTTTCGAACCCGATGGTAAACTCCTCTGTTGATGGAGGCAACTCGGGTTCGTGGTCAGAGACCTGGAACTTCACTGTGGAGGTCACTGATGATGATGGTGATTCAGTATCTGCGATTCTGTACAAGAGACAATGGATAAACGGTACGGGCTGGGGATCGTGGCAAGAGGTAGGGCCAACATCCTGTGACGGGGAATGTAACAACACAGTGATATGGATAATAGAGCAGGGTTATCCAAATGATCCAACCCAGTACACTCCACCAGATGACCTAGGAACATGGAGTTTCAAGTTCAACTGCACAGACAACCAGAACACACCGAAGGTTGGAGGAAATCAGTACAATGACTCGATATTGGGATACAATTACACAGTTGAAAAAGACGACATGAACATCACGTACGTTTCAGGAAATGAGTCATTTGTCTGGAGAAATGGAACAGACGAGGCCACATTCTCTATTGAAATAAGATCAATAGACCAGAACAACAGACTCATGACACCAGCAGAGGCCAATGCAACAGTTTGGGTCACGAAGAACCACAATCAATCAGAATTCTCTAATGTAACAGATGAAGGTGGGATATCTAACGGAGCAAGCGGTCTTGTTGATTATGATTTCGATCCAGACGGCAGCTGCGAATTCGATGTTGGCATACAGTACTGGATAATAGGAACCCAGAACAATGACAAGTTTAAGGATACAAATTCCACAATACAATGGTTTGAAATATGGTCTTATCTTAATGGAACTATAAATACACCAAATGGGGAAGCCTATGAGAGGAAGGCAGGAAATAATGTTCCAATGAACTTTACCGCACTCGATGAGTGCCAAAACCCAATAAGTGGACTGCGTTACAAGAAGATATGGCTTTTCGGACCACAGAACTATACAGTCGACAATGGCAGCGTAACAGATAACGGAGACGGAACCTACTTCCACAACTGGAGTACCACTGTTCCATCACCCAAGGCCATGGGCAACTACAATATGACGGTCGTAATCAACAAATCTTACTACATAGAAACCAACCTAACAAGAGACAGCGCATTTGATATTGCAACCGGACCGCAGCTTCAATATCCTTCACCACCAATATATACTTCATCAGGAGATGGTGGTTGGGGAGAAACTTGGGAGTTTAAGGTTCAGTGTAGGGATGAGGAAGGAGATACATTCAATGTTTCTCTTTGGAAGAGGAGAGGCAATACAACAGATTGGGAATTTTATGGAACCCAGTCATGTCAATCATGGCCTACATGGTCAACCAAGACCTTTACCATAAACGATTTCACTTGTGGTAATGTCACACCTTCAGGAGACTACAGTTGGTTTAAGTTTAATGCATCAGATCAGTGGAATTTCTCAGATGAAACCTCCGAGCAGGATTTCATAATATACAAGGACGATGTCAACGTTATCATAACTTATGGGTACCAAGTCAATATAGACAGGAATGGTACAGGTAGCCAATATAACGATACAGAATTATTTGCAGTCCAGATAAACGACACTGACAGAGGAAACATCCATGTGGAAGAGAATGTGAGTGGAAGGTTTTACATAACAACGGACGGGACTAATTTCAATTCGGTTCTAACCAATCAGACCAACGCTAGCGGTCACCTTAACTACAACTTTAACCCAGATTGTACATATGGTTTTGGACCACAGAAATGGATAGGTGGAACCTACAATGATACTTGTTACGAGGACGATAATTCCTCTGTATCAGGGCACGACTTCACTATACATGGTCAACTAAAGAACAACATAGAAATCCCCGCCCAGGGAAGCAACTTCAACGTAACAGACAACATAACCATACGTTTGAACGCAACATCAGATTGTTCAGCAGAGGGAAGGATAAACCAGACCAATGTCTGGATAGAACTAAGAAGCCCGTATGGTAACTGGACTAATTGCACACCAATACTAAATGAATCAGGATCCAATGCTGGTTACTACAACTGCACCTGGGATTCAACAGGCCAGAGAGAAGGCAACTGGTCCATACAACTCAACTCAACAAGAACCTATTTCAATTCAAATGAAACCTTCCTTCAGGATTGGTTCGATCTCCTTAACCTGAACGCAACCTGGTCCAACCGACAGGTAACCCCATTACAGGATGGTTGGACCAAGCGCTACAATTATACAGTTAAGATAGATGACCCAGAGGGTGAAGAGATAAACTGTACACTGTGGATATACAAGGACGATGGTAACGGTTGGGTAAACAAGGGAATAGATACCATAGCAACAGGAAACGGGACCTGTTCTGTGATAGTCTGGGACTTCATAGGAGACGATATAGGCAACAATACCTTCAAATTCATGGTAGAGAACTCAGAACCTG
>CP070801.1:716202-719808 GCA_020343575.1 Candidatus Aenigmatarchaeota archaeon
CCGTGAATCCCTGCAAATCAAAATACTGTCTTGCTGCCTTTAGCAACTCCGCTTCTATGCTCACTATCATAGCCATTTCCTGTTTCAATAGAAGTTTGTGCCTGTTCTTGTTTATGCAAGATCTACTCAGATCCATCTTATCCCTCCTTTACTTTTAAGGAGGGGAGAAATCGAAACCCACTCTTATTATATAAAAGAGAACTTAAATTGATTTCCGTTCTGGGATATATATTTCGGGAGCCAAATAAATTAAATATTATTTTCGTGTTACCTGTTCCCAAGCAACTGAATAACTATATAAATGCCCTCAGACAAATTAAATAATATGAGGAGGGGAGCGTTCCAGCTGAGTCTCAGTTTTATAGTAATAGTGGTTTTCGCCGTGATAGTTCTGTCCTTGGCAATAGCATGGATAACAGACATATTCGATGTTCTCAACCCGCTTACACACTCGGTTACGGATGTTGCGAGGCAGGAGCTTCTTGACAGAATTGCAAAGAGCGACGCGAGGGTAGGCATTGCTGCACCAGATGTCACACAGTGGCAGAGAGGGGAGACAGGCTCCTATGCAGTCGGTGTCAGGAACACACGTAGTGATTTGGACAAAACATACTCCATGAATGTGTATCTGGAGGAAGTAGGAGGAGACCTGAATCCAACTCAAATCGGTTATTATAAGGCCCAGACCGCAGCATGGCTGACATTCTCCAAAAAGATATTTGTGGCGAAGTCATCATCAGATACCTCTGACATAGTCATAAAACCAAAAGCAGATGCAGATGCAGGCATATACATGTTCAGGATTGTTGTGTGTGATGCAGCTTCCTGTACAGACTTGAACTCAGCAAACCTTTACGGATCTGCACAGTTCACGCTGGAGATAGAGTCACAGTAAGTTCTTAAATCCTTCGGTAAAAAGATTAAGTAGGTGTTTCTATGGAGGTCTTCAGGTGCGAATGTGGAAGGGGATTTGATCTCTTAATGAGCGGTAAAGAAAAGACGTTTGACTGCCCTCGCTGCGAAACAAAATGGAAGGCAGAGTCCACGAGGGGATACTACAGGCTTCTAAAATGGGCTGATTGACAAGCAAATCCCTGCAAAAATATAACTAATTCTAGTTAATTATTAAAGGGTAACATGAAGGCTATGAGTGTTGGGATGATTTTTGCAATAATATTTGCAATTATTGTTATGGGAATGCTTCTGGTTTTCGGTTCAAATGTAATCGTCAGCATATTTTGCATGGGTAACGATGCCCAAACCCAGAAGACCATTCAAAACCTCCAGACAGTCGTGGACGATCTTCACATACTCCCATCTGGTTCAGGTGATCACTTCACATTGAATCTCCCAAGGGATTCGAAGATATGCTTTGTGAACACAACACACCCGGACCCTGTTTTTTACCCCGACCCCTTAAAGACCTGGGACCCAGAACGCGTTTATCAGAAAATAATAACAGAAGAAGGATACAACATATGGTACCACCACTGCAGCGGGCAGTCTGGCGGGAAGATAGATCACATCTATATTGGACCTGAACATACAAAGAATTTCTGCGCAAAGTCTGGAACGAGGTTATATTTGGAAAAGGTAGGAAGGTGGGTTGCCATAATAGAGGATTAACATGATCAGCTTATACAGAATGTTTCAGATAATATTCGGGATTGTTGTCTCGGTGTTTGTTCTATACTTCCTTATACAGTACGCATCGAATTATGCGGGATTCCAGAAGGATGTCCAGAAGGTTACAATACTCAAGAACCTGAAGATAACAGGAGAAAGCGTGTATAGTTATGGGAACCCTGTTGATTTTCCTGACACTTCTAGATATGATTTTTCTTCATGTTACATGACGATTAACAAACCCGAGCCCCCGGTTATAAAATGTGATTTTGGTGAGATAGGCTCTATTTTGACTCCCATGCTGTTATCAGTAGATGAAGAGGTTGTGGTTGACAGGACTGATCTAAACTTTGGATGGCATATTATGCACTGGATTGAAATTATGCCGGAGACTGTAATACTCTTTACACCCATGGATTCCTCAGACGAGGCTTGGAATTTAATGAAAAACCTTACCGAGGCCCTCCCATCAACAGAGAACCTAGACATCAAGGTAAGCTTTGGTTTCTGTGACGTGAATGATGTAATGGAGGATTTGTGTGGGGGACCATGTGAGAAGTTCAGTTTTATGAGTATTATAGATGATCACAGGGGTCAAGCTGAAAGGTGCAGAGCATCCCTTCCAGGGGAATACAAGCTTATAACAATATCAAATAGTTGCAATCCTGGTTTTTCCAATAAGGGAGTTTGTGTAAAGCTACCACAGGGCGGTGTTGGGTCTGCATACCTAGCAGGATCCGGTGAAACTTATATATACAAGGACTCCTTGGATATAATAGCCCTTTTGATTGGTGGAAGCAAGAAGGATGTTCTTGGTAAAACCTTGGGGGAGAGACTCTACGATTACAAGAACGAGGTCTGGGGTGAGAGGCTTTCCCTTGCAGCAAGGATAATGAGTAAAAGAATGCTCTTGGTTTCTAGCGAGTACCAGTTTTTAGGAGAGAATCTGGAATGCATACCAATATATGCAAATCTTGCTGGTTCACTAACATCCATAGCTAATCAAGCGAAGGGAAATTACAAGAACGAGGTAGTTATGAGGAATCTTGTAACCAGAATGAGGGAGGCAAAATCCTTATACCAGAACCTTATTGACTTGGGATGTGAGTACTATGTATAGCAGAAAAAGAGGTCAGGTTAGCATAATGGAATACATCCTGTTAACCTTTTTCATACTTGTGGTCATACTTGCCCTCCTCTTCTTCCTGAGTTGGTGGCAGTTTTCTCAACTCGGTATGCAAGAGCACAAACTTAAGATGGAAAGAATACTCTTCCTTGCCAAGTACGTATCCAATTCCCCATATTTTATAAAGGAAAACTCTATCTTCGATGACTCAAAGCTTACAGCAGCGAAGAGTCTCGGGCCCGGAATATGTGATGATTTTGAAAGTGTATTCGGATATGATTGGTTTATCAAGATTCGTGCTTTTAATGGTGATACGGAAACTACCTGTACATGGACAAACTATCCTGACTGTAATTCATGGAAGTTCTGTACAAAGAACCAGAAGAACATCTCTAGAATACTCCCTGTTAATATCTATAGGAAGATTCCAGAGGAGAATGGTATAGGAATAATGGAGGTAGGGATATACATATGAAAGTGAAAAGGAAGGCCCAAACATCCATGATACTGTTGATACTGGTAATAATAATCTTCGCGGCCCTCGCTATTTTCCTATTCTCACTTGCAGAGACTGTTTCACCTAGGGACTACATGAATATGTACACCCATAACCTTCTCCTTTCTATACTTAGAGCTGACACAGGATCCCATGATCCAGAGTGCAAATACGTATCTGATCTGATCTCCTGTTCATTCTTCCTACCATCCACATACCAGTGCTCAGGGTTGAATGCAACTTGCCAGGAGCTTGCACAATCCAAAATCGACTATTACATGTCCAAATATGCAGGCATGCAGCAAAGTTTCAGATATCTCCTTACAGTAACTCCGAAGAGTTTCATAGCAAGGACACC
>CP070801.1:719908-723573 GCA_020343575.1 Candidatus Aenigmatarchaeota archaeon
AATGATGATAATAGCTACCCACATAAAAATTATATTGGGTTGTTATATTAAATCTGTTTTCTATATCGCCTGAATAACTTGACCCAAAGCTGCTTGTTGTATATAAAACCAATCATTGCTCCAAAAACAAACCCACCTATATGTGCCCAGAAGGCAACGTTGCTCCAATCAGTGAAAGCACTAACAAATGCCAGAATAAGCTGAAGGACAAACCAGCTTCCTATTATGACGTACGTAGGAAGCTTCCATAGTGTATAGAAACCTATAGCCTTTATTTTCATATGTGGCAGCAGAATGAGGTACGCTCCCAATACCCCTGAAACCGCTCCTGATGCACCAACAACAGGAAGACCAGAAGTCATGTCTGTAATAAAATGAAAGGAGAGTGCGAAGACTCCTGAAGCGATATAAAAAAGCAGAAATTTTATCCTTCCAAACGCATACTCGATGTTGTCCCCGAATATGTAGAGGTACCACATATTCACAAAGATGTGCAGAATCCCTGCGTGAAGAAACATCGATGTGAAAACTGCCAGAAGGCTTGGGTTTGTTGGTATGAACCCATATGTTGTCACAATACCTTCGAAGTCAATGAAGCTAAAGATAAAAACCAGTACATTTACCAGGATAAGGCCATACGTGAGGTAGGGGGGCTTGTCTGAAATGTTTTCGTCTGCGTAAGGGAAAAACTGGCCCTTCATTATATATTATTCGTTGGGTTGGAATTTAAGGTATAGCAAACATTCCTAGGAAAAAGAAAGCAAGAAACAAACCAAACACAACACTTATTATTATCGATAAAACTATACCGCCTACTATCAATGCTACAAAAACCTTCAACATAGAAATTTCATGGAATATTGACAGTCCCTTGAGTTCCAGGTAGAGTGTCCATATCACGAAAACGAATGATACTATAGCGAAGGCCATTTCTAATGGAGCCATAGTGAGCATGTCCATGCTAAAAAGCGTTCCAGCAGAAAAGGATTCTATAAGAGAAAAGAGAATGAGCAAATATATGGGTATTATGATTATTGTGAGTATGACGTTCGGGGTGTAAGCATACACTATCCCCTTGAATGTATCAACCATCCTTCCCCTCCCTTTAAAGAGCCGAATGAATATGTTGAAAAACCATGCTGTTATAAACACAAAAACAATGTTCAATACGAGGACTATATTTGCAAAAAGGAAATTATTCACGGTTGTTATTGCAAACATTCCCAAAAGAGGGTTTATCAGAGAGGGTTCGAAAAACGCTGCTCCAAAAGTTAGAGAAAGGTAGAGTATGGCGTTCGCTATTATTATCTGTATGAACAATAGGAACAGGTAGTATTTGACTGGGGCTTCGTATCCCTTCTCGGCTTTCACTGCCTGGAAAAACTTTCCTGGGTGTCTAAGAATCATTTTGAATTTGCTGAATACGCCCATTGCTTTGGATCCGGGTTCTGGGGTTGGTTCAGGAGGTTTCCCTGGCTCACCTTGGGGTTGTCTTGAGGGCTGTCCTGGAGCTTCTTCTCCACCCATGAGCTCTGGTACCTTTGTTTTATACACTGTAGGTGCTTGGTGTTTAGGTATGATATCTTTTTCTCTCTCGTCTACAATCACATCAATTGCCTCGTCAACGTCTTGTTTTCTCCACCCCTCCTTAATCAGGGCCTTTTCCATATGCTCTATAGAGATTCCAGATTTCAGACCATGTCTTAAGTAATCAACGAGTCTGGGGTCAGCCATATTTATAATATGGATTAATTCCTATATTAAAAATAGGTTCTTATCTTTCTCAGTCCCCTTTTCATTCCTGATTTCATGTCATGTTTCTGCATCACAAGCTCAGCCTTGTTGTTTTTTATTGCTTTCAGGATTTCACTTTCCTTTTTATCGCTTTCTATTAGCTTGTAGGTTTTCCCAAACTCGTTCAAAAAATGAGCATCAGATCCCACAACAACTGGGATTTTGTTTTCCCTCGCAAACCTCATCGCCTTATCATTGAACCTGTTTATAATTGTTCTGGCATTGAAACCCTCTACCACGTCTGCATATTCTAGGATCCTGTCTGTGTTTTCACCTATCCCCCTTCTCATTAAATCGAATGGATGAGGGATGATGAGGAAACCTCTCTTTTCCTTAACTTCCTTACAGGTCTTTATCATATCCTGATTCTCCTTTATATTGCTTCTTACGTTGTAAACAATGACCTCTCCCTGCTCTGTATTTATCTCCTGGCCAACAAAAACAATCAAATCTCTCGCGGTTTTTTTCGAAGCCTTTTCTGTTTCCAGTGCTCCTTTAAGGGTTCCGTGGTCAGCAACCCCTATGGCATCGAAACCCAGCTCCACTGCTTTCTTAACCAAATCCTCTGGATTTATGTCACCGTCCTTCGAATACTTTGTGTGTATGTGAAGATCGACCTTCAGATGCTTCATGAGTTTATTGTGAATTCAATAAATATATAGGCTTCAAATGAAAACATTTTAAGTTAGCAAACCATTACTAATTTATTGGGGTTTCGTATGGCTGATGTTTTGGATATCGCTAAAAGGAGGGGTTTTTTCTGGCCGTCTTTTGAGATCTATCAGGGGTGTTCAGGCTTCTATACATATGGTCCTCTGGGAGCGCTGATGAAGATGAGGGTAGAAAATCTCATCAGAGAATACTACATGATTCATGAGGGATGCCTCCTTGTAGAGGCCCCCACGCTCACAACAGAGGATCCTTGGGTGGCAAGTGGTCATGTTGAATCGTTCACTGACATGACGATTGAGTGTCAGAAGTGTGGTGAAGCGTACAGGGCAGACCAGTTAATTGAGGAGAAAACGGGTAAAGATGTTGAGGGTCTAAGTTTGGGTGAAATACAGAAGAAAATAAAGAACAATAAAATAACATGCCCGAAATGTTCTGGTGTTCTGGGAAGAGCATATGACTACAACCTCATGTTTAAAACCTACATAGGGCCTGGTAAAAGGAAGGTGTCTGGATACCTGAGGCCTGAGACCGCTCAGACAACCTATATGCCATTCAAGAGGCTTTACGAACTGGGTAGAAGAAAGCTCCCGTTTGGTGTAATACAGTTTGGTAGATCCTTCAGAAACGAAATCTCTCCAAGGAAGGGTCTGGTGAGGCTCAGGGAATTCTCACAAGCAGAAGTGCAATTCTTCGTGCACCCAAAGCAAAAGAATGAACATCCTAAGTTCGGTGTGGTTAAAAATTTCAAGGTCCCTATCCTGACAAAACAAGACCAAAAGAAAAAGCAGAAGCCTAAGATGATGAAGATTGGTGAACTGGTTAAAAAGAAATTCACGAACGAATTCATTGCATACTTTCTCGCAAGGTCCTTTCAATTATATCTTCAGATGGGTATTGATTCAAGGAAACTAAGGTTGAGACAACATAGGGATGATGAGAGATGTTTCTACTCGAAGGATACATGGGATGTTGAATTCTTATCGGACAATTACGGTAGGATAGAGCTTGTTGGAATCGCAGACAGAACGGATTATGATCTGAAGAGGCATATGGATTTGAGCAGGCAGGATATGAAGGTTGACTGGAACGGAGAAAAATTAATTCCACATATTGTTGAGATTGCATACGGTATCGACAGGCCGCTTTTCTGTATAATGGAATCATGCCTCAGGGAAGACGGGGATAGGGTTTACTTCGCT
>CP070801.1:723673-727309 GCA_020343575.1 Candidatus Aenigmatarchaeota archaeon
AAGCATGGTTAATCCTGTTCCTGAAGTACTTGCACAAGGATATACAACAACGCTTACGAGTTTTGATGGAAGCTTAAGAGAAACATTTCCAACAACCCTTGATGCTAGTGACGGGATAAAATCTCTAATATCTACAATAGGTTTGGGTTATTGTTGGTCTGGTGGAGGTGGAGAATGTTTGGATACTGCTGCTGTGTTAACCGTTTTAAATACTGCCCCTGCTCCTGGAACCTTCAGGCCATCTTATGCTAATAGTTCTAAAACATTGTATAACATAGCCCAAATACAATGGGATAAACTTCCATCATTACCCGTTCCTCCTGGAGTAAACTTACCTGAAGACCTTGCCTTAGGAGATTTTAATGATCAAAGATTCATGGTAAGGCCATGGATAGACCATGGTCCAAAAGGAAGCGGGTCTAAAATACATCCTATAAACAATATGAGGCCTTATGCGCCTGCTGGAACTATTTATCCTCCAGAACTTGCAGATATGTCTATGTTAGTTTTAATGGATATTCCTGAAAGAGATGAATTGCTTATAAGATTCTTGCAATTAGGAATTGATATTTATCCAATTGCCCTTCAAAATGATAATGAAGGCTGGAGAGCACATGGTGGAGGGAATAACGGCAGGAAATGGCCTATATTATTTGCAGGTATTATGCTAGATAATACAGGAATGCAAAATCCTCCAGAAACAGTTAATTTTGCAGGGAGATTAGGTCCTGTGAGAAGATTTGCAGAAGATGGTTTTACATTCTATGGCACTGCAACTGTTAATTATACTAGTGGAAAGCCTTTATGGGGAGCTGATTGCCCTTCTGAAAATGTATGTGAGGGTGGCAGTAAGGATTGTCGTGACACTAATGGTACAATAGATGGCTGTGCTTATATAGGAGGCACTGCTCCTGGCTGGCCTGGCCAAGCATTAGCTGCTCATTTAATGAATGCAACTGAGATATGGAATTGGCCTCCGTTCTTTGATTATGTTGATAGGTGGACATATGAAGGTAATCCTAGTCCAAGCCTTACCAGTCCTCGCTGGACCTGGGGCAGTGAGTTTATACAAGGTGTATGGCCTGTTTACAGGGGCCCTGCTTATCCTGACGGCACATGCGACCCTGGTGAGGATTCTGTGAACCATCCAATTGACTGTGCTTAAGGGCAATAATAAAAGAAATCAAACCAATTGTATTATATGAAATCCGTTTCCCTGGCCATATTTTTTTTCCTGATCTTATTACCACTTTCCACAGCCCAGGTCTGTAATACAGGAGCTGATATAAACTGCTACAGCACTGTGGATATGTATGAGCTTACAGATTACATAAACCTCTGGTACGGCTGTTCGGCCTGCTACCCGGACCTGTTCCAGGCTATTGAGGCATATTACAGCCCGCCTCAGCCTGCTGGAAATGTCTATTATCTCGATGCTGTGAACGGGGATGATTCAAATAACGGAGGTATTGATTCTCCCTGGCAGAGTATTGATAAGGCATTCAGGACTGCTACTTATGGCGATACTGTTATCTTAAGGAATGGAAATTATGGAGATTTTATTAAAGACGGCCCTTCTGATTTTCCTATCTATGAAGGCAGTATGACTGAACCTCTTCCTTCAGATACAGAATTTATTACTTTTAAAGCTGATCAAGGACATAGTCCTGTTTTTAGGGACATTCAATTTGGTGGTGGGGCAGATGGGAAGTTCTATATGCCATATATTTTTGAAGGGCTGACAGCTAGATATTTCCTTGTACTCCATGGTGTAGGGATGCGGCTTATAAATCTGACTGTGGCTGGAAGTACTGGTACTACTGCTGGAATTTTTATAAATAGGTATGGCAGCAACACCAACAATGACATTATAATTGAAAATTGTACTGTACATACCCATCCACAAGGTATCAAGGCCTTTGGTAATAATATAGTAATAAGAGGCAATAATATTTCTGGTGTAGATGTTGATTTGGTGACTTTGGCTAACTGTGAAAATGTACTTATTGAAAATAATTTTATACATGGTGCTGCACCAGCAGGCTATGACCCACATCCAGATGCTATTGTAATGTGTCAATGTAGAGATGTCACAATTAGAAAGAATGTTATTGGTGATATACCAAGTCCAGGAGAGGGGCTATATTTCTATACTAATTGTAATAATCATGATATCTTGATTGAGAAAAATGTATTGTATGATATCTCGAGTTATGAAATTATTTTGGGTTCTGATAATGGCCAGAGCAGCAATATCGTTATTAGGAATAACACAGTGATTGGTCATTTTTCTTCTGGGGTTCATGGAGTAAAATTAGGCGTTGGAAATGACCCAGACAATCAAGGTTTACAAAATGTTAGTGTCTACAATAATCTTTTTTTGGTTGACTATCAGGCTCTTGGTACAGTAACATGGGATTATCATGATTATAATATCTTTGCTGAGGCTTGGTTTTCCAGTCCAGGAGATGATGAACCAAACAGTTATGGATATGCTAGTTTTGATGCTGCCTGGGCAGACCGTTATAATTTGTTTATGGACCCAGATAATGATGATTACAGGCCTAAGATGTCCTCCATAGTATGTGATGGGAGCCATCCTGGAACTCAACAAGGGGTTGCTTGGGCAGGTGCTTTGGAGTGTGTTGGAGTTGCAAATGTCTATTATGTCTCCCAACAGGAAAGTTGTGATGATACATGGGAAGGCAGTTCAACACATCCCTGGTGCACAATAGGCAAGGCATTTCAAACTGCAACGTATGGAGATATTGTATTAATTAGGAATGGAAGTTATGGAGAAATTAATAATCCTGTTAGTCCTCCAGTCTATTCAGGAAGCATGAGTGAGCCACTTCCTTCTGATGCCCAGTTTATTACATTCAGGGCTGATACAGGGCACCAGCCTGTCTTTGACAGGCTTGAATTTGGTAGTTGGTATAATGTGTCATATTATACACCCTACATTATTGATGGCATAAGAATCGATGGGGATGTCTGGTTAAAACATGTTGTTGGTATTAGACTTTGGAATTTAGAAATAGTAGGGCCTGGTCCAGGGGTACGTGGGGTTTACGAAATATCAGTTCAGCTACAGGGCGCTACTTTTCCTTACACCAATAATGATATTGAAATTGAGAATTGCAGCATACACCATTGGTGGGATGGCATCAATACTTTTGGCAGCAACATAGTAATTAGGGGCAATGACGTTTACGGCATAGGCAAGGACCACATGGTAATACATGCTGGAAAAAATATTCTTATTGAAAATAACCAGCTTCATGACGGGGTCATTGTATACCCAGACGACCCCGACCCTGAACATTCAGATATGATTGCAATGTGCGGGCTTACAGATGTAACAATCAGGAACAATACTATTTACAATAATCAGAATTCGCAGGGAATATTTTTTCATGGTGGTTGCTGGGAAAGCAATGTAACAATTGAAAACAACCTGATATACAATATTTCAGCTATAGAAATACAGCTTGGCGATGGTGGTGATATTACTGTTAAACATAACACTGTAATTGGTCATCCTGATCAGCTTGGAATAGTAAGATTTGGTATTTACGACGGGCTCCAAGACATTGATGTTTACAACAATCTCTTTGTTACTTATTATGAAAGAAG
>CP070801.1:727409-731171 GCA_020343575.1 Candidatus Aenigmatarchaeota archaeon
GGAGGTAAGGTTCTCATACCCAGCTTCGCTGTTGAGAGGGCACAGGAACTAATGTCAAGTCTCGCTTATCACAAATTCCACTACCCGGTTTACATAGAGGGAATTATTTGGGATGCGACTGCCATCCATACCGCGGACCCAGAATACCTTTCCAGACACCTTCAGAGGGAGATATTCCACAGGGGAAACAACCCGTTCCTATCCGATATGTTCCACAGAGTGATTCCAAAGGAGAGAAACTCTGTTATCGATTCCTCTGAGCCTGCTGTGATAATATCAACCTCAGGTATGCTTGTAGGTGGTCCGGTTATAGAGTATCTGAAGGGGATGGCAACCGACAAGAAAAACACACTACTTTTCATAGGATACCAGGGTGAGGGAACCCTAGGAAGGAGGATACAGAAGGGATGGAAGGAGGTTCCCATATCTACTCCAGGAGGTAAGACTAGGGGTCTGGAAATAAAAATTGGCATTGAAACGGTTCATGGTCTTACAGGCCATTCAGGAAGAAACCAGTTGATGGGTTACGTGGGTAAATTGACTTCAAAACCAGAAAGAATAGTAGTAAACCACGGAGAGAACAGAAAGTGTGTAGAACTCGCGAGGGATTTGCACAGAGTTTTCAGATGCGAGACTCTCGTCCCGAAGGATCTGGAAACTGTAAGACTAAGATAAATGCTGAATGAAAGGTAAATGGGATGAACCCCTATCTGTGAACAGCTACGAATTCTGGTGTGAGTATCAGCCAGTTCTGCTCAACTCCTATGATGTCTCCGTTGTTTGCAACCACTGTTCTCTTCAGCTTGTCAACCGCTCTCTTGAGTTCTCCCATGTCTTTGTCTTTAAGTCCCTTTATCTTAAGGAAGATTATAGAACCTTCCCTTACCTGCCTCAGAATCCTTTCTGCATCTGCGAACTCCTCTAGGTTCTCTATCCTTATTCCTAGCTTTCCTGCAGATACTCCTGCTCCAGAATCCATCACATTAACCTCCAGGTATTCCTCGCCTTCTATTTCCTCAAAGTCTCTGTCCTTTGACCTAGAAAGCAACCTTTTTAGTGGCATATTAAAAACCTCCTTGAACATCAAATTCGAGAGACGACTTAATCCAATAACTCAAAGTCGTCATACGATTCTGAGGTGATATATTGTAAAAGTTAGATTTTTAAAGATGTCGGTTTGATTTTAAAAACATAATTCATTTTTTAAGGCTCTCCAGAACAGAAACCATGTTCCATATCTTGGTTCTTGCATGTGGCGAGAGGTTGGGATCGTTTGAGGCTTCGTCAAGAATGGATATTATGGTTGCAATCTTCTCCTCCTCAGGATCCTTGCTGTTCAGAATCTTTATAGATTCCTCTATTGAGGACTTTATGTTCCTCGGGACACCCCTGTCATTCATTATGTCCTCAAGCAATTTGCTTATCCTTTCATCATTCTTCCCTGCCACAAAACCACCTTATTCGGCTATAGCCTGCTTTTTCTTTGGACCGGAGAGCTTTTCCCTCAGATCTTCAATCTTTTCTCTTATCCTTTTCTCTCCACTCTCCATGGTTTTCAGCCTCGTTCTTATTGCATCTTCCTTTTCCTTTAGGTCCTTTTTAGCATCGGCCTTCTTGCTCTTTATGAGTATCGGTCCAGCGATTTTATACACTTCACCTTCCTTGGTTTTCTCGAGCTCCTCCAGCGCTTTGCCTATCTCTATGAGCTGTATGTTTAACGTTTCTTTCTGGGCGAGTATGTTCTGTATCTGCTGCTGATAGAGCTGTGCCTGATTAAGCAACTGCTGAACCTGCTTTGATTCCTCAGCCATATTCTAACCTCCTAATCAGAGTAAACTTTTCTGACTACCTTTGGTCTGGTTTTTCTCAATATCCTGTATCCGCAGTAGGGACATATTATCTTCTTTGCAGTCTTCAATTCAACCTTCACTTCCCTTCCACAGTTGAGACACTTGTACATAATCTCAGATTGTTGAATCTTATTTAAAAAATTATTTTTCATGTGGTCTGTAGGCTTTTCCTGCAAACTTCAATCCGCAGGCATCACATTCCCATATGCCGGCCGAGACCCTCTTGACCCTGCGCTTTAAGCAGTTAGGACACCGATGTTTTTTCTGGGCCCCTATCTTTAGCAACCTCTGTCTGATCTTTTTCCCATACCTTGCTCCATATTTCCCGGTGTGGCCAACCTTTTTTGTTTTCATTTTATCGTCTTCCTAATCACCTTACTCTTTTTTATCGCGGCCTCTAATACCTTTCCTATCTCTTCCAGTGAAAGGGTCCCGATCCCGCCCTTCTGGAGGGCACATATGTTGTCATCATCCTTTACAGCAACACTCAGCCTCATATCCATAACGTTTTCTTCATCAAGGTTAGGGTCTGTGAAAAGGGATTCACCAATCCTTGCAAAGGTAATGGTTATGGGTTTGGACTTAACAGGAAGCTTTTTGGTCCTCTTTTCATAATTGATTTTTTCTCCTTTAAGTTCAGGCATCTTTGCATTCCACAACGCTGTGACAGCTGCCAAGGCTGCCGCATCTATCAGGTTACCTGAGTGATTCAGAACATGTATGTCAATATTCACAAGCCAGACCTTTTCACCCTTCTTTATGCACAACTTCTTTGTGTCTATGGTTCCGGCCTCCCTTATACCCCTGTCAACAACCCTTGCAAGCTCTATCGCATCCTCCTTCGGTGGGCCGGTTTCAAAACCAGGTGAAGCTACAGGAGAAAACTCCGCTCCAACGATCATAACACCATCATCCGGTTTATCCGGGTAAGGTTCCCCAGTGTCCATCTTAATACCAACCAAAACCTCGGTCTCACCGATTTTTACCCTTGCTGATCCCTCTGCCTTCTCAATCACATCCTTTTCCACTACGATCTTCCTGTACTCATCCGGTTTCCTTTTATCTATCCTCTCTCCCTTTGAAGCAAGGTTGAGCAGATACTGTTCCTGCAAAATCATACTATCACCTACTTTAGTGACCACCTTTCTTTAAGGGCCTGCTTCTGCTTTTCATAGAGTATCTCACACCCCTTTACCGCGAGGTTAACAAGCTCCTTGACCTCTTTTGCAGATATGTCACCGTCCATCTGAAGGAGTGTTACCTTTTTGCTCCTGGGCATGTAAGCTACAGGAATGTCGCATTTTGTTACATCTTCCTCTTTTCCCTCTAGGTCCAGAAAATATTCACCATCCACCTTTCCTACAGCCACCGAGGCAACCAGGTCCCTCATACTTATACCAGCATCAGCCAGTGCAACACTCGCTGCGTTTATTCCAGCTGTTCTCGTTCCCGAGTCTGCCTGCAAGATATCTATGTAAACACTTATTCCAGCCTTTGGGTTTTCCTCAAGGAACAAGGCCGGTTCAAGCGAATGTCTTGTGACCATACATATCTCTGTGCTCCTTCTGGAGTGTCCTGGTCTTACCCTCTCTGTTGTTGAAAACGGCGCCATTGCATACACTGTTCTCAGGAAGGTTTTGTCAGATAGCTGTAGGCGTCTTGGGTGAAGGATTGCAGGTCCATAAACTGCAGCGATTGCGGTGGTTCTTCCCAGGGAAACCAGTGCAGATCCATCTGCCTGCTCAATAACTCCCGCTTTCACTACCACGGGCCTCAATTCTCCAGGTTTTCTACTATTTAGTCTTTTCATTCTATCACCCTAACAGTTTTGAAACCTTGTCGGTTAAACCATCAACCACGGATTCCCTCTCGATAAGTCTTATCGCATCAATCACTTTGTTCTCCTCCTCAC
>CP070801.1:731271-734563 GCA_020343575.1 Candidatus Aenigmatarchaeota archaeon
GATTCTATTGTTATACTAATCATACTTATTTTCAATGCCGGATTCGGTTTCTTTCAAGAATATAAAGCAGAGAAGACAATAGAGGCGTTGAAAAAGCTGACAGCACCTGAAGCTATGGTTGTGAGGGAAGGGAAAACGAAAAGAATACCGAGCAGCATGCTAGTCCCAGGAGACATAGGTCTGCTTGAGCAGGGAGCCAAAATCCCCGCTGACCTGAGGATTACCAAGGAGGTCGAGCTCAAGATTGATGAATCCGCCCTTACAGGAGAATCTGTTTCTGTTTCAAAGTCTTCAGAAGGCATTAAATGCAAAACCCTTGCAGAGATGGCGAGCATGGCATTCATGGGAACCGTAGTAACGTATGGAAGGGGATACGGGGCGGTTGTTAATACAGGAATGAAGACAGAGATAGGAAAAATCGCAAAGATGGTAGAGGAGGCAGGAGAGCAGATAACCCCACTTCAGGAAAGGTTGGGTGATTTCGCAAAGAAACTAGGATTCATTGTAATTGTAATATCGATTATAGTAATAGCAATCGGTATCCTAAGAGGCCATGCTCTAATGGAGATGATAACAACAGGTATTGCTTTAGCAGTTGCCGCGATACCAGAGGGGCTTCCTGCAGTCGTTACTATAACCCTTGCTATAGGACTGAAGAAACTGGCCAAACACAAGGCACTGATTAAGAAACTACCTGCTGTCGAGGCATTGGGAAGCACATCAGTCATATGTGCAGACAAGACAGGAACCTTGACCAAGAACGAGATGACTGTGAGGAAGATATGGTACAAAGACAAGCTAATAGGAGTGACAGGAAAGGGGTTCGAGCCCCTAGGAGATTTCCTTTTCGATGAAAGGAAGATCGATCCTGTAAAGGACAAAACCCTACCACTTTTGTTAAAAACAGGAGCCCTCTGTAACAACGCTGAACTGGAGCATGAAAAACCCTGGGAGATCATGGGCGACCCAACCGAGGGAGCATTGGTGGTTCTTTCAGCAAAGGCAAAACTCGACAAGAAAACCCTAGAAAAACAAAACCCAAGAGTACATGAGATACCATTCACTTCAGAGAGAAAGATGATGAGTACTGTCAACAAGACAGTAAACAAAAACATTCTTTATGTCAAGGGAGCCCCTGAAACAATCCTCAAACTATGCACCAAGATTTACGAAAACGGAAGAGTAAAGAAACTAACCAAGAACGAAAAGAAGATGATACTCGATCTGAACCAGAACCTTGCCACCGAGGCCCTGAGGGTTCTTGCGTTTGCATACAGAGAAGTAAAGACAAAGAAGTTTGATCAGAAGCTTGAAAGAGATCTTATTTTTATTGGTCTAGCAGGGATGATAGATCCACCAAGACCTGATGTTGAGGAGAACATAAAGCTATGTAAACAGTCGGGCATAAAAACCGTAATGATAACTGGCGATCATAAGAATACAGCCCTCGCTATAGCAAAGGAGATAAAAATGTTAGAGGAGGGCGACAAGGCCCTTACTGGTACAGAGCTGGACTCAATCTCAGACGAAAAACTTGTGGACATTGTTGAGGGCATCTCTGTTTACGCAAGAGTTGATCCAAAACATAAGGTAAGGATAGTAAGCGCGTTCAAGAAGAAAGGTCACATAATAGCGATGACCGGTGATGGTGTTAATGATGCACCTGCCCTCAAGAACGCAGACATAGGGGTTGCAATGGGTATAAAGGGAACAGACGTCGCTAAGGAAGCGTCAGATATGATACTCGCTGATGATGACTTCTCGAACATAGTCAGGGCAGTTGAGGGGGGCAGACACATATACGACAACATAAAGAAGTTCATCTACTACCTACTCTCAAGCAACATTGGAGAGGTTCTGGTTGTTTTCCTTGCTATGCTCTTTTTCGTTGACCCATCCGGAAGCCCACTTCTACCACTACTAGCTGTTCACCTGTTATGGATAAACCTGGTAACAGACGGCCCCCCAGCCCTTGCCCTTGGAGTTGATCCACTATCACCTGATGTGATGAGCAGACCGCCTCGGGACCCGAAGGAGAAGATACTCTCCAGGGGGGCGATTCATTTCTTGATAATGGTTGGTATCATAATGACTATAGGAACACTTGGGGTTTTCTGGTGGGGACTAGGCGTGAGCTTGGATAAGGCAAGAACACTGGCATTCACAACCCTGGTTATCTACGAAATGTTCAACGTGATAAACTGTCGTTCGCTGAAATATTCAATGTTCAAGATTGGCGTTTTCTCGAACAGGAAACTGATTTATGCAATCATAGTATCAATAATATTACAGCTGCTGGTGATATACGTTCCAGCCATACAAATAGGTTTCAGGACAGTTGCCCTCGGCCTTCTAGACTGGTTGGTTATAGTGGTTATTTCAAGCACGGTGTTGATAATAACACAGCTTAAGATGAAACTATTCGGGGGGTTTGAATAACATGTGGTTTTATCTCTTATTACTCGCAATAGGGTTTGCTCTTCTGATAAAGGGAGCGGACATTGTGGTGAAATATGCCTCCCATACAGCTCGTCTCCTTGGTGTGTCCAATTTCATGATCGGCCTAACACTGGTGGCCTTCTCCACAACTCTACCTGAGCTGACCGTTTCTCTAATGTCTGCCTTCTCTGGTGTCGTTGACATAGCTGTCGGAACAACACTGGGCTCAATAATAGCAAACCCCGCGCTCATACTTGCACTCGCGGCCGTATTCGTCCCACTTGTCACAAACAGATCTATAATAAGACTGAATTATATCCTCCTAATATACCTTCTCATACTCTCACTACTCCTTATTGATGGGCTTGTGTGGTACGAGGGACTGATATTGCTTATTCTGTTTGCCTTTTATATGAGAAACCTGATCAAGAGGGGAGGGGGAACAGGATCAGAGAACAAGAAGAAAAAAACCAAGACGCAGTACAACAAAGAAGGGGTGGCAAAATATATTGTTTTTAAGATAATTGGTGGAGGGCTTGTTGTTGCAGGCGCCAAGCTTCTTATAGACTCCACAATAAACCTATCAATTATTTGGGGCGTGCCTGAAATAGTCATTGCTATTATAGCTGTTGCAATTGGAACATCCCTACCTGAGCTGGCCGTGGCACTGACAGCAGCTTTCAAAAAGATGGTGGGGATATCCATAGGAGATATACTTGGAGCGAACATGTTCAATGTAATGGTGATTGGGCTAACTTCTTTAGTATCCACAATACCTATAACTACAAGGACACTTACGATGGTAGTACCAGTGGTGCTTATCGTTAACACACTACTACTACTTTTCATGAGC
>CP070801.1:734663-745476 GCA_020343575.1 Candidatus Aenigmatarchaeota archaeon
CATGGGCAGTTCGTCTGGGTGTGTGTCCTTTTCAAGAGATTCGACACATAGTCTCAGGGTCTCAACGCTCTTTGCATACGGATCCTTTGCAGCTCCTCTTTCAAATATCATGTACCCTGGCCTTCCATCCTTGCCAAACCCTGTATTCCTCAGGAACCATAGAAGCTGGTAAACCCTGATATCCCCGAGCTCTATCGGCTGCATTGAATGGAGCGGGTTTGGTGGATTGCAGTGAACTGACAAAACATATCTCCCGTAATCCGGCGCGATCTTTATAACCTCCTCCATGTCAAGAATCGGGTCTATCCCCTGGGTTGCAACGTGCTCAAAATCCATCAGCATCATGGGTCTTGTTGTGTTTAACACCTTCCTTGCGGTCTTTATTGCAGCGTATATCTGTCTCGGGCTCCAGAGAAGATATAAACCAGCGACAGAGGGGTCCCTTGCATCAGGAGATTCAAAACACAGTTTAATGTTCTTTACACTTCGGAGGAGTTTTTCCTTGTCTACTTCCCTGAGTTTCAATGAATTAATGTCCCTTACCAGGCCAGTATCCATCCACTCTATCACCCTCTTTATATGACCTTCCAGGTATTTAGCAGCGACTGCTGAATAAAAAAACTCCTTGAACCTTCTATCGTTTTTCTTCTCTGCCTCCTCCCATGCCTTGTCAGGCCAGTAAAAATCACCGTAGTCTATCTTTCTCTTTATCTCCGGGTACATTTCAGCCATTGCCTCCAGCATGTCATCCTTTTTGTAGAAAAGGTAGTGAAACATTATATGGTAACCATCTATAACAGAAACCATTCCCCTTATCTCTTCGGTGTCCCATTTTTCACCTTTGGCGAGTTTTTCCTCCATCGCCTTCCTTATGTACTTCCTCTCAAGTTGTGCCCTCTTAAGGGAGAAGTCCCTTGTCACACCCTCCAGTATGGTACGTATCTTTTTCTCAAGTGTTGGCTCACGGAGTGTTGGGACTGTTTCATGAACTAGTACCCATTCAACAATATTTTTTTCGATTCCTCCTGCTGTCAGCCTTTTCATCATCTCTTCCTTTCTCCAGGAATCCGCTTCTGTATCTCCGAGACTTGCTGCTTCGGTAACCTCATTCCTTGTCAGCACGCTATGATAATAATCCTCCCATTTCTTCTCCACGAACCACTTTCTCAGGTTCTCGCTCTCCTGCAGAATCTTGGAAATGAAGTTTCCTTCATGGTCACAGAATATCATGGTTAGTTTCCTACCTGCATAGGTCATTAATTCCAGCCACTCTCTCAGGGACGCGTGGAAGTTCACGTAAACACAGCCTGCAAAAACAGCGGACTTTATTGATTTCCTTAAGTGGTCATCAGCGTCCCTCCATTCCCCTCTTTCTGGTATAGCTATGGGAACGGTAAGGGAACCATGAAGCGTTAGGGTGATGCCCTGCTTCTTTGCCATGTCCCTTATCTTCAACCCGTCTGATATCAGGATCTCATGGGGATAGTCCTGGGCAAGCTCAATAACAGAGGTTCCCATGGTTAAGCCAGCACCGAGCTTTCTTAAAACATCTGACAATTCCTCTGAACCAGCTGCTCTGTATAGACCTGTTGAGACACCAACCTTGTAAGGCATACCTATTCAACACCCATCTTTTTCTTCCAGAAATCAACCATCTGCTGATATATCTTCCCGCTCCCGACCATGTATACCTTGGTCACCCTCTCCTTGAAGTTGCTCTCATATGGTCCTGGCCTTATGAAGTATCTTGAAAGCGGCTTGAATGCTCTCTTCACACGTCCTCCTGCTGAGCCTATCTTTCCGAAAAACGATTTTGTGGATTTTATTTTTTCTTTTTTCTTCTTCAGCTCAAACTCCTTCTCGACTTCTTTCCTCAACTCCTCCTCCAGTTCAGGGGCTCCTATAAGCTCATTGATCTCCCGGTCGAATTTCTTCTCTATTGCCCACACCTCGAGCAGATGTAGCATGAGGACATTCTGGGAGATTAAAATTGTCCTCAGCGGGGTAATCATCATGTTCTCAAGCTCCCCTCCCTCTGGTGGGGGGGTTTTTATCACACTCCTGTTTACAACAACATCAAAAAGTATGTAGTAGGGTCTTTCAGGATCCATCTCAGGCAGCGGCTTCTCTGTAGTGGAAGTGGACCATTCCTTCAGGAGTTTTCTTACGGTTTTTTTATCTATCTTCACCTCGTATTTGTGTTCTATGTAAGGTATCCATTTCTTCACAAAATCATCATAGGGATCGATATCGATAGGTACTCCTTCCTTGAATTCAGCAACGAATTCGGGTTTCCCAGGTTCCTCCTGGTTGAAGGGCCTCCATATCCAGAGTCTCACACCAGAGAACATCACAGCCTGCCCAAAACCAGGAACCATCACAGCGTTTGTTACGAATGCAGAGGGTTTCATCTCAGGCATTTCCTGCATCATCTTGTGCCTCGTTATGTAGGGTTTCAGCCACTTCTTATATTCATCTATGGATCTCTTCCGGGCATCCACCATTGTTTTTATTCTCGCATATCTCTCCATTATAACGGGTTTGAAGAGCTTCTTCCACTCTATATAGAGCTCGTTCTTTGTCCTCAGGACGGTTGCCTCTGCCTGACTGACATCCAGTTCCTTCCTGATTTTGTTTATATCACCCCACTCTGTTTTCATCCTTATGAAATCTGTTATTATGGTAGGCCAGCGCTTGGCCATGGTTATCATTGAATACCCTTCTCCTGTGAAGGCATCCACCCTGTCAACAAAAAGCGACCTTAGGACATGTTCATCCTTCTCCCCCTCTTTGAAGTAGTCCAGTATTTCCCTGTATCTCCTGGAATCGTGCGCGAGTAGTTCATAGTGTGTAACCGCTTCTGTAGCAGAGGTAAGTCCTGTTTTAATCGCGGATTCGAGCTTCTGCCTCTGGGCAGCCATAAGGTTGTAGGCATCGGCATGAACAGGGGAAATATCCATCCACTCCTCAACCTTCCTGACCCTGTAGTCCCATTTAGGCATCTGGAAGATAAATGAATAGTGAACGTTTGAACAGTGTCCCATATTTGTTGTGAAATCCATCACAATATCCTGGTTTTCAGGGACACCCACCAGAGCTTCACCTAGTATCGGGGATCCTTCAGGTGGAAAGTGACCCTCCCTTAGCAGGTCCATAACCAGCCCGGTTTTAAGGTAGTCTATCTCCCCTGGCCCCATCTTCTTCTTCTCCTCTTCCTTTTTTTCTGCCATCTTTTAACCCCCTGACTTTTAAATCTCTCCAAGTCGGGTATCCATTTTGTCAGCCTACAAATATCAAGATTGCACCAATAATTATAAATATTACGCCCATCACTATGAAGGTTACTCCGAATTCATGTGGCTGGTAAGTGGGTAATTTGGGGTTGCTTATTCCAGGCAAGAAAACAACAAACAAAATCCCCAGAATAATTAGTATGATACCGATTATTGCTCCTGTTATGCCGAACATATTAATTAATATTATTCTAATCAATAAATATATATAAACACAAATCGAACGCAAAGGCGTTAAAACGTATTTAAAATTATTGCATAACTATAACTCGTGGTGGTACTATGGTGTTTGCCAGAACCAAGATATTGATGCAGGATAACTGCTATGAAGAGGAGCCCGGAGAAGTCCAGATGAGGTATGTGGGTCCGAACCCCCAGAAACTCTACGACAAGATGTGGGAATTGATGAAGAGTATTTTCAATGTTCCTGATTCTGCCATTCAGGAGGAAAGGTACAACTGGGGTAAGGGAGAAAAAGTTGAAAAGTTCAGGGTCGCTTGGCTTTTGCACAAGGATATGGATGCGTTCAGTTACATCTATGTAAAGACTAGCCTTTCAGGTGAAGGAGACGAAGAGTCCGGTAATGCAACCATAACCATTAAACCCTACATGAGAACCGAGTACCCACAGGATACTGTGTGGCAGAGGTCTTTGTTTTACGAGATGCTGAGAATGATATGGCACAATACCTTTTATTCCAGAAAGAGGGATGAGTATACAGCGGAGTGTAGGCATCTGACTGTTTATTTACAGAGAAGGGTACTGGATTTCTTCAGGGAGCTTAGGGAAACCAAGGGCAAGAGTGCATAATTTCAACGTCATTGGTGAACAAAATGGGAAAGTTGGTAATCGTTGATGATTGTTTGGCTCCTGCAAGGTTTATCTACCTTGACTATTCAGGACCCGATCCCTTTGGTATTTCGAAAAAAATAGCTGGTATGCTCAAGCGGTTTTTCGGGGTAAGCTCTGCAGGGATTTCTGAGACCAATTTCAACTGGGACAACAGCGGAGACCCCATAACCTTTTATTTTACATGGTGGGTTCAGAGAAGCTATGGCAGTTCATTGATGAGGATAGATATAAAGGTTCAGGGAGCTAGGGGAAAAACCAAGAACGTTGGGAACTTCACTATGGAATTGAGAGGAAAGATAGTCACAAAATTTGGTTATAAAACATCCCTCCTCAAATCATTGTGGTGGATCTATGCTTACCTGTTCTATAACAGGAGAAGGAGAAATTACGTGGATATATGTAGGGACTACCTGCAGAGGTTCAGGAGAGAGATAGCTGATCACTACAACCTCAAGGCGAGGGAGGGATGAACGAGAAAAAATACACCACAAGGAGCACTAATGCCCTGAGGGGCTTCCTCTCGGGTTCCCTTATAATAGGCAGTGTAATAAACCCCTACTCGATTGTTATCCAGATAATCCTTTTCCTGGTTGGTCTCGCCATTCTACTTGATGCCCTTCTCCTGTTCGGAAGAAATGTACACCCAGCCACAACATCATTTATGGCCCTTATAGGAGCAATCATTACCACAATCTTCACATTCATAAACTACGCCCACTTCTACCTCGCAATCATTTTCTTCGTAGCCGTAATTCTCTACATCTACGTATTTTCGACGAGGGAGAGGATAGTAGAGCATGAAGAGGAGGGAGAAAAGGAGAAATAACTATTCCATGTAGTAATACTGCCTCTTGTTTTTCTGTTCTATGTCTTTCTGGGAGCCAGGCTTATTCGCGCGAGGTCTTCCTGTGTTGGGATCCCTCCTATAGGTTATATCCAAGCTTTTGAGAAACTGATTTATTCCGTCTCCAATTGTGCATATTGGATTCGCTTTTCCTTTTACCCCGGGCTCTCCCTCAAATAAAATCACCCTGTCGGCTATCGCGTCGATGAACTGCAGATCATGGTCCACCACAAAGCATGGAATCTCCTTCCCTTCTGCATGCTCCCTTATGAGCTTTGCAACCCTCAGTCTCTGCTCCACATCCAGAAAAGCGGAAGGTTCGTCCATAAGAATCAAGTCATGCTCTTCCAGGAGGGACGAAGCTATGAAAACGCTCTGGAGTTCCCCGCCTGAAAGGGAACCCACCAGTCTCTCCAGGAGTCTCTCTACTCCCAAAAACCTTAGTATTCTCTTGCTTTCTGTATCAGAAATCTTTTCGCTCCTTTCCTTAAGATAATCCTCCACCTTCATGTTTTCTTCCTCTTTTTTCAGAACCACTCTCTGGGGCTTGTAGGAAAGCTTCAACTCCTTCAGGGGTTCTCCCTTATCTGGTTTGAGTATGCCTACCAGCATCTTTATGAAGGTGGTTTTTCCTATTGCATTGGGTCCCAGTATCCCTATGATCTCTCCCTTGTAGAGATTCCCGGGTTCTGTCTCGAGTGAGAAACTTTCAAACGCTTTTTCGAATCCAGAGAACTGTAGGAAGAGTTTGTCCTTGTCCGACGCTCTCGCGCGACGGCTGAAGAATATGGGTTCTGGCCTGAACCTCATGTTCTCCTCCCTTATATATCCCTCTAGATATGTATTTATCCCTATCCTGACTCCGTAAGGTTTTGACACGATCCCGAAGACCCCCGGCTTTCCGTAGAGTATGTGAGTGTAATCCGCCAGGTAATCCGCCACAGCAAGGTCGTGCTCCACAACCATTACCACTGCCTTTTCACATAGCTTCCTTATCTCCTTTGCAACCCTGAGCCTCTGCTCAACATCAAGATAGCTTGAGGGTTCATCAAAGAAGTAGAAATCACAATCCTTCATTATTGTCGCTGCAATGGCAAGCAGTTGCAGTTCGCCACCTGAAAGGTTCTCTATATCCTTGTCAAACATCTCCTCCATCTTTAACCTGGATACAACATCCTTGTCTCCCTTTGCCTCTTCGAGCAGGTCTTTAACCTTTCCAGACCATTTCTTTGGTATAAGATCAACATGCTGTGGTTTGTATCCTGTTTTTATCTTTTCCTTGGCAAGGGTTCCCATGTAATCCTGAAGCTCGGTTCCCTTGAACCTCTCGATTATTTCCTGCCAGGGAATCTCTGTTTCGAATACGCCTGTATTAGGTCTGAGGCTCCCTGAGAGGATGTTGAGAACCGTGGTTTTCCCGACCCCGTTCGGTCCTATCAGACCGACAACAGCCTGGGTCTTGGGAATAGGAAGCCTGAACAAGGAGAAAAGATTTTTTCCATATCTATGGATGGGGGTTTCCTCAAGCTTCTCTGGAAGATTTACAACCTCTATCGCATTCCTAGGACACTTCTTCACGCATATACCACACCCTATGCATAGAGACTCATCTATCAGGGGTTTCCTGTCGATTTCAGAGACTGTTATGCAATCCTCATCCTTGCGGTTAACAGGACAAACTCTCTGGCACAGGTAAAGGCCGCAGCTCTTCGGGTTGCAAAGGTCCCTGTCTATCACCGCAATCCTATTCGCTTTCATGCTATCAAATTAGAAACGCGTATTTAAAATAAAATTCGCGGGCTGGATAAAAACTTTATAAAGAAAATATCTATAGTATTTATTAATGGTAGACTACGGCAAGGCTCTGAGCAAGGGACTGAGCTTTGGGATAAAGCCAAAGAGATGGATGCAGTTCTTTATTCTGGATCTGGTATTCCTTTCCATAGGTCTTGCTATTGCCCTTCCCAACCTGTCAGACATTCTTCCTGTCATGATAGGGGGTTCCCAGGACCTGACAGCAGCACTCCAAATAGCGGGTTTTGCAGTATCCATTATGATCGTTTTCGTTGTATGGATGTTGGTCAGGTTGTGGTTCATGGGAGCAATTGTGCATCAGAGTTACAAGGAAAAGGATAAGATAAGCGAGAGTTTCAGCATAGCAGGAAGAAAATACCTTCACATTCTGGTTACAATCATAATTGTAACAGTAATAGCGGGCGCAGTCAGCATGATCCCATACGTAGGTTGGGTAATTTCCTTTGTGGTCTCGTGGATATTCTTTTTCGTGCTACAGGGTATCGTTGTCAGCAATATGGGATTCGTGGGAACACTACAGAACTCCTACAAAATATTCAGGAACAAACCTTTACAGGTCTTTCTTGCATGGCTTCTGATTGCAATAGTAACAATTGTGATATACTTTGTGTTCTCGATACCTGTAATGATCCTGATGTTCTGGGCAATGATTCCAATTATACCCAGCCTTACCGGAGCCCAAACATCTCCAGAGGTCATATCCACATTGTCCCAGATGTTATACACGAACCTGCCCACAGTCATAGTGGTTGGTATAATAGCCCTGATAGGTTTTGCAATATCCCAGGTGTTTGCCCTCAAGGCACAGACCGAATTCTACCTGCAGTTCAAGAAGAGGTTCAAAATATTTTAAATAGATTTGTTTTAAGAATAACTTATGCTCGTAGGTATTGTTGGCTGTCCTAATTCAGGAAAATCCACATTTCTGAAATCTTTGACTTTGACAGAGGTTGAGATAGCTAGCTACCCGTTCACTACTGTAAAACCCAATCAGGGTGTGGGTTTTGTGAAGACTCCCTGCCCGTGCAAGAAGTTGGGGGTTTCCTGCAATCCCCAGAACTCCAGGTGCGAGGATGGGACAAGGTTTGTTCCTGTAAAGCTTCTGGATGTTGCTGGTCTTGTTCCTGGTGCGCATGAGGGGAAGGGTTTGGGGAACCAGTTTCTTGGTGACCTGATCCAGGCATCCGGACTGATACATGTTCTTGACTCTTCTGGGAAAACCAACGCCGAAGGGAAACCCGAGGAGGGTTATGACCCGAGCAAGACTATTGGAGTTCTGGAGTATGAGATAGACGAGTGGATAAGGGACATCTCAAGCAAGTCCTTCGAAAAGTCGAAGAAGCTTGCTGAGACTCAGAAGATTCCCATAGAGAAGTTATTGGCAAAACAGCTTTCCGGCCTGGGGATAACAGAGAATGATGTAAAGCTTGCGATGAAGAAAGCGAGTCCTGAGGATCACGAGTTCGCTTCTGTTCTAAGGGGAATATCAAAACCAATTCTTATTGCTGCAAACAAGATAGACCTCTCAGAATCCCAAGAGAATTTCGAAAAAATCAATAAGGGAGCGATTCCCTGTTCTGCTGAATCAGAGCTGGCGCTTCGGGAGGCTGAGAAACACGGAATGATAAAATACGTAGCTGGTTCGGATAAATTCGAGATTGTTTCTGACAAGCTCAATGAAAAACAAAAACAGGGGCTGGGTTTCATAAAGAAGAATGTTCTGGAGAAATACGGTTCCACTGGGATTCAGAACTGTCTGAACAAACTGGTTTTTGAGATGCTGGAACAGATCGTGGTTTATCCTGTTGCGAATATAAACAAATTTTCCGATACTAAGGGAAACGTTCTGCCTGACGCTTATCTTGTTCGCAGGGGAACCACCCTGAAGGAGTTCGCTGCGAAGGTACACACAGATATTGCAGAGTCCTTTATTGGAGGACTGGACCCTGAGAAAAAAAAGATCGGTGCTAATTACGAATTGAAGGACGGTGACGTAATTGAGATTCTGTTCAAAAAGTAATTCGTAACAAATATGGTTTAATATATTCTATAAACCTTTCCCTGAGTTTGTCTGCATATGCTATTATGGCTTTGGGAAATTTTTCACCATCGTTTGGGTTGTATTCCTGGATTGCATCAAACTTGTTTTCCTTGAAATCATGTTCTACTAGGTAATTTGCAATGAAACCTATAGAATCATCAGGATCATGAGGGTCGCTAATGTCTATATCTCCGTCCATGTCAAAATCCACACCTAAGTTTTTGTAGGATGTAGGAATTGCTTGCGGCCAACCAAACGCACCACCATACGACCCCTTCAAGGAAAAGATCTCACTGTCATCTTCATATAAAACACCCTCCATTTTCAGTAGCTCTGCAATTTCTTCGTAAAAAATTCTCTCCCTCTTTTTACCCTTTTCAGTGGAGCCATCAATGTAAAACCAGTTTGAAGCGATGGAGTTTAAAACTGGCCTTTCCCCAGTTTTTCTTCCCAGATTACTCTCCATCTTCAGCAGAGCTGTAATGTATTCGCCGCCAACCTCGTATTCTTTCCAAGCCTTCAACAAAGATTTGCTGTTACTTATGAAGAATTTTAATCCATCTTCTATCGATTCGTCGGAGCAGAAGCCCCGCTCAATGTAGTCTATCTTTTTTGCTCTGGACCATATACTTGGCAGGTCATGATATATTTTGAATCTGGGATCAGAGAATACCTGCTCTATTCTGTCTTTTTCAAAACCATACTCAACCCGTTTTGTTTTCAGTTGTTGTACGCTTTTCTCTTGAGCACCAGCAGCCCCGTTAAAAAGCAGAAACATAGTCAATAAAAATCCTGGAATCGCTTTTGGTTTTTTCATATATCCGATTTTGTATTAATTTATTTAAGCGTAATTAAATTGTATTAAGTGGTTTTATGAAAGTGATTGAGATAAGCAGCGTATCGAAAAGGTTCAAGGAAGAGGGAAAATGGTTCTATGCCCTGGATGATGTGAGCCTAGATGTAGAGGAAGGTGAGATATTCGGCCTCTTGGGACCCAACGGAGCAGGAAAGACAACCCTCCTTAATATCCTTCTTGGTATTCTCACCCCTGACAGAGGGAAGGTCAGAATATTCGGAAAGGATATCCTAAAGGAAAGGGGAATTCTGGAGAGGGTAAATTTCGTATCGGGTGAGACCAGGTTTCACTGGCTACTAAGTGTGAAGGACGTTCTCAAATTCCATGGGATGAGCTATGGCCTGAAAAGGGATGTGATAGAAGAAAGAATTAAACACCTGACAAAGTTCTTTGAAATAGATGGTGTGATTGATAGGAAGTTTTTCAATCTCTCCACTGGAGAGAGAATGAGATTGATATTCGCAAAAGCCATGATAAACGACCCAAAGATGGTTTTCTTCGATGAACCAACACTGGGACTTGATCCCAGCATTGCGATAAAGATAAGGAAAGAGATAAAGAGGATCAACAAAGAGAAAGGAACAACGGTTTTCCTTACGTCACACTACATGCATGAGATTGAACAGCTTTCGGATATGGTAGCTTTCATACACAAGGGAAAGGTTATTGATACAGGAACAGTAGAAAAGGTCAAGCTCAGTAAGTTCTCCACCTACGATGTTTTCCTGAACGTTAAGGAGATAAGGAACAGGGACTATCTGAAAAGAAACGATTTTGATGTTCTGAGTAAGAAAAGGATATATAAAAAACTTCAACTTGGAGAGAGCCTGTCTGGTGTATTATCTTCTCTCTCGAGAAAGGGTATTGATGTGACAAACATAGAAACAAAGAAACCCACGCTTGAGGATTACTTTGTAAAGATTATGGAGGAAAAGAGAAAATGAGATGGTACAAAATAAGGGCTCTGATGTTCAGGGATCTTAGGGTCTATATGAGATCGAAATGGAGAATTGTTGACTTCCTTTACTTCCCGGTCACCACTGTGATAATATGGGGTCTGTTCGCGATATACTCAAGGGAGTTTGCGATGGAAGCGGGTCTCATGATTCTGG
>CP070801.1:745576-748626 GCA_020343575.1 Candidatus Aenigmatarchaeota archaeon
GAGACCATCGCAGACACTGCAGAGGTTCTCAGCAGATACGTTGACGGTATAATGGCAAGGCTGTTCTCCCACGAAGATATTGTTGAGCTTGCAAAAAACTCAGGTGTTCCTGTGATAAACGGCCTTACTGACCTTCTCCATCCCTGCCAAGCCTTGGCAGATATATATACTATAAAGAAGAATTTCAAGCGATTGAAGGGACTGAAACTCGTATACCTTGGAGACGGGAACAACAACGTTACCCATTCCCTTATGTTAATCTGCTCGAAACTCGGAATCGATATGATTGTTTCTTGCCCTAAAAATTATTTCCCGGACATGGATATTGCAAAACAATCCCTTGAAAACTGCAAGAAATCCGGGTGTGATTTCAAGGTTGTAACCGTTCCCAAGGAAGCTGCAAAGGACGCAGACATCCTCTATACGGATTCCTGGGTGTCGATGGGTGAGGAGAGTGAGAAAGCTGAGAGGATAAGGGCCTTTGCTCCGTACCAGCTGGATTCTGAGCTTCTGAAGCTTGCTAAAAGGAACTGTGTTGTTATGCACTGTTTGCCTGCTCACAGGGGGTATGAGATCAAATCAGAGGTCATGGACGGGAAACACTCTGTTATATTTGACCAGGCAGAGAACAGGCTTCATACAGAAAAGGGAATTCTAGCGCTCCTTCTAAAGTAACAATACAAAAGCATTACAAAATCACTACAAAATAATTTTTCGCAACATACGTATTTAAAACTAATTGCCAGAATTTAATCAAACCAAAAAAATAGTGACAGGGTGGATGTTCTGAACAAAAAGGGCTTTGTAAAGATTGGTGTTGGGGCTGGTCTTATAATCGTCATAGCAGTTCTTATATTTTTTTCATCCTCTCTCCTGAGCCAGACAGCGACTCCCACTGATTTAACGGGAAACATGGTTGATTCTATAGGAGGAGACCAAGGCACGAACACGAACAAGCCCGTTCTTATAGATTTTAAAAAAATGGGAGGCGATGACGAAGGAGATGACGAGACAGGGGAATCAGAAGAAGACGAATCAGACGATGAAGACGAGGAATCTTTCTTTATCACAGGTGGGGGGTTCCCAACCGGAGGTGGTGGAGGTCCACCAAGTGTGCAACACCCACCGCCCACACACAAGGAATGCGACTATGAAAATGAACAGTGTATTGTTGTTCAGGGAGCAGGAGATGACGAATGCCAAACAGATGAGGATTGTTACTGTGACCCCAAGACGCCAGGATACTGGAAAAATCATCTTAGCGAGGCAGAGGGCCTGCTTGACTGTGTGCATGATAATTACGATGTTTTCGATTATGTTGAAAACCAGAGCGACATAACCTACGTTTTGGAATGCAGCGGTAACTGTTCAAACATGTTCAACGAACTGAAGAAATTCCTTCTTGCAACCATCCTGAATATATGCGCTGATTACTTCGACCTTGACGATGCCTATGATGGAGAGACAATCGAATATTGGATAGACCACTCAGTTGCAGAGGTGGAAAATGGGGAAAGTGGGATGGATGAATACTACAAAGATGCCCTGGACGCTATACTTAATGGCGAACTTGAGTGCAATCCCGATTATCATACAGAGTGTAATTATGTTGACAGTACATGTGATTATGTGATGGGGTCAGGTGATGATGAGTGTGAAACATATGAGGACTGTGAAGAGGAATGCATACCACCTTATCTGGCGGTTGACAAGACAGCGGAACCAACCCAGGTTATCTGCGAGGAAGTGACCATAACCCTTGAGGTTTCTGGAGAGGGAGAGGTATGTGATGGATTCTACCCAGTAGATGTTGTTTTGGTTTTTGACAACTCAGGAAGCATGGATGATGACGGATGGGATGATAACATAAGCGACTGGCAGCCGATAGGAGACGCGAAAATCGCGGCGAAAGTCTTTGTTGATATCCTGGGATCAAATGACAAGGCAGGTCTGGTTTCATTTAACACCGTCGCAACCCTCGAGCAGGGGCTCACATTCGATAAGAATGCTGTAAAGACAGCGATAGATGGGATGAGTGCCGGTGGCTGGACCAACATGAGTCAGGGTATTGATTTTGCAAACGAGGAGCTTATTAACAACGGAAGGACAGACACGCCATGGGTTGAGGTTCTCCTTTCGGACGGGAACAACAACTGTGGCATGGAGAACCCGCCTGCAGATTGCCACCAAAGGGTTTTTGACAGTGCACAAGAAGCAGCAGGTAACGGGATTGTAATATACACAATTGCCCTTGGGAATAACTCAAACCAGAGCCTTATGGAGGAGATTGCAAACATAACTGGTGGTAAATCCTACTATGCTCCGGACAGTGAGGACTTGGAGGAAATATATGAGGAGATAGCTGAGGAGGTCACAACCATAGCAGGAACCAACATTGTTGTTATAGATTACCTTCCAGGTTATGTAGAATTGAATGAATCGACCCTGCCCCCTGAATGTACTTATGATGATATTGAGAGGAAGATAACATGTGAACTTGATGATTTGCATATAAATGAAACCGCCACAGTTATATTCAATATTTACCTTCATCAGTTCGGTTACATCTTGACAAACGTTTATCCAGACTCTGGTGTCGAATACCTGAACTACAACGGAACCACTGTATTTGAGGAGTTCCCAGAGACCTATGTAACATCTCTTGATTGTGATCATACAGTCTGTAATTACATTGATATGACATGTGACCTTGTTCTTGAGCCAGGTGATGATGAATGCGAGACATTCGAGGATTGTCCAAAACACACAGAGTGTGATTATGTTCAGCAATCCTGTGTTACAGTTGAGGGAATAGGAAAAGATGAGTGTGAAACATATGATGACTGTTTCCACACAGAGTGTAGTGAGGGATATTGTATAGATGTCCAAGGAGTGGGAATTGATCAGTGCGAAACAGACACAGAGTGTAGGCACTTTGAGTGTAATTACGTAGACCTTATATGTGAAGAGATATTCACTGTTGGTATAAATGAATGCCAAACCTTCCGGGATTGCCCCCAGCACACCGAGTGTGATTACCAGTTAGACCA
>CP070801.1:748726-755060 GCA_020343575.1 Candidatus Aenigmatarchaeota archaeon
ATCAGGGTAGAATATTCCTGCAAAGTCTAGTAAAGCCCATATTACTATTGCAATAATCATGTACATCGGAACGCCAATTACCCAAACTATCATCTTTGGTCTTAACATGGCCAAGCAACCCAGTATTCCGAATATCGCTCCTGAAGCCCCCACAGCTGCAGGATAGAATAACACATCTGCGAATCCGGAGACAATACCAGCCACAAAGAATATAATAAGGAAGTTCTTTGAGCCAACGATATTCTCCAGAATAGAACCAAACAATAACAAAGCGAAAAGGTTGAATGCCAGATGCATAAAACTGCCATGGAGAAAGATATGTGTTACAAACATCCATGGCTTCACAAAGGCTTCGGATGATATCATTGCAAAATTAGAAAAAATAAAATCAGGGAATGCAATGCTAATTATGTACGCTATGAATATTATCAAACTAAGTTTTACTGAATACCATTCAAACTTTTCTGGCATGATTATTATATCCGGTTGTTTAATTAATTAGTATATAATAATCAGACAGGCGAAAACATGTTGGACCTGGCATATAAGAACATAATGAGGCAGAGGACCCGAACTATTTTGACTGCTATGGGAATTCTCATAGGCATAGGAGCGATAGTTGCATTGGGATCGATAGCAGAAGGTATTGATGTTGCTGTACAGAGCGGTCTTGAACTGACTGCAGGGAAGATAACCGTAATAGAGAAGGATGCTGGATTCTTTGGTTTCATGGGAGAACTCACTGATGAGGATTTGGAGGTTGTGGAGAGTGTAGGAGGCATCAAGGATATAGTACCTATACTCATGTATATGGAAAGTTTTGTTATGATGCAGGGACCCGAATGGTGGGCTATTGGTATAGATCCGAGTAAAGCGGGTTACTTCGTAGGTGAGAACGTTGAAATGTATGATGGGAGGGCAATCGAGGCAGATGAAACCGGTGTTGCTGAAGTAGGTAAGACCTTTGCAGAAACTCGTAATATTGAGGTAGGTGATTTCTGGACCATAGTGGATGAGGATTTCGAGATAGTGGGCATAATAGAAAAAACGGGTATATCAGATGTGGACCAAGGAATAATGGTAAATTTTGATGACCTTATGGATGTGACAGATTCCGATAGTTACCAGATGTTATATGTAGTTCCAGATGATGTGAAGGACACCGAGAAAATAGCCGAAGACATAGAGGACGCAAGCGAGAGACTGGATGCCCTAACCAGCACAGAGCTTGCCAGGCAGGCAGGACAGATTGTGGACCAGATAAGAATCTTCACCTTCGCTATCGGCGCGATAGCTGCCCTTGTTGGTGGTCTGGGTGTGATGAACACCATGATAATGGCTGTCATGGAGAGGAGGAGGGAAATAGGTGTGATGAAGGCGATAGGAGCCACAAATGGTGTGGTCCTGAGGCAGATACTCACGGAATCCGCTCTCATAAGCCTGATGGGCGGAGTAGGAGGAGTAATACTTGGGATTGCTGGTTCGTTTGTAGTGGGCGGTATTTTTGGCGGAGGTCAGATAACAGCTATTGTAACACCCGGACTTGCGCTGACCGGTATTTTGTTTGCACTGATCCTTGGCCTAGTTGGGGGATTTTACCCGGCAAGGAAGGCATCAAAACTGGATCCGGTGGTGGCGTTAAGATATGAATAAGGAGAGAAAATGTCAGAGTATATAATTGATACAAGAGATGTACACAAGGTTTACAATCCAGGCATGGATTCAGAGGTTCATGTTCTTAAGGGAATAGACCTGAAGGTTAAAAAGGGAGAATTTATTGCGATACTGGGACCCTCGGGTTCTGGAAAAACAACTCTTCTCGATGTTGTTGGTTGCCTACTGAAACCAACCTCTGGGGAGATTCTGATTGATGGTGTGTTGACGAATGATCTTGATGACGGGGAGCGTGCAAAGATCCGCGGGAAGAAAATAGGTTTTGTTTTCCAGCAGTACAACCTGATAGCGAGCCAGACAGCACTGGAGAATGTGGAACTGCCGATGAGGATTAATGGGAAGTCGAAAAATGAGGCTGAAAAAAGAGCGAGCAGTTTACTCAAACTCGTCGGTCTTGGAGAGAGAATGTATCACAGACCTTCACAACTCTCTGGTGGAGAACAGCAGAGGGTTGCTATAGCAAGGTCACTATCCAACTACCCCAAGATAATACTTGCAGATGAGCCAACCGGAAACCTGGATACTAAAACTGGTAAAAAAATCCTTGAGACTCTGAAAGAATTGAACAAGAAGAAGGGATACACGATAGTTGTTGTCACACATGACCATAGGATAGAGAAATACACGAAAAGGATTATCAACCTCATGGACGGTAATATTATTTAAATAGGAAAACAAATTAGAGATAATATGAAATTGATTAATATCTTGATTCCGGTGATTGTTGCAACACTTGTAGTTTGTTTACTTCAACCAGTTAATGGACAGACTGGCATGGCTGCTCTGGATATATCCCTTGTTTCACAAAACCCATATCCTGCAGAACCAGGAGCCGATGTCAGTATAGAGATCGAGATTGAAAACATCGGATATGCGGATGCCAAGAACATGGTAGTTGAACTTATTCCAAAGGACCCGTTCAGACTCTTGCCCGGAGAGGAGGCCAAAAAAACAATCACCCAAATAGGTCCTCAAAGTTCTGTAAAGAAAACATTTGATTTACATGTTGATACAGAAGCGATATCAAGCGATTATAAACTTGATTTCAACATTTACTCAGCACAGAACCCGGCCGCATACTCCACGAAAAGCGTAACAGTATCTGTTCAGGGAAACCCAAAGCTGGTTATTGAATCTGTTGAGACCACACCAGACGACATAGAACCTGGTGGTTCTGTAACCCTGAATTTCAAGATCAAGAACATAGGTTCTGGAACAGCCAGACACCTTCAGGCAAAGATTAACTCGACTTCTGCTTATCTTGTTCCAATACTCTCGGGCGGATTGGTTTACATCGGAGACTTGAATCCCGGAGAAACCAAAGAAGCAAGCACTCAGCTCAGTATAGATTCCCTTGCAGAGTACAAAACCTATACCATAACCCTCACATTGGAATACAAGGATGAGAGCAACAACCCCACTTCTGATACGTTCGATGTGGGGATTCCTGTAACCGGTTCAATAAGGCTTGATATAATCAACATAGAACCGAACTATAACAGAATGGCCCTCGATATAGAGGTCGCGAATAAGGGAACAACAGATGCTAAATCCATGGAAGCGAAGCTCATGATTGGAAACGAAACAATCGGGATAGATTATCTAAGCATACTTAAGGCGACAAAGAAAACAACCTTCTCCTTCCCGCTGGTCATGAAGGGACAGGGCGAACTGATAATAAACTACGTGGGACCCGGCCTGGAGCAGAACCAGGTTTCAAAGCTGGTAACACTGGACTTCCAACTACCAAGCGGGAATGGTACTCTAAGCCTTATGATAGGTGTCATAATAATACTTATTATCATCTACTTCATCTGGAGAAAGTTCTTTAGGAAGAAGCGTCATCACACACATCACACTCGCCCCACCCACAGCAAATAATTTATTTAATAAGGAGTTCTATAATGAATATGATTAAAAATAGGTTGATAGAATGAATGGGACCGCTCCGGGGATGTTTTCGAGAAGGGAAGTGAAGGATATAGTGATATCCGTCATAGTGCTTTCAGTGGTCTTTGCATATCCTGAGATTCTGTTCGAGCCTTTGTTTTTTCTGGTTTCACTGTTCGTTGTTGGTATAGCCTTCATGGGACACGAGCTCTCCCACAGATTCACTGCAAGGAAGCTCGGTTACTTTGCTGAGTACAGGATGTGGCCCCAGGGAATCATGCTTGCTATATTCTTTACTTTGGTATCCAACGGAAGCTTCATATTCGCAGCTCCCGGAGCTGTCGTATTCGGGTCATTCTGGGCTTTTAAGCAGCCCACACTGCATGAAATTGGAAAGATAGGTATAGCTGGAGCAGTGTTCAACATAGTCCTTATGTTCATTCTTATAATGGTCAACTTCTTTTACTCTCACTGGATATTGCTGTACGCAGCTCTGATAAATGCATGGCTTGCGATCTTCAATCTTATACCACTCGGACCCCTGGACGGCAGAAAGGTTCTACACTGGAACAGGGGAGTCTGGACCCTAGGTTTTGCTTTGGCAATAGTGGGTTTTGCATATCTCAACTTTTTTCTGATATAGCTTTTATTTAATCAGATACAATTAATCAAAACAGGGATCTTATGCGTGTAACCCTATCCTTAATCATAGCGAATATTCTGGTTTTTATTTTGCAGATTATGTTCTATCCTGTGTTTGATGATGTTTTCTCCCTCGTCCCGGAGCTTGCGCTGAAGGGGGCCTACTGGCAGTTTATTTCTTATATGTTCTTGCATTCGATTCCATATCCAGAGCACATAATACTCAACATGTTTCTCCTTTTCATGTTCGGGATAACCATCGAGAGAGCGCTGAAGTGGAAGAAATATCTTGCCCTCTACTTTATATCAGGCATTGGCTCTGCTCTTTTATACATTGCGGTAACAGGTGCGATTGATGTTTCCATGATCGGTGCTTCTGGCGCGGTTTTCGGTGTTATGGCAGCTTATGGTTTTATGTTCCCGAAGAACGTCATATGGGTTTATAAAATTCCCATACCAGTCATACTTCCGATAATTCTCCTGGCACTAGGTGAGCTCATACTTTGGGTATTAAACCTGCAGCCAGAAATCGCGAACATAGGGCATTTTGGCGGAATACTGACAGGGATTGTTCTGATGTCCTTCTGGAAACGCAGGATCAAGCCAAAAACCGTAAGGGAACTGAGGGATTACCAGTTTTTCTTCGAGTAAGCAACATTAAATAAATTTATAAATATGTTAATGGAAATAATAGAGATAATCACGAGGTAAAATTATGAAGTGTACAAACTGTGGAAAGAGTATCGAGGCAGAGAACAACTGGGTTGAGTTCGAATGCCCTAAATGCGGAAAAGAAACCATAGTGAGATGTGATAAATGTAAGAAGCTCGAAAATTCCTACAAATGCTCGAAATGCAACTTCGTGGGTCCGTGATGTTCGGAACGGTGTTTAAATGGGTGAGGTTATTTGTGTTTTCAGGATATTACCGAAATCTCCTGAGATGTTTGATCAGGTAAAAGAAGCGCTAGAAAAACTTGATCCCAACAGAATTGAGGAAGAACCCATAGCCTTTGGATTGAAAGCAATAAAGTTCACAAAGATAATACCTGATGTTGGCGGGGCACAGGACAAACTCGAGAATCAGATAAGATCAACAGAAGGTGTGGATAACATCGAAACTTTAAAGATTTCAAGGTGCCTGTAATCACTTCTTCTTTTTAGCCCTCTTCTCTGGCTTCTTTGTTTTCTTTTCCTTAGCCTTCTTCTTTTCCGTTTTTTTCACTTTCTTCGGTTTCTTCTCTACTTTCTTGGGCTTTTCTTTCTTCTCTTTCTTCACCTTTTTTTCAACCTTCTTCTCTTTTGGTTTTTCTGGTTCAACCTTCTTAGCTTTCTTGGGCTTTTCAAAACCAAGTCTTTCAGAGACACTGTCTACCTTATATGCCTTCAATACCTCGGCATCGGATGCGTCGCTCTTTATCTTTATCTTCTCTGTTAGAGGTTCCAGGTGATTGATGTTACATCTCCTCCTCTTGACACGTGTAAGGGATTTCGGTCCCGTAACCATTACGAAATTTTCGTCCATCTTTTTGACAATGACGCAGTACTTACCAGCTTCCCTTCCAGCCGTCTTAAGGCAGATTCTTCCAACCTCAAACATTTCTTCACCTCAGGTTCTCCTTTACCTTTTCCCTTGCGCATCTTGAGCAAAGGTTTCCCCCATAGGGTCTTGACGGGGTTTTCTTGCTCTTGGAGATTTTCTTAATTATGGAAGGACTCTTCCTCGGAACTCCATGCAGTTTCCTTCCACAGACTGCGCACTTTGCGGGGGAAGGCTTTCTTTTCAGATAGTGGATTATAAATCCGCCTCCTGGAAGCCTTTTCTTCACCCTTCTCAAGGTTCTTGACCTTAGTGCTGGTCTTGGCATGTTATCACTAATTATGATTTCCGTTTTTGGTATTTAAAGCTTAGCCGTTCAAAAATCCGACAACCGCCTTTGCTTTAGTATCTTGCTCATATCTATGTAATCGTTTATTGAGAGCCTCAGTTTTTAATCGATATGTTTCAGGGCCTCCCCCAGGGTTTTGAAAACCTCTGGTATTCCCTTGAAAGCATTCCTAGCATTTTCTCTAACCTGCCAAACTCCTAGAGGAACTGTGTAGCCCTCGTATATCTCCCTGAACACCACG
>CP070801.1:755160-757691 GCA_020343575.1 Candidatus Aenigmatarchaeota archaeon
GCCATGATTTACATCCATCTGAATAGGACCTATGTGAATGGGACTAAGCTGAAGATGTCCTGGTCCTGTTATCGAAGTGGGGGCAGCACAGAAACAGTGGGATATCTTGCTTTGGTAGATAATGCCCACAGGCCATCTGTCGCAAATGCAGGGGAATGGCGTGATAACGCTAATTATTGGTATCCCCTGGTGGACTTCAATTATATCAATCTTGAAACCATTGCAGTATCCAGTGGATGGAATACAGAAACAGATACCACAATTGTTCTGGATATTGATGAATGGACTTCAGATTTTGTCACTGTCCTGTATAGGCATAGGGATTCCTGGAACCAAGTATCCACGAAACTAAGGATTAATTGGCTTCAGATTCTGAATGGCACTGATGATTCGGTGCTTTATGATCTGGATCCTGATGCCACAACACCCTGGACCACAGAAAACATGCGAACAGGGACATATGAGGATTGGACCTGGTATCGGAAATATATTTCTGGATGGTCTGAACATGGCGCCTGGGGGACTGAAGAGAGCCATCCAGTATTTATAACCTGGGATTATGACACAGGGGGCATGATAGTCTATTTCAACCACAACACTTCACAACTTGGGAAGCCTGCAGATCTATCTGAAGAGAATTTCCTCAACCCCACACTGCTGGAGCTTTTGGCAGTTATAGATGATCATCTCTATATCTGGGATCATTGGAGTCTTAATGGATCGATCAACCATAACAATCCAGTGAACTATACCATAATAGGCAATGCCACCCTGTATTGTGATTTCGATACTGCCCCATCAGGGGAAGAATGTGATCATAACCCAGTGGCCAGATTCAATTCAACCTTCAAACTATTCGTGAATGTGTCCTATACTCTAAATGGATCTATGTCGGGGGATCCAGATGGGGGATCTATCAGCAATTATGCCTGGGATTTCGGAGATGGCAATCAGACTTCTGGGGCCTATCCCACGATCACGCATGTCTGGGATACTTTGGGAAATTATACTGTGTCCCTTAACGTGACTGACAATGAATCTGATACAGGCCTTTTCCTCACAGCCATTGAAATAGTCAGTGCTGAAGGTATCAGCAATGAATATGTGGCTGCCCAGGGAATTGTCTGGGCTTCTGTGATCACCATTGCTGTGGCACTTTATTGGTTATTGACAAAGAGAAGGTGAAAACATGCAGAAGTTACGTAAGAAGGCCCTGGATCGATTGCGGAATGAAGTGGTGCTGATCCCGGTGGATCCTGGCAGTTTTGGGGCCACCAGATTCAGGGTGGAATTGTCCAGGCCCCTGGAAAAAAGAGCCTTTGAAGATGCAGTGGCCCGGGAATTCTGGCTGCAATTGGCCAATGGGCCTGATTCAAAACAGAAAGTCTTTCATCTGCATTTCTCTTTCAGAATGATGCCCAAAGAAGTATGGGGCAGGATTATTCAGCAGCTTCTGAAGATGGGCCATGTATCTGCCACCTGAAACCTTCACCTTCCTGGTCTATCTGCAGCCAGTCTTCTGGATGCTTTTCTATATGCCGGATAAGAGATTTGTCATAATTGATGAATTATTCCAGGAAATCTTCCCTTATGCCTGGATCCTTTTTGTCTTTTTAGGGATGCCCGGGATCCTGCAGGCACTGCAGGTCCAATTATATCCCCTGCCCCTGGCCACTTTCTATGGCCTGGTAGTGCTGCTTTATTATCTCTGGATCGAAAAGTTAGGGCTGTCCTTCAATAAACAGGTATCCCTGGCTTTCCTTCTGGCCTTCCTTCTCAGTTATTGGTGGGAATGGCCCATCCATCTGGTGGGGCTCTTTGAACATGGCCCTGATGCCACTGTTATCTTACAGGCCACCCACCTTCTGCCCATAATCTTCCTGGCCTTTCATGTCTTCCAGGCCAATGATGGCGCCAGAAAGATAATCTTAAGTCATCTTCTCTGGACCACAATGGTGGTGGGCCTATGCTGCAGCATTATCTATAATTTCAGGCCCATGCTTCCTTATGCAGCCTATATGGCTCTGCAATATACATCCAGGATCTGGGCCTTCTGGACCCTGGGCCATCTTTTCCTGCAATCTCGGGCCTTCAGGCTGCGCAGGTCTTAAATAGATATACCTGCATAACATGGGGGGAAGGTGAAAACACATTGGCCAGTTTAGAAAGTCCACAGCAGGATTTTGTGCCTGACCATCAGAAGACAAACAAAGAACTGCAGCAGGATATCTGCGCAGACTGCAGGCATCAAGAAAGATGCAGATCCATAGAATATTGGTGCCCGGCTTATAGTCTGGCCTTCGATATTCTGAATGGGATCCTGGATGCTTTGCAGAGTTATGGGATTCTGAAGGGGGGAAGGCAATGAACAAGATCTATACCAAAGATGCCCCCTATACCAGCACCACAGTTTCAGTGGAAAAATCTAAGGCCCAGATTGATCAGGTGCTGCGGAAATATGGGGTGAAAAAGATTGCCTGGGAATTCGATCCAGAACATGATGATATAAAACTGACCTTCCAGATCCAGGA
>CP070801.1:757791-774656 GCA_020343575.1 Candidatus Aenigmatarchaeota archaeon
GGAAGAAAATTTACCAGAACATCCCAATTTCACTTTTTACGAATGTGATTTAGTAGAGCAAAAACAAAAATTATTAAAAATAATGAAAAAAGAGAAGCCATCAATAGTATATCATTATGCTGCTATTAATGGGACTAAATTTTTTTATGATATTCCTTACAAACTTATTTCAAATAATATAGACATCACAAAAAATGTTTTGGAAGGTTGCAAATTGATTCCATTAAAAAAAATAATATATGCATCAAGTTCAGAAATTTATGGTACTCCAAAAACAATTCCAACATCGGAGAAAGAATTAATTTCTTTAAATTTATTTGCTGATCGTGATAGTTATGCTACATCAAAGGCTGTGGGAGAATTTTATGTAAGACTATTTGCCGAAAAACATAACAAAGATTATTTGATTTTTAGAATATTCAATACATATGGTCCAAGAATGGATACTTCTGCCACTGGTCAAGTAATACCTGAATTTGTAAGAAAGATAACAAAAGATGATGTTTTTACTATTATTGGTAATGGAAAATTTACAAGAAGCTTTTGCTATGTAGACGATCATGTAAGATTGGTGATAAAATTAGCTGAGACTCAATCAAACGATATATTTAATGTGGGAGATGATGATGAAATAACAATAAATAAATTGGCTGAAACAATGCATAAAATTTTAAATAGAAAATTCAAACCAAAATATTTACCAGCAAGGCCATATGATCATCCAAGAAGATGTCCAGACATATCTAAAATGATTAATGTTATTAATGATAAGCCCAAAATATCTTTAGAAGAGGGGTTAGAAAGAACTATAAAAGGTCTAGGACACTGTTATAATAAAAGGGATAGAAGATGAGCTGAGTGATTTATGGGTGTATGGTAGCAGTTAAATAATAAATACTTTTAACTAATATCAGTTATGAAAATAGGAATAGTCACATCACTCTTCTACCCTTACTCTGTGGGTGGGGCAGAGACAAGTGCATATTATTTGTCGAGAGGATTAGCAAAAGCTGGTCATGATGTATTACTCATAACTCCTCATCTTGGTGGAAACTACCCTTCATATGAAAAAGATGGGTTTAAAATATATAGGTTTAACATTGGTAGAGTATCAAGATTTTTGCACAAAATAAGGTCCCGTTCACGATTCAGGTTCCCGTTCACGACGGCATTCGACCCATTTTTTCATTATCATTTTAAAAGGAATATAAAATTGATTGTAAAATGTTTTAAACCTGATATATTACATGTACAACATAGCCCAGCTTTAATACCAACTTATAAGGCAGCGAAAGGCGTAAAAATGGTTGCAACTTTAAGGGACTACACAACATACTGTGATTCTGGTTATTGCAGCTTGGCTAGAGAATACAAAAAATGCTCGCTTTCTACCTATTTAAATTGTAAGCATAAATGGGACAAACAATATTCAGAGCATAGTCGCTTCGACGTTCTATTTAAATTCTTTAAATCTTTGCTAGTTTATCGGCTAGCTTATCACAATCTCAAATTTAAGCAAATGGTTTTGAGAAAAATGAATGGTGTTATAAATGTGAGTGGTTTCGTAAGGGATGTATATAAAAAAATAGGAGTTGAAGGTGTTGTAATTCATAATATAGCACCAGGAGAAAAAGTGGAAAAGCCTGTATCTAAGATAAAAAAAGAACTTGGTGTATCAGGTAAAATAGTTTCATATGTGGGGAAAATCTCCATAGGAAAGGGTGCAAATCAAATTCTAGAAATGATAAAGATTTTGAATGATGTAAACTTTGTTGTCGCAGGAACTGGGCCTCTGGACAAAGATTTTGAGAGAGCCTCTAAAGAATATGAAAATCTGATTTACAGAAGACATGTTCCCCATGATCAAGCCATGGAAATTTACAAGGCGTCTGATGTTGTCTGTAGCACATCTGTTTGGCCAGAACCATTGAGTAGGGTAATTATAGAAGCCCTGTCTGTTGGGACACCATGTATTGCGACAAATGTTGGTGGTAGTGGAGAAATTATTGATGATGGTATTAATGGTTTCTTGATAGAACCTGAAAATGTAAACGAGCTTGTGGGAAAAGTTAAAGTTTTATTATCAGACAAAAAGATGAGAGGGAAATTTGCAAAGAATGGTAAGTTAAAAATCAAAGAGGACTTTAGCTCAGATAAAATAATAAATAAACATGTTGCATTTTATAAGAGAGTGGTGGGATTGAAATGAGTGTATCAAAAAAGGCATATGGACTCGCTAAAAAAGTGCAAACTGGGGTGCCTTATAGGGTTTTCAATGGACATGCATTCAGACCATTCAAGGTCACTTTCGAGGTAACATACAGGTGCAATTTAAAATGTGATATGTGTTACCTTGTTCATGAGGGTAGAGAAAAGGAGGGAAAGGAGCTGACAGTAGATGAAATCAAAAACGTAATATCACAATTTACAAGAAAGATACCTGTCACCTTTACTGGGGGTGAGCCTCTTATAAAAGAAGGTATAATGGATGTGCTCAGATATGCATCAAAGAGGAATGCCTGCAGCATTCTAACCAATGGTATTATGTTGAATGAAGAAAGGAGTAAAGAAATTGTTGATATGGGTGTTTCATCTATAACCATTTCTGTTGATGGACCAAAGGATGTACATAATAAGATAAGGGGACCGAGAAGTTTTGAGGGCGCAGTTGAGGGCATAAAAAGGATTCAAGAATACAAGAAAAAACTAGGTAAGAATGGCCCCAAGGTTCATCTGAATACGGTCATATTACCATCCAATATTGAATCTCTGCATGAAATTGTTGATCTGGCTGCAGAACTGTCAATAGATAATTGTTCCTTCCAGATACTTGATCCATCTCTCGACAGATCGGGTTTAAATCTACACAACGAACTCGGCAAATACATGAAACCTACCATACATCTTGTAGATAAAATAGATCCTAAAAAAATAGAGAGGTTTTTAAACAATGTCGACAAGATAATAAAAAACAAAAAGGTAAACATGAAATTTGTTCCACCGTTTAATAGGAATGATCTAATCGACTATTATTCCGGTAGGGTTTCTCTAAACAAATACACTTGCAAGCTACCCTGGTCATCAATGATAATATCCCCATTTGGTGATGTGTATCCATGTTTCAACTACAAAATAGGGAATGTTAGAGAAGATACTATCTCAAATTTATGGAACAATTTCTATTACAAGAAGTTTAGGAGTCTTCTGAAGAAGAATAAAATATTTCCTGGTTGCATTGGATGTTGTAATATGATTTATAGGTGACTTATGAACTTAGGAGTGTTCCTCTATAGAGGGGGCAGTTTCAGGGAACTGAAAAGGGAAGGTCATGACAACCTTTTAGTTTACTATCTCAAAAGATACTCCAAACATTTTGATAATATTTTTGTTTTTTCATACAAGGATGAAGAAAGAGGGGATTTGCCTAAAAACTGTGTACTAGTAAAAAACAGATACAGAATTCCACTGTTCTTGTATCAGTTTCTGATTCCAATCATAAACAGAAAGTATATTGGAAAGTGTGGTGTTTTTAGAGTTTTCCATATATCAGGAACCATACCTGCTATCATAACTAAATGGGTTTTCGGTAAAAAGTATGTGACGACCTACGGTTATTTGTGGTTACAAACCAGGAGCGGAGAAAAACCAGGCTTCTGGAGAAAAATTGAATATCCATTCGGTAAAATCATAGAATTTTTGGGTCTTAGGAAGTCAGAAAAGGTAATATTGACGGTCAAAACTACAAGAGATTATGTTGAAAAATACATTGATAGAAACAAAATTGAGAAAATTCCCAACTCTGTTGATACAGAATTATTCAAACCCATGAAAATTAAATCTGGTGAGAAGAAAAGGGTCGTGTTCATAGGAAGATTTAGTAAGATAAAAAATTTATACAATCTTATAGAAGCTTTCTCTGATATTGGTTCGGGTGCAGAATTGGTTTTTGTAGGATATGGAGAAGAAAAGGAAGCTTTGAAAGGGCACGCCAAAAAAATGGGAACTGATTTGATCTTCAGGGGCGTGATTCCTCGTGAACAAATACCGACTGAATTAAATCAATCTAATGTGTTCATACTCCCCTCTTTCTCAGAGGGACAACCCAAGGTTTTGTTGGAGGCCATGTCCTGTGGTCTCCCGTGCATAGTTTCTGACATACCGAGCCTTAGGGAGATTATCAAGGATGGTTTTAATGGATTTTTATGCAAAACTGACTCGAAAAGCATAAAAAACTGCATAAAAAGGGTTCTGGACAATCCAAAAAATTCAGAAAAAGTTGGGAAAAATGCAAGAAAATTTATAAAAAACAACTTCTCTGCTGATGTTTTAATTGAGAGGGAAATAAAGCTTTTAAAAAAGGTGGGTAAAAGATAAGTTATGACAACCATTCTTGTTACTGGAGGTGCTGGTTTTATAGGCTCCAATCTTGTGGAGGATTTGGTTAGCCAGGGTTATAACATTAAGGTTTTGGATAACTTTGAAACAGGTAAAAGGGAGAATCTTTCTGGTTTGGAGAACAAGATAGAGTTGGTAAAGGGTGATATAAGGGATATGAGATTGGTAAAGAATGCTGTGAAAGGGGTTGATTACATATCTCACCAGGCAGCCCTACCCTCTATGATAAAATCTATCGAAGAGCCAATACCCACAACAGAAGTCAATATACTAGGAACCCTTAATATTCTGCTGGCTGCAAGGGATTCTGGTGTGCAAAGAATTGTTTATGCCTCATCCTCCTCTGTTTATGCAGGCGTTGATGAGCTTCCGAAAAGGGAATCCATGAATATGGTACCCACATCCCCATATGGTCTGACAAAGGTAGCAAATGAACATTACTTCAAAATCTTTCATGATATATATGGTCTGAAATCTGTGGGTCTCAGGTATTTTAATATTTTCGGGCCAAAACAAGATCCAAAGTCCGAGTATGCTGCTGTTATTCCCAAATTCATAAATTTAATGCTTAATTACAAGGAACCGCCGATATATGGTGATGGGAAACAGACAAGAGATTTTAGCTATGTGAAGGATGCTGCCATAGCAAATATAATATCGTTAAAGGCAAAAAGGGCTGATGGGTATGCTTATAATATTGCCGGGGGGAAACAAACATCCATCAATGATCTGGTTAGAAAAATAAATGAAATGCTTGGTAAAAACATAAAGCCCATTTATGAGAACCCCAAACCCGGGGACCCGAAATACTCCGAGGCTGATATATCAGAGGCAGTGAAAAATCTTGGATATAAACCAAAATATGGTTTTGGTGAAGGTTTGAAATTGACAGTAGAGTGGTTTTCAAAGAGGAGATAAAATGGACTTGAAAGACAGAGTTAGAAAAAATGAAGCTGTAATATGTATAGTTGGGGTTGGGTTTGTTGGACTGCCGCTTTCATTGGAATTTGCAAAGGCTGGATTTAAGGTAATTGGTTTTGATGTTGATGAAGAGAAAATAAAGAACTTGAAATCAGGGACTGATCCCACAAAAGAGATTGGTACTGAAGAACTAAGAAGAATTTTAAATAAACATGATTTAGATTTTACAGACAGCCCAGATGTTATCAAGGAATCTGATTTTGTTATAATATCTGTTCCCACGCCTATAGATGAATCAAGAAGGCCTGTTCTGAAATATATAGAAAAAGCATCTCAAACTGTTGGAAAATTTCTGAAAAAGGGAAGTGTTGTTGTTTTGGAATCAAGCGTGTATCCTGGTGTAACTGAGGAAATAGTTAAACCTATAATAGAAAAGGAATCTGGATTGAAATGTGGAGTTGATTTTCAGATAGGATACTCTCCCGAAAGAATAAACACTGGTGATAAGGAACATGATCTTGTCAGTGTTGTAAAGGTTATAAGTGGGGGTAGTGATGAAACAAAAGAATTGTTGGCAGAGCTCTACAAAAAAATCATAAAGGCTGGTGTTTACAAAGCAAAGGATATCAAAACTGCAGAAGCGGCAAAGATTATTGAAAACATTCAGAGGGATTTGAACATAGCCTTGGTGAATGAGTTGGCCATCATATTTGAGAAAATGAATATCGATGTAAATGAAGTTTTAAAAGCAGCGGAAACTAAATGGAATTTTCATAGTTACAGGCCTGGTCTTGTGGGCGGACATTGCATACCAGTGGATCCCTACTACCTGGTTTATAAGGCAAAATCCCTGGGGTACAATCCAAAAATAATTCTTTCTGGAAGGGAGATTAATGAATTCATGCCTGTACATGTAGCTAATTTGGTTGTTGAGAATCTAAAAAAGAAAAATAAAGTACCTGAAAAATCTACTGTTCTTTTGTTGGGTCTGACATTCAAAAAGAATGTTGGGGATATTAGAAACTGTCCCTCAAAGACCATAATAAATGAATTAAAAAAACACAAAATCAAAATAATGGGTTATGAACCCCTAATGCCTTCTAGTGTTTTGAGTAAAGAGTTTGGTATTGAAATTATAAAGAATTTGGAAGGTTTGGAAGATAGGAAAATAGATTGCATTGTACTTGTTACAGAACATAATATTTTCAAAAATATAGACACAGATAAGCTCAGAAATATTGCAAACTACAAACCAATTTTGATTGATGTGAAGGGATTTTTTGATCGTAGTAGTGTTAAGAAAGCAGGATTTGAATATGTGAGGTTATAAAATGTCTGATATTTTGGTTACTGGTTGTGCTGGATTCATAGGATCACATTTATGTGAAAATTTGCTAAAACAAGGTCTTAAAGTCGCCGGCCTAGATAATCTTGATCCGTATTATTCAACAGAGTGGAAAGAAAACAACCTGAAGGTATTGAAAAAACAATCAAACTTTAATTTTATTAAAGGTTCTATCTTGGATTCTAACTTGCTGAAAGATATAATAAAAGATGTTGAGATAGTATATCATCTGGCAGCTCTGCCTGGAGTTAGAAACTCTATAAAAACTCCTGTGAAATATTGTGAAACCGATGTTCTGGGAACAATTAAATTGTTAGACGTCTCTAGGAACATGGATGTTAAGAAGTTTGCATTTGCTTCTTCATCCTCTGTGTATGGTGAAGTTCCTGAGAATGAATTGCCTGTAAGTGAAGATAGGAAACCAAACCCAATATCACCTTATGGTTTGGCAAAAACTCAGGGTGAAGAATGGTGCAAAATGTTCGAGGAGGTTTATGGTTTGAAAACTGTTTCATTGAGATATTTCACTGTTTTTGGACCAAGACAGAGACCAGATGAGGCGTTTAGCAAGTTTATCATGAGGATTATGAAAGATGAAGAAATTGAGATTTATGGTGATGGAAATCAGACAAGGGATTTCACATATATTAGTGATATTGTGAACGGGACCCTGCTTGCCTGTGAAAAGGGAAACGGTATTTACAATATCGGAAGTAATAAAAGGATAAGTGTTAATGAGATGGTTGATCTGATAGAAAAGATTATGAACAAGAAAGCACAGATAAAATATATAGAAAAACAGTTAGGTGATGTAACCCACACTTGGTCAAAAATTGATAAAGCTAAGAGAGATCTTGGATATGGACCAAAAGTTTCTATCGAAGAAGGTATCAAAAGGCATGTTGAGTGGTTTAAGATGAATAAATTTAAATGAAAATAGACAGCGATTTAAAAAATAGTCACAAAATATAAGCATGATAAGGGAAGCTGAAATTATAGAACATTGTAAGTATATTATAAAAAGTATAAAAACTGTATGCACTAAAGACGAATTTGTTATAGCAAACTTCGATTCGAGGACAGGAAGAATATTAAACCCTAATGTCAATACAGATGATATAGCTGATCATTTACTCTTTATTATATGCTTCAGTAAAATTATTAATGACAAAGATACACTTGAATGGGCTATCAATCAATTCAAACTTCAGAAAAGTTGTTTACAACTAAACTGTGGTTTGTTTGCGGAACATAAAGCAGGAAATAGATTACCATCCAAAACAAATTTTCAAGTTGTTCATGTCAAGTATCAAGAGGATTATCCTATAGGCTCAATACCATCCTATCTGTTGACTAATAATAAAGTATTTTTGGAAGGTACAGAATTGTTTTTAGATGGAGTTATAAAATATGCAATAGATAAAAATGGTTATGTATGCAATAGGATTCTACCTGCATTAAGATTGCGATATCCATGGGCTTCCTCCGAATGCTTGGGTTTGTTTATAGAGGGATTTGTTGATATGTTTGCACTCACGGAAAGAGAAAAATATTTGAATATAGCCAAGCATATATCTAATACTCTAACAGAAAATTCCTCTTTCTTAAAACATGGATTCTTCCCAAATGGATGGAACATCTTTCTGAAAATACCAACAAGGAGTCACAAGAAAAGTAGGAAAAAATTTGAGATGATGAAACCTAATACAAATACACTCTTCGGTCTTCTCTCGCTTTATAGAGTTACGGGTGATGGTTTTTTGGAAAATGTAATTAAAAAATGGTTAAATTCTCTGAAGAAAATAGAATACAATAGAGGGGTGTTTTATAACATGTGGGATATATCAAAGAAAGAGGCATCTGGAATAGTAGATAAAACAGCAAACCACGCCATACTTGATGTTCTTATAGAATCTTCTATTGTATTAGGGGAAGATAAATATCTCAAATTGGCAATAAGTGGCTCAAAATGGTGGCTTGGGAGGGATAAAAATGGTCTCATACCAGATGGTATAAAAGGTCAGAAGGAGTGGAAAATTTGTATGATAGATTCCCACGCTGATTTAACGGTGGTTTTTCTGAAATTATATCAGATAACACATGACGAAGAGTTTCTTGAGATTGCTTTAGATAATATGAAAGCATTAAATTTTTTCAAAGACAAATATGGTTTAGCGTGGAAAGTCAATACAGAAACAAATGAAATTTCAGATCATATAAATAAAACAAAGTTCTTGGGTGGGTGCCTGAAAGCTTTACTAACAACGTATATCACCTTGAAAGGAGAAAAGATATACAAAGACAAACTGTTAAGGATGCTTACAAGGGATAGATAGAATGAGAAACATTGATGAAATAATTAGAGAGAGGAGAAGCATCAGAGTATTCTCAGAGAAAAAAGTACCCTGGAGTTTAATAGAAAAAATTGTAGAGGCAGGAACATGGGCCCCATCTGCATGCAATTTACAGAGATGGGAATTCGTAGCTATAACAAAAGATTCTTTGAAAAGAGAGATATATGAGAAGGCCAAAACTCAGAAACTTGTTCTAGATGCACCCGTTTCTATTGTAGCTCTATATGATATACGATTCACTAGGGAAAACTATGCAAATATACAGAGTTTGTCAGCAGCGATACAGAACATGATTTTGAAGGCATATGAACTTGGTTTGGGTTCTCTCTGGATGGCTTCTATCAAAAATCCAAGGGAACATCAGAAGATAGTAAAGGCTGATAAAAATCTTTTTCCATTCGCAATAATTTTGTTAGGATATTCCTCACAGAAACCAAATCCTCCCATTCGCAGAAGTGTTAAGGAGGTACTGCATAAAAATGTATTTAGAGGTGGAGCGCTCTCAACAAATATTAGTCCCTATGATTGGAATGAAAATGAATTGAAAGAATTTCAGCAAAGATATATAAGGGCAAGGTCGGCTAAAAAATGGAATAGTCTAAATAAACATGAAAAATTGCTTCTGGAGTATTTCAAAACCAGATTCAAAACGGGAAAAACGCTTGATGTGTTTAGTTGTCCAGGATTCCATCTTAAATATTTAAAGGGAATGTCTGACAAATAGGTTTTTTGTGAAAGATCTGAGGAAGTTGTTAGGTTTGTGAAAAATGAGATATTCGATGGTAAAATAAATGGGTTCGTTATAAAAAACGATAAACTCCCATTTAAAGACAACACGTTTGACACAGTATTTTGCTTTCAAAAGTTAGAGCAAATTCCAGAGAATATAAAGATACTTCAAGAGATTAGGCGTGTTCTCAAGGATGGTGGGGTTTTTTATTTTGTTACAAAAAATAAGTTTTCATATATCTGGCCATATGTAGTCATGAAAAGAAATAAAGTGGAACTTATACATAGATATTTTGGGCCATTCTTGCTGATAAATCCGAAAGGTGTTGGGAAATATACAAAAAATATTTTTGATGAGTACAGTCTTATAGCCGGTGTAGGAATAACGCCCTTCTCTACAAAAATAAATGAAGGGTTTATCAAATATTTTTGCAAACTGAATCTGTTTTCAGCAACTTTATGAATCTATGTTTATACATAATTATTATTTTTAAATAAAGTTGAAATGAAACTTACAAGAGCACAAAATGCCTTGAGTTATTTGACTAAAACTCCTTTATATTCCGTCTCAAAATCCTTGATTATTTTGTCCCAGCTCTTTTTCTTCACACTTTCCCTTGCATTTTTTCCCAGTTTCGTGCATCTTTCAAAATTTTTACATACGTAGAGCATCTTCTCATATATATCATCCACGTCCTGCTTTATCAATAAACCATTCTTACCATCTTCAATGTAAGGGAGTGATGTTATTATAATCTTGCCAGCTGCCATTGCCTCTAGGAGAGCTACAGGTTCACCGGTTTCCCTCGATGGTAAAACAAAAACATCTGTCTCTGACAAGACCTTGGGTGTATCGGTGACCCATCCCAAAAATCTTACATTTTTTCCTAGATTGTTTTCTTTTATACATTCTAAAATCTCACCCTCGCGTTTACCTTCCCCAACTAAATAAAGCACCGAATTTGGAAATGTTTTGACTAATTTTGAGAATGCCTGGATTGTATGAATCACTCCTTTGTGTCTTGCAAACCTCCCAAGGTAGAGAAAACATATTTCCTTCCGTCCCCTAGGAACTTTTTTGAAATCTACAAGGTCTATACCACTCGTCAAAATGACATTGGGTATTTTTTTGTTTAGGATTACCCGCTTACGAACGTGCTCGCTGCTTATAAATATTACTTTTTTCGCATTTCTTAGTATAACTTTGTGGAAAAATGATATGGCCTCCTTTGCTGGAGAAGGCCAATCTATCACAATTCCATGTGGTGTCCAAACAAGTGGAGTTTTGTTTAGTCTTGATAGAAGGGAACCAAAAAACCCTGCTACAAAACCATGTGAATGGATAAGATCTATCCTTTCTCTTCTGACTATTCGAAAAGCTTTAAGGAAGGCGAAAATGTTGAAGGTGAGGGTTCTTAACCACATGTTGTAAAGGAACCTTGTCCTGTAAACGTGTATGTTTCCGAGGTCCTCTTCTCTGGCCTGGCCTGGAAAACGTCTTGTTACTATAAAAACCTCATGATCATCCCTTGCTAGGTATTTACTCAATTTTTGAACATGTGCCTCCATCCCTCCAGTAGGTTTTTTTCGTTCATATTTGTAGCTGCTACTTGGAAAAGGATACTCCTTGGAGCCAAGCATGAGGATTTTCATATCTATCATTTAGTCTTTTGATTAAGAACCTTTTTATCGTTTCAGAATTAGGCAATTATCCATATTCGCGCCAGGAGTGCTTGCACTTTGTGCATCTCAAGAATAGGGTTGGTGCCTCGTCTGCAGACCTTGTCTGTTGTAGCCACCAGGTGGCTTCTTTGTTCCCACATTTTGGACAGATAACCTTGGTTTTGGGGAGATACTCCTCATTCTTCTCTATTATGATAACATCGTTCAGTGGGTTTTTATCAACACTCTCTGCTATCTCCATTGGTTTGTAATCATCAACCTTGTAACCACACTTCCTACAGATCAAAACTGTTTTAGTCTTCTCCTTCTTTGCGACCAAGACCGCACCGCATTTTTTACAAAAATCCATTATATCCCCCCTCTGAAAGATCTGTTGCCTACATATACCAAACCTATCAAAGCCACTCCTAAAATCATCCAGACAAGGTTTGGTAATATGAATTCCATTGTTATTATTTTTATCCATCCTAGTAATGGGATTATCATAATCTGCTTACCATGAACCTGGGATGCCTTTATGGATTTCTCGTACCATATCTGGCCTGGGTTTGCATCACCCTTGGTCTGGAAGGTTCCATCTGGATTTATCCCTATTATCCTGTGAACAACTGGGGTATCTTGGTTCGGTGGTGAAAACACAATAATATCATCCACCTTCAATTGCTCTGCAGGGACCCCCTGTAAAACAAGGATGTCTCCTTTGTAAAAGGTTGGTACCATTGAGTCTGATTCCACCGCCACGATTGGCATATCTGTGGACAATGCGAAAGCCATGCCCTGGTTTACTAAAAGCGCTAGTATAACCCCCAATATGACATAAAATATACTCGAATTTGTAAACCCTGGCAGCAAACTCATAACAGCCCCTCAATAACCAACACAGGTTAAATATATAATGCAATAAGTTTAAAAAGCTTTGCCTATTTCCCACTTTTCACACTTTAAATTTTCTTGGCTTTATATTATTTAAGCTTTAGGTCTTCTCCTTTTTCTTTATGACCTCTCTCTCAAGTTTCTGTAAAACGCCTCTTACAGCCTTTGTTACGTCCCATGCAAAATCTCCGGCAAAAAATATTCCCCTTCTAGTCACCAGTCTTCCCTTTACTGAGTATTTTGATCTCTTCCCTCTCTCATGATATTTATCCACATGAAGTATCAGGCTGTCTATAACTATGAACTTAGCGAGCTTTCTTACCTCATTTGTTATCTCCTCATCAACAACGGTTTTTATGAAATTATCCTCGTCTTGCAAACCGCTTATCGTCACGTAGACCCCCTTAACCTCCTTTCCTATCAGTTTTAGGATATCCCCTGGTGTTATGATGCCCCTGACCCTATCTCCCTCCATTACCATAACGGTTGGTGTGTTTTGCTTTATCATGGTGTTTATAACCTTCCTGAGATTATCATTAGAGTCTGTTTTGGGTGGGTTTTTGTTCATGAGGGATTTTATGTTGATTTTATCTGTCTTTATTCCCTCCCCATAAAGCTCACCACTGCTCGATCTTCTTATGGTTATTATCCCCTTCAGTAGATCAAGTGTATCAACAAGTCCCTCGAGCCTGTTTTCCTTTCCTAGAACAGGGAGTCTTGAGAGATTTAGATTTCTTATAAGGGATCTTGCAGTTGTAAGGGAATCGCTGCCTGATACTGAGTAGGGAAAGTTCATGGCGTCCATCGCTTTCGTATCCTTGAAAACTGGGTTTTCCTTAACCATTTTTAATATGTCCAGCCTTGTTAGGAGAGATACGTTTCCTTTTGAATTTCTCACAGGCATAGCCTTGTAATCGTTTATAAGCATAGAATTCAGCATGTCTGGAATGGGAGTTTCGGGGGGTATTGGTGTTATCTTCTTGGTAAATGGTTTTATTTTCATTTTGTCTGGATTGTCTATCTTTTTCTTCACAAGGTCCCTTGCTACCAGAATACCAACAAATTTCATTCCATCCATTACCAAAGCCGCTCTCTTCTTTTCCCTTATCATTTTTGAGGCTGCCTTATTAACGGTTTCCTCGTAGTCAACCATCACTTGCTTTTCTCTTCTCTTCATTTGATCTCCCTAAACGCCTGTCTTTTCTATCTGTTTCATCTTCCTTGTGATGTAACCTGCAAGGATGTTGCTTACCTTCTTTGATTTTATCTCTTTTATTTCGTTAAGAGTGATCTTGTTTTTATCGAAGTCTGTTGAGAACTTTTTCCCATGCTCCATTATCAACTTATTTCCGAGATTTTTTATCGACACAGATTTTACGCTTCCCATAATAATCTCCTCTATGGTTTTGCCCTTACAACTTCAAAGTATGTGACATCATTCTCATTATCCACCACTGCCCAAAGCATCCTTGCCCTGATGGAGTGAGCAAGTCTTACTGCTCTTGACAGCTCTGCAAAAGAGCATACATGATCCTCTGGGACCGTGAAGACGATCCATTTTGTATGCTCTTTTGGGACCTTTGGTCCCTTCTTTACTCCAACTCCTCTCTGGTAAACCCTGAAGTCGCATCCAAACTTGAATCCTGTCTTAACGACCAGGCCTCTTTCCCTCAGATCTTTGTAAACTATGTATTTTTCGTGCAGCCTAGTATCCTTCTTCAAAGCGAAGGTCATAAGCTTTTTGAAATTGATTTTTTTTCCTTTGCTTTTGACCCCAAGTTTTTCTTTCTCAAGGAGGTAAAGGGCTTCTGTGAAGGATATCTCAAGTCTTTTCTCTGTTTTTTTACCAAAGGATTTCTCAGTCAGTTCGTCGAAACCCTTATGCAGAACGGCCTTGTTTTCCAATAGTTCTGCACTTGGGATTTCCAACTGGGTTATTTTTTTACTTGGGATTTAAATCACCTTTATGGGACGGGTGGGATTTGAACCCACGACTCCATGGTCACTGCCGGAAGTCTTCAGCTTCACAGGTTTAAAACCTCATGTGCTCTCCCAGGCTGAGCTACCGCCCCATCTAATACGTGACGTATCCTGTCTCGAACACTTCAGTGTTGATGGTTCTGTCCTCTTCAGTTAATTCACCCAGCTCACTTAAAAATCTTTCCAGGTTTTCGAAGTGTTTTGTGCAAAGATTCAGCACAACGAGCTCCTTCTTCTCCATAGTTAGTTTGTTGGTCTCAAATATCAATGTTCTTTTGCTTGGGATTTTTTCACAATTTGTTTCATTACATCTTCTGTTGAGTTTTTTTAGGTCAAAGTTCTGGGCTATCAAGTCTAGTCTGGGGTCCATACGCCCTGGGCTGGATTCGAACCAGCGACTCCACGGTTAACAGCCGTGTGCTCTACCACTGAGCTACCAGGGCACGGGTTATCTTTTCTTTTATAAATATATAAGATTGATATTTTAAAGAAGATTTTAAATTGTTTAGACTATGTCTTTGTTGTTTCCCCTAACCATAGAAACGTTCCCATGCAACTCCACAGAATCCGGACTAAATCTTATTTCCCCGTAAAAGTCAAAGATCTCGATTGTTCCGTTTTCGCCCGTTGTCTCTAATTGGTTGGAGCTTACAGAGAAGTCCGTTTCATCAAGAAATATCTTGTCCACTCTTATATCATGAATTGTTATGTTTTGAAGCGGCATTTTTATGTTAAGGGGGGTATTTGCTTCTGTAAAAACAAGTGTTTTTCCCTGAAAATCGGCCTCTATGTTGCCATTGAAATCTACGAAATTTATGGAGTCTATACTCAGGTTTATATTTGAGCTGGTTTTCAGTGTATAGGTTTTTGGTTTCAGCGCTACATCCACTTCATGGATAGAAGCTACAGGCGTCTGGAAGAAGCCCCCAAATGGAGAAGACTTCAACCATTCTCCTATCTTATTAAATATATCTGTGAGGCCAAAACCACCAGCACCTCCCACTAACACAGTCGATGCTATCAATAATGCGGCAAAGGCTGCCACCAAAATCTTCCAGTCCAGCATAACATCACGTAATTATATTTATACAACCTCGTAGTTAAATAATATTTAACTCTAAATAAGTTTAAAAACATGGGATTCAATATTTAATCTCGGTTTTGGTGAAGGTATGTTATTTCAGATTGGTGGGGATTGGATTTCGTTGCTCCTGTGGATGGTTTTTTTACTGTTCATGATATTTTTCTATCCCAGGTTTATGGTCTCCCAGATAATGTGGAAGCTTGAAAGATCTGCAAGAAACTTGGAATTGATGTCAAACAAGGCTAAGAAGATAGTGATTAAAGAGATTACCAAGAAACCGGACAAGGTATTGAAGGATTCCATAGACAGATTTTTTGAGTTCTTTATTATATCACCCGTCTCTCTTGATCCCTTTGGAATTGTGAAAAAATTTGACCATGTCATACAGAATCAGAGGGATAGATTCACTTATTTTGTTAAGCAGGTCGCACCAAGAGCAGACCCGGAAAAGAGGGCGAGTCTAGAGATGGGCCTGGCTGGGGGAATAGCGGTTCATGAAATAGCAAAGATTGTAAGGCATTACGTGGAACTGGTGAGGAAAACGAAGTCCATACAGATAGCAATGATACTGCAGATGCAGATGCCCTTAATTGAAAGGCTGGCTAGAGCGATGTTCAGGGGAACAAATGCTCTCAGTAAGGGAAGGCCCATAGGTGATGGTCTGGGTCCCCTGGTTGTGGCTGAATTGGTTGGAAAACAGAAAGTGAAAGAAATAGAGGAAGATATCGTCATGGCAAAAATCAGGCTCGATGCTAGGGATGTGTTTGTTTTGAAGGCAAGTGGTCCTGGTGGTAGAATAGGGAGGCCTGGAAAGGCAGTGGAGAAGTTAGTAAAAATCAATAATATTGCAAGGGTTATAACGATAGATGCGGCTGCAAAGCTCGAAGGTGAAAAAACTGGAAGCATAGCGGAGGGTGTTGGTGTCGCCATGGGTGGACCTGGGGTTGAGAGGTCCTACATAGAGGACATGGTGGTAAAGAAGAACATCCCTCTTGACTCAATAGTTGTGAAAATGAGCCAGGAAGAGGCGATAATGCCTATGAGAAAGACTATAAAAGACGCCCTACCAAAGGTTAGGGAATCTATAAAGAGGTCACTGGAAAGAACGAGGAGGGGTGATAAGGTTATCATAGTCGGTGTTGGGAATACGTCTGGTGTTGGGAATTCTGGTAAGGATGTGATAAAGGTAGGGAAATGGATTGACTCCTATGAGAGGAAACTGAAGAGAATGATAAGGGAGAAAAAGAAGGGGGGTATAGAGGACATGGAATGACAATCTTTAAGTTTTATCTGTTTCTATATTAACCATGGAAATCATATCGGATTTTCACATTCATTCGAGGTTCAGCAGGGCAACAAGTAAGGAAATAACAATAAATAATCTCGTCAAGTACGCGAAAATCAAGGGTCTAAACCTTTTGGGAACAGGAGATTTTACACACCCTTTATGGTTAAAGGAATTGAAAGAAAACCTCAAGGAGGATGGTTCTGGTATTCTGAA
>CP070801.1:774756-786423 GCA_020343575.1 Candidatus Aenigmatarchaeota archaeon
CAGGTTCTTTATAGAGCCGAGTGACAGGTGCTTCCGCACATGTTTCGCTGATGATACAAGGAAACCCATGTGCATTATCGGGGAGTGTGAATGGGTTAAGGTTAAAAAAGGTCAGCCAGATTTTCCAGTCGCTGATATAATTTATGCGGAAATCCAGAAGGAAGACAACTTCACAAGTATCACTGTTAAAAACACAGGCCCTGTTGCGTTTTCCCCCACCCTGAAATTAACCATAGCAAGGAACAATATGAACGTTTACAACATAGAGACTGAATACGAAACACTTGAACCCGGTATGTACCAGATAAAGCAGATTCCAATACCCCCTAGGAAGGAAGTGGGTGAATGGGTTTACAACATGAGCCTTTTTGATGCTGAAGGGAGGTTTATAAATCATTTATCCGTTGTCAGAACAATGCTTCCGGACCCAGAGATATTTGCGTTCCTAGAATATGAACTGGAACAGTTCTACCTTTTCCTTAACAATATAAGCATTGGTGTAAGGAATGTTGGAAATGTCACCTTCATACCACTGGTCCAGATGGATATTTTAAGGGAAAAGGAAATCATACTGGTTGATACCATAACCTACAAATCCCTTACTCCAGGAGACCTTGAAACAAAGGACTTCATACTCCCGACCCTGGAAAACGCAACCTATATGTTCGCTTTCGTTCTGAAGGAGAAGCTAACCCTAGAGGAGTTCGACAAGGTGAATTTCAACATCACAATAGGCACCAACATCACAGGCTGATTTCCGAAAACAAATTTAAACAAGCATGTACAAATTAAAGAGTATATGGTAATGAGAAAAACCCTGATAATCTCGCTTATACTGGGACTGTTTGCAACCGGTTACATAAACCTTTCTGGTGTAGGGGAACCCCTCGCAATGAGCATGAACCAGGCAGCCCTAGAAACAAGTTTCGGAGCAACAGGACAGGCAATCGCCTCCTTCGCTCTTAGCAGCTTCATAGTCTACATAATAGTGGTTGCTGCAATCTACCTAATTCTGAGAAGCATATTCAAGAGTTTCAGCAAGTGATTAACTTTTCTAGATTACTTTCTCACTGCTTTTAATTTGTATAAAGAAAATTCCCCATCCTGTTCTATTATATGTGGAACGTATCGACCAGATGAAATTTTCAGATTTTTAATCAGATTTTCGTCATTTCTTTCAGGAATCCAAAGGCAGACAACATTTCCTTTTCCCCCAGCCTTTGAATAGTTTTTGGCTCTGTACATAGCCTGGTCTACATTATCATAAATTAGACTACTAACATAGTCAATTTTATCATTAGCTTTACACTGCTCCATTTGTTTCCCTAGCCATGACCTGTCCAGTGCAGTGGCTCCTATATCCAAATCCACATTACGATACGTGGGATTTTTTTTATCACCGACATTTATGTATATTTCTTCTGTCTTTAAGGGCAGGGTGAATATAATATGATAAAGACCACGGTTTCCTTTGCCTCTTAAAATTATTCCAAACTCATCACCACCTGTAAACCTAGACGGTGTATCAGAGCGTCTTATAGATTTAACTATTTTTTTCGCAACAGCCACCAAAGCATCATCTCCCCTTGGATGACCATACGTGTTGTTTATATCATCAAAATCCCTTATGTCTATTATCACTTCCCCCACATCATAGAGTTCTCTATCCATTGCCGATATCGCATTCTTTATCTCCCTATCAAAAGACCTGCGATTAGAAATCTTTGTCAAGTGATCAGTTGTTGAATCTTCAGCTAAATGAGCTATCAATCCTTTTACATTAGAATCCAATCTACTAATATCTTTCTTCTTCACTCCGTGTTCTTTCATTACATCACGAAGGGGATCGGATTTATACTCAACCATATTTATCACTAATAAATGGTTAATTAGACTATTTAAATACTTTATTCTACCCACTTTACCCCAACAAAACCACCCTATTTTTAAGGTCTCTGGCGCCAATTATAAACATGAAGCGCATATTTCTCCCCCTACTGTTGCTGATATTTATATTATTTTCAGCACCACAGGTAAATGCAGACGGTTTTAACATATACATGGACAGGTCCTTTTTCGCCCTGCACGGAGAGAACACTCAGATAGCCGCCATAAACTACGAGAATGGTGTTGAGAAACTTCTTCTCGCAGTAAAGACTGAGCAGCTACAGGACGATTCTGTCGTGTGGATTGTACCCGTTGCAGCTAACGCATCAGAAGTAAAGATAAACATATTCAGGGACTTCCCACATTTCTCTGGCAGCGACATAGTTATGGTTGACAGGGACAGGATGAGTTATGGTTTTTCTCTTGCATACGGAGCCAGCGTAACCCAGATTTATCCAGCGTTTTTAGTAATGTATGGTTCATTCTTTGGAGGCCAGTTCCGTGGAATCGGATATGGTGCAGGGGATGTTGAAATTTATGCAACTGTCGAGAAAGAAGGAATAACCACACAGGTAATCAAGGCGGACACGGCGATTGGTTTGTACAACTACCTGAACGGCAAGAACATAACAATAAGCCAGGGATCCATACCAATACTTGAGGAGTACATAGGCGAGGATTATTCGTTTGTTGTGAGCTGGGTGAGGGCTATAGCGGGTAACGAGAGCCACAGGACACCCTCCATATTTGTTGAGTTCCCGACTGATAAGATTTACTATCCACTGAAACCAACCTCTTTATATGGCGACAGGGGAATTCCAATCCTGCTCTACGTGGTGGGTCTTGCTGAGCCCGAGCTATATGATGGTATAAAGAATTATACCCTTGTCAGGTATTTCCAGGGCTCCATATTCGAGAGATGGGGAGAGAGAGGTTGGCTTAAAGAATTCTACCCAAACGCTACTGATATAGGTGCGGGACAATATAGAGCTCATGCTATATACTACACAACCATAATGATAGGAAACGAGGATGACTGGATAATACCCTCTGTATATCAAAAACCAGAGACTCCGAGTGCAGATATCTTTACTGAAGACCTGTGGATAAAGCATGATTCTCCCCCACACGACGTTGAGCAGGCGCTTGCCAGAAACGAGGTGTTTAGTTATATGAGAGAGAATCCAACCATGTCTTGGGCAATAATCATAATCTGGATAGCATTAGCTTCCATGATTTCCAGTTGGCTTGCAGGACTGCTCATGTTCAAGGGATACGGATTTAAAACAGCTCTCCTGGGTCTTGCTAATCTGTTGACTCTGGTAATTTTCATTATTGCCACATTTGGTTTTTTCAAGAAAGAGGAGATTAACAGACCAAAGTTCATAGTAGCGTTTACGATAATATTCCTTATAATAAACTTCGTGATATTCGCCCCCCTGTTCACGTTCTTTTTATTTTAATCACAGGTCTGATCAAGAATTTATAAAAACCGAAATCATTTAAATTATATGGAGCTTTCTTATACCATTCTAATCATCATAATAAGCATACTGGGCCCTGTTATAGGCTCTGTATTAGGTTTTATAAAGAGACCCTCGGATTTCTTCATGTATAACATGCTCGCCTTTGCAGCGGGGGTTATGCTGGCTGTTTCCTTTTTAGAACTGATACCAGAAAGCATAGGGATTTCATCAGTTTGGTTGTGTTTCATAGGCATCATCATAGGTTCGATTGTGATGTATGGCCTCGACAAACTAATACCTCACATACATCCTGAATTGTGCAGACAAGAACAGGGTCGCAGGCTAGAGAAAACAGCAATCTATCTCCTTTTGGGCATATTCCTTCACAACTTTCCGGAAGGGATGGCAATGGGAATCGGTGTCGTTACTGAACTTAAATTGGGACTTTTGGTTGCCCTGGCAATCGCAATACACAATATACCCGAAGGTGTATGCACAAGTGCACCATATTACTATGTCACAAAGAAGAGACTAAGATCATTTCTTATTTCATCCTCAACAGCAATACCCACAATAATAGGTTTCCTTTTTGCACACTTCCTTTTCCAGAACATTTCCATGGCTATTGCGGGGATAATAATTGCAGCAACAGCAGGCATAAGGATTTACATATCAGCTGATGAACTGATACCCACATCATGCAGCAGGCGTGATGCTCGATGGAGCCATAGCACGATATTCTCGTTGATTGTGGGTGTGCTTTCTGTGATAGTCCTCGGTTCTTTCTAACCTATATTCTCCAGTATATACTTCGGCTTGAAATCCACTAGTATTTCTTGAACAATACCGCTTTAGCAAGGGGAAAAGCGAATATTATTCCTAGGATTATGAATATAAGTCCCCACATGAGCCACCCCTGTCCGGGGAAGGTTCCTGCTATTAGAAATGCAATACCCAGACCAAGGAAGAACTTCGCTGTCACCCACATGACAATCGGTATAGTACCTTGTGCCTTTACCCTCTCAATCTTTGTGCTAAACCATCCCATTGTTACACCTTAAATTAAAATATGGTGGGACCAGAATATAAATCTTCTCATGCTCTTAGTTTTCTGGTTTCTTGGTTTCCTTTATTATCTTATCAGGGCAGTCAGCCTTGAACGGACAGTATTTACACTCCCATTCAGGCCACATGGGCTTTCCCTTCGGGATTGTCCCGGCATCTAGGTGCTGTTGTAGGAGGTTTATACCATCGTTCATGAATTTGCTCTGGTCAACGTATGAAACCTCAAGCTCCATACAGTCCTTGTCTCCGAGCCCTACATACACCAGCTTCAGTTCATTCAGATGGACTTTATACGCCTCCTTAAGAATGGTTGCGTACATCTGTAGCTGAAGAGCGTCCCTTGCCTTTGGGCCAGAATCCCTCATGTACCATCCATGGGGAGTGGTCTTTATCTCGTAGAGAACCCTCTTCGATATGTTGATTGCATCCAGATACCCGACACATGAATTCCCCTCAGGGGTAGTCCACCTCAGGAACTTCTCGCTTATGTCTGACACGCTTTTTACATATTCATGAAGTGCAGAACCTATGTTCATTGCTATGAGAGCTGTTCTGTCTATGTGGTAATCCTGCGTCATCTTCAGGTAAGCCTGCCTAGGGCACGAAACAAGAAGCGTAACCGATATTTTCGGGGGAAGCTGCCTTATGCTGGGGAACGTGAACTTCTTCTTCAGTATGGTCGGGAACTTGTTGCATTTCTCGCATGCCTGACACTCCAGGAAAGAAACTTTTTCTCCCCTTTCATCACAGTCAACCCCAATACACGGCATAGAATCACAGAGATTTATTGGGAGATTGATTTAAAAAACAATCTATCGGAGAGGCAAGAAAAACTGGCCTCGAGAGTCAGCTATGGGTTCTGATTCAAAACTTTCTTCTCGGGATTCTCTGATTGCAATCTCCATAACATTCCTGTAAGCATTTTTCAAGCGTTCAGGTTTCCATGATAGGTATACTTTTTCTAAAACCTCCATTGCATCGTCTGGGTTATGAATAGGTATATCCTTGGGATTTATTCCACGTTTTTCACAGAACTCCTTAATAAATATACCATGGTTCTCATTAAATTTCTTAACCAGTCCCTTTCTCTCCTTTCCTGAAGAGTAATCCCATAAGAATAAGTCTCTCCAACTGTAATAGAGAGCTAACTCATATGCAAATTTTGAATGTTCACCAATGCTCATATCTGGCCACTCATTGACAGAAAAGATTCGGTACAGCTTTCTCTTCAGCTCTCCCATATTACTATACATATTAATCACTAATTAATAGTTAATTTACCTATATAAATACTTTACTGTCCCTAATAATTGATATGAAAAAGATAGACTTGGAAGTGAATAGAACAAAGAGTGAAATGTGCAGAGAAGTGTCTGGAATATTCGAGAAGTACAAATCCCTCATGCAAACAGATGATGCAAAGAATTATCTTCAAGCAGAAGAGGAATTTTTCAATATCATGAGTTCATATTTCGAAAAAAACATATTTCCTGCTCCCCACCCCAAAATAACTGAAGAGATTGAGAGAGATGAATCCGGTTTTCAATTTTTCCTTAAGAGGCATTTTGGGATCAAAAGTCCTGATGCTGAAAAACTGAATGAGATGGTGAAAGAGATAGACACAACCAAGAAACCATATGCTGAAAAAATCAAAAATCTGTTAAAAATGGAACAGTAAGCTCATTCCTGATTCTCTCCCCACAACCAAATCTTGAAGGAGTCGTAAAATTCAATCAGCCTATCTGCAGGATATGCTAGGAGGTAGTTCCACAGGACAGGAAATGACCCATGCAGATGGGAAAGGGTCTCATTACATCTCTGAGGAGAGCACATGAACTCTAGCTTCGAGGTTTGATATTTCGATCTCATCACTACCTTAAAAACCGTTCCGTTCTCATGTAGGGGGCATTCAACGGATAAATGCTCCCCAGGATCCAGATAATTACAAAAAACCTTGTTGTTGAACATCTCTTCACACCCCTCTTCCTTAGAGGATATTTTACACTCTGATATCGGGCTCACATTCAAGTTAATGTCAATAAACTCCTCTTTTAGTCCCCCATCATTCACCGCGGTCAGGGTCACGAAGTCAGAATTATTTATGCTAACGGGCTCAACCTCAAAATTCGTTACAGGGTGAAACAGTAACATATAAATCAGGGATGCAAAAACCAGAAACAGGAAAGCGATAACCACTGCAATGTACTTGATTGATCTTATAGGAGTTCCCTTATCCTCCCAGTATTCTTTAACCCCTTCTACCATATTCTATTTTTGAATACAGGATTTATTAATACTATTCTATCTCAAAAACAGTAGCAGAAATTACCATCAAGGGATGGCCAGTAGAGCCTCCTGCCAGCCACCTCCTTGGTAATATACATTATATCCTAGCCCCCTTATAAGGATTTTTATACTCAAAAGGTTGCGTTGCAAAATCGGGTCTTGAAAATATATTTTTGGTTATAAATTCAGTCCCATTTGTCCCTCGGGTTCCTTGGGATTATTATCCAGGCGATTATATATGCTATAATGCCGGTTCCCCATGCCAGGGCCACGATAACCCAGATGAGCCTTATCAGAACAGGATCAACTTCTAGGTATTCCGCAATTCCTCCGCAAACACCTCCCAGGATCCTCTCCCTTCCTGACCTGTAAAGCCTCTTAACACCCGTTACCTTCTGGTGTCTTGGCTTCTCCTTGACCATTCTAATATCCTCCCTTTCTCCAATGTATTCAGGCATACCAGGCATCTCCAGTTTTCCCAACATAGCCTTGATAAACAAAGCCAGATATCCCAGTGCTAGGAAAAGGATGAATATACCAAAAAGATTGTACTGTATGAAGAGAGAGATTGAGGAAAGATACACGCTATTAATGGAAGCGTTAACAATGATTATTGCCCACATGAGAATCCAGAAACCTATCGTTATCCCTACAGATACCACTATGGGGGATATGGGCATGTAGGCTCTCTTGAATTTCTTTGAGAAGTAAGAGGTGTAAGAAAAGAAAAGGAAGAAGGCAAAGAACAGTGACAGGTTTGATAAAACAAAACTGTAAACACCACTAATGAATACGCTTCCTAGGGGAAGATTTACAACATTTAACAACCACAAAACAATCGCAAGAACAATCAGTCCAATCACGCTAGAAAAGAACGGGGCTGTAACACCGAGTGTCCTGTTCCAGGAACTCTCCCATTCCTTGCCCCTCCTCTCCATGTGCTTTCCGAACCTCTCCCCCAGTTTCCCTGCTTCCTTTCCAAATTCCTCCATTCCCTGATCAAAGGACCTAGGAGTCACCTCAGCTCTCTTCACTGGTTTTCTTTTGGTTTTCCTGGATTTGGGGGTGGTTTTCCTTTTGGATTTTTTCTTTTTCACGGGTCTCCTTTTTACCATACTATAATTTTGTCTCTCAGTGTTATAAATTTTTTATTCCTTTCTGCTCATATTTAAAGGATGTTGAGTCGGAAAAAGAAATGCACACTCTGCAAGCAGGAAATAGAGAAGGGAAAGGAAATAAAGGAAGAGGTTGAGGTCTATGGCCTGGTTGGGAAGTTCAAGAGGGATTTCTGTTCTGAAGAACATCTCGAGAAATACAAGAAAATGACAGATGAGTTGATGAAAACCAGAAGACCCAGGGTATGCAGCAAATGCCTCAGGTAAAGATTACATCACTTCTATGGGAGGAGGTATTGGCCTGTATTCATAAGAGGGGAGTTCCACACTGTTTATATCCTCCAGGTTTATGAGGCTGTTCATTTTTATCATGCTCTCGGACAGTGTGTAGAGGACGTCGTCCATGTACATGGACCTCTTCACATCGTACTGGTAGTTATACCAGCGCTCGGTCTCGTTGACCTCTTCTTGGTGAGCTATCCTTCCCCTGTACTTGAACCCATCTACCAGGTTAATCTGGAACACGTAAGCTCCGTGCCAGTAATTGCTCCAGTAGTTTTTTCCGTTCTCTTCATGAACCCTGGCAGGAATAACCAGTAGCTCTTTGTTCTTGTTGAACAGGAAGGCCTTGTGCTCGTGGAGAGCTATCGAATAAGCCCCCCTGCCTCCTATCACATACTTAGATACCTCCTGCGGGTTCGCAACGTCAGTCACATCGAAAAGGGAAAGCTTGATGCCTGAGGTTGATATACCTCCCCACTGGTTCTCCTCAGTATCCATTCCTATACCTATGACATGATTGTCATCGTACGGGTGGAGGTAATCTGAATAGCCAGGAATCTTGAGTTCTCCCAGAACAGTCGGGCTCGCGGGATTCGAAAGGTCTATCACGAATAGTGGGTCTATCCTCTGGAATGTAACCATATACAAACGGTCTCCCATAAACCTGGCCGAGTAAATACTCTCTCCCTTTGCCAAGTCCTCCAGCTTACCTACAATGTTCAGGTTGCTGTCTAAAACGTCAACATTGTTCAGGGTATCGGTTCTCATACCACCAACCCATCCTCCGGTGGTTGTGGCAACTCTGAAGTATCCGTTGTACTCATCCATTGAGAACTGGTTCAGGATCATTCCAGGGAACTTCCCTCCTGCAGCATACTCTATGTTACCGTTGTTTATAGACACCTTGTGGACAACAGACTGGTCTATCTCCTTGCTTACCTTTATTAAGAATTCCATTGACCTGTTCTGCATTTCCTGCATGAACTCAGCCCCCTGCTCGGGTCCTAGGCTCTCTGTGTAGTTCATCAGGACCCTGGACATCTCCTGCATTTTTTCCCATTCACTCGTGTTAGAATTCTTTATAGCCACCATCTGGGAAGCTATTTCAGGCGGCAATACAGGAATAATAACCTCATCAATCATTCGATTCGCCAGCATAATTTGGTCTATGCTTTTCTTGTAGGTTATGTATATGTTGTTCTGGGACACGAAAAGATTCTGGCTGTATCCCATGAGAAAGACTTTGCTCTGCTCTGCCACACTATCATCCTTTACGTTCAGGGATGTTATCGTGGTGAACTGGTAGTTGTAATCAGGCACATCGAAGTAATAAACATCCACGCAGTTGCACACGGGTTTTTCAGCTATTGCCTCTCCAACAGCTGAGGTGGCAATCCTCGGGATCCCAGGCTCGGTCCAGCCGTACACGTACTTCTTGGATATAACGTAGATATAGTCTCCTATCATCCTTGAATCATAGTAGTTCCCTTCAAGGGTAAGGTTCCTCTTAATAACAGGGTTTGACCTGTCAGAAACATCGTAAACGAATATGGAAGACGCGGTCTTTCCGCCCCACCTCCCGTAAGTGAAAATCACCATTCTGTCATCATTTATAAACAGTTCTGATGGACTTCCTGTAATGTTCATCTCAGAAACTATTTCTGCTTCCTCTGCAGGGTACGCATCAACTATCACGACCTTACCACCAGTTACGATGTAAAGATACTTCACGTCGCTCTTAACAATATCAGCCTCATCCACCCCCTCTACCTGTATGTTGGTGGTGGAGTAATCCTCAGAATGAGTCTCAGCGGCTTTTGGAGGAGGGGCAGCTGCAGGAGTTCCCAGCATATCCGCTCCACCCTCTGGTGCACCCATAGCAGCCATCTGACTGTACATTCCGTACCCTTGGGAACTGGCCTTCTCCTCAAGGAAGCTCTCCAGCTCCTGACAGGATGAGAACTTCTTCAGAACCTCCTGCCCTAACAAACCCGGATCATATCCTGGGTAAAGAAGCATCATTCCAAATCCTAACGCCACTATGGCTACTATTGCAATTAAAACCAGTCCGGCTGCAACCACACTTCCTTTCGCGTTTTCCATACTCATAGTTAATCTTTGGTCCTACCTTATTATAACACTTTCGATTTATTCAGGAAATTTCCTAAAAACAGTTCTTACTTAGCCAGTTCCCCTATCTGGTCTATGTAGCTCTGGTAACCCGCCAAATCCCCTGCCTTGAGTGCATCCTGCGCCTTGTTAAATAATTCAGCTATCTTCTGGAGCTTCTCCCTGTCAGTCAAACCCGTTGGCGGTGAGGGCCCGGGTGGTGGAGTGATTGTACCGAATATTTCTTCAAGGGCCTGGTCAAGGGTTTCCTGCATTGTCACCTTGTTTTCATACACCACAATAACCCTCTTTAGCTCAGGTAACGTTCCTTTTTCAGTGGCTTCAAGATAGAGGGGCTCTATGTAGAGTATGGAGTTCTCAATCGGGATTATCAACGTATTCCCTCGTATCACATTGGATCCGGCCTGGCTCCACAGGGTTATCCTCTGGGATATCTCTGTATCCTGGTCTATCCTTGCTTCTATTTGCATGGGTCCATAGGTCAGGACCTGCTTGGAGAACTGGAAAACAATAAGGTCCCCGTAGCCAGGGGAATCACATTTCGCAGCCATCCAGCCAATCAGATTCTCCTTGCCCCTTGGTATGAACGGGATCATGAGTATGAACTCCTCCTTCTCCTCTTCAGGAAGTTTCATTATTATATAGTAAGGGATCATCTCCTGCTTGCCTTCTCTGTATATCTCGTCAGGAATAACCCAAGCATCCTCCTTGTTGTAGAAAACTCTCGGGTCCTTCATGTGATATATCGAATAAAGCTCTGCCTGTATTCTGAACAGATCCTCAGGATAGCGTATATGCTTCTGAAGATCAGCAGGCATCTGGGAGAAATCAACGAAAAGATCAGGGAAGATCTTCATGTACGTGTTTATCACTGGGTCCTCCTGGTCTATTACATAATAAGTAACATCACCGTTGTAGGCGTCCACCACAACCTTTACAGAGTTTCGTATGTAGTTGAATCCCCAGCCTGAAGTCGTGTAAATGGGTTCTGAGTATGGGTATGCGTTAGTTATGGTGTAAGCATCAATTATCCAATAAAGCTTCCCCTCCGAGACCACTATGTAGGGGTCATAATCATACCAGAGGAATGGAGCTATCGTGTCAATCCTTGACTTTATGTTTCTGTGCATCAGGATCTTGCTCTCTGGCTTCAGGGAACCCGAGACAAGCAGTTCAATCGAACCGTATTTGGCAGCGTAGACCAGTCTCCTGAAGAAGTCTGAAAGCTCCACTCCGCCAGACCCTGTGTAGGTTGTGTATATGTTCTGCTCACCGCTTGGGTAGTCAAGCTCCTCTGTTGTGGTGTCAACTATCGCGTACTCAGATATCCTTCCTCCGTAGTATAGCTCCGGCCTGTTTATGTCAAAATATTGAGATTCGGGGGGTATGTCCTTCACGTAAAACACTGGCAGTCCGCCAGAAACCTGGTCAACAGG
>CP070801.1:786523-790244 GCA_020343575.1 Candidatus Aenigmatarchaeota archaeon
AGAAAGTTATTAAAGATAAGGTTATATACATTGAGTGCAAAGGCAGATTCAGAACCTCAGCTGAAGCTAGAAAATATATAGATGTTAGAGAAGCCCTGTGTCCAGATGAAGAACTAATCTTTATATTCTCAGATGCAAATAAACCTATGCCCAATGCTAAGAAGAGAAAGGATGGAACTAGACACACACATGGAGAGTGGGCCACTAAGAATGAATTCAGATTCTACTGTTGTAAAGAGGGATTACCTAAGTGTATAACGTAGCAGATTTAGCCAAGAACTTTGTAGGGCTTATAGAAAAGCTTAGACTACTAGAGCCTGGAGAAAGTATAGAGATTGGAAGAGATGACGATGGTGATTACTATTGGAATTTCTATAGACAAGATGGAGTAGATCATTGACAGGATTACATGAGATAGAAACCATACACTTTCAGATGGACCCTGATCATAGAGAGGACTTCTGGGATTGTGAAGAGAGTGATAGGGTAGTGACCTTTATGAATGAGACCTTCAACCTGAAGGACATTCATTACATATCTCCAGTTACTTCTTTTACTAACATAATATATTACACATTTCATGTAGAACTAAAGAGAGCTGACTGGGTTAAGACACTAAGTTTTCACTTTGATAGGCAAGGAAAGGCATTGAAATGTCAGAGGGATCTTATTCAAGCTTGGGGTAAGAGAGGCAAGTATGCCAATAAGAAAACAAGTAATCCCGTTGACACCGAAAGGGAACGGGAGGAGACAGTACAATGAGTTTGAATGGCAGAGTATTAAACAAGCAATAGATAATGCCAGGATAAACAGCCTAGACAGTTGGGATATAGATATCCTTATGTCCTACGGTCTTTGGGATAATGAACAACAAACACTAAATGAACAAGCAGTGAACAAACTATATATAGAGAACACTTAATATGAAACTAGAAAATAAATTTGAGGACTTTGTTAATAACTTCCTAGTTGCTATGGAAGGTGAAGACCTTGCATCAGCTATTAAACTTACAGATGCACTAGCTGAAGAAGATAAACTCCCGGCTCTTGATGCCTTGCTGAAAGGTATTGAAGCTAAGGACGATGAGTACAAAGAAAAGCATAAAGAATTCATCGATGCCCTGGTTACTACTAAAGCTAAGTTGGTGGTAACTAGTGCCGTATCCAGTGATGAGCCTGATACTGGAGACAGTGTAGCTCCTTCGGAAGAAGCAGCTCCTGTAGAAGAGGCTCCTGCTGACAATAAAGAAGAAGAAAAGCAGTAATTAAAAAGGGGAGTTCCTGCAATAGGTTCTCCGCTCTTTTTTTTTTATTAAGATATAACTTTAATTACATTGAGTAGTGCTTCACCATCAGCCCCTGCCAACATAAGGAATGTTATAAGCATTAGCCAGTTAACTTTCTTATTCAATATATTGAACTTATCCGTCTCACTATCAAACCTGCTAGTAACATACCTCTTGAAATCGTTGAAGCTCTGAGATAAGTACTTCAATTCATACTGAGTTTGTAATTCTATTTCTTTCAGCTTAACCTTATCTTCACTACTATGAACCATGGTACCTACCTCGCTCTGGTTCTCTTCAAAATCTCTATAATCGCCAGTTGTTTCGGTGTGAATTCCTTTTTCTCCTCTTTCTTCGGACTTGTTCTCCTTAACATGTCCACTATCTTTGCTCTACGTTCCTCTGACAATACCCCTGAGACCTTCTGTGAAGCTCCCTGAGAGGCTTTCTCCTGTGCAAGTTGTGCTTGTATACCTTCTCTTACTTCGCCCTCTATGTCCACTAGAGGAGCTTCTAGGACTATTCCCTCTTGTGCCATATCCATATCAACTAATTGATCTTGTATCTTTTTAAAGTACTTAGCATCAGAAGATATAGTCTTTCTGGTGTTAGCACCAAACCTCCACTCTAATAAAGTACTATCCAAGTCTTGATTGTTCTTAGTGTAGGTATACCCTATCATCTTCTTAGCTATAGAGTTATATGTCTCTCTATCAGCTTCAGATGTTAGGTCTCCCTGTCCACCATAATCATACCTAGGGTCATAACCTTTCTTATCTGGTTCATTACCAAACTGAGAGAACTTATCAGCTTGCTTAATAAACCTTTTAAGATAGGACTTCTCATCCTTAGAGAACATATCTGATCTACGTTCAAGGAAGTCCTTAGCTAAGGTACCTGTTATCTGTGCAGGACCATAAGCTGTAGAACCTCCCTTAGGTACCACCCTTGTACGTACAAAAGGATCAGATTCTCCTCCAGTCTCAGCTGCTACTATAGCATCTACAAGTCTGTTAACATCTAAAGACATTACTCTAATCCTGCTTCTCTTCTCATAGCTTCCCTATCTAAAGGATCTGATGCATTAAACTCTTCCATAAGTTGAGCATCACTGTCAGTTATAATGATATTGCCTATTTTAGATCTAGCAGTCTGTGTTAAGTAAGGGAGTATCAACTCCTTCTCATTGCCAGACAGAGCATTAAAGGCATTAACTGCATCATTATCATCTTGGGACCTAAGCCCTCTACTTCTACCAGAACCTAGTCTTCCTGAATTAAGTGTATCAATAAGCTCAAGGTTGTCTATAACAGGGGAGGCTTGCTGTTCTACTACTCTAACCACATCCTCTAGTAGAACATCGTAGTTCTTAACCTTCATGTCATTCTTCCAGCCAGTATCATAAGCTTGTTTAAACTTATTGTACTCAGCTATGATCTGCCCTAACTCTGAGTTAACAGCAGGAGCTGTGTCTACTTGTCTGCCTGCCCTGTCCCTAGTAATCCTAGCATCAAGACCTTCTGGAGTTACAAACAGATCTATAGGCTGTCTGTTATCTATGATAGCATCTACTAGATCCTGTCTTGCATCAGCTGCAAAGGAGTTCCATCTGTTGTTAAATACTTTGATACCTTCAGGAGTTGCATTAGCTCTCCCTCTGTTAACAACATAACTAAAAGCTTTCTTCTCTTGGTCAGAACTTTGTAAACCTTTAGTAATACTATCAGCCTCTTCATCACTAGATTGTCTAGCAGACTGTTGAAGGTAGAGATCTAAAGCAGCTTGCTGTTCAGATGTCATATCCTTCTTACCTTTAGTAGGATCTATAGTAAGCGCCAAGGCTTCATCTAATACTCTGCTGAAAGTCCCAGGCTCAACGCCTTCAAGCTGAAGTAGAGGAGCAAAGGCAGGATCTCTAGATATCAAAGCTCTATACTCAGGCTCAGACTGGACCTTAGCAATTATATCTAGTATGTTGTTAAGCCCTCTATCTCCGAATGCATTCCTATAGAACCTAATCTTTTCAAAGGACTTGGCTCCAAATGCTCTATCAGCTGTAGCTTGTCTAGCTAAAGCATCTTCCGTAAGCATATTTGTGTCCATATCTTTTATAGCTTGATAGACATTCTCGTAAGCTGTATCGTATTGACGTTGGAATCTTTCTATAGTGGCACTATCGACCTTACCAGCGTATCTATTAAGAACCTCACCATGCTTTATAAGCTTATTCTCATTAATCTTCTGTCTCCAGTACTTCTCATTAATCTCTACATTATTGTTCTTGTCTCTTAAAGCAGATGCAAAGATATTATGATGTAGTGCTGTAGTATCAGCTGCAAACACCTCGCCAAAGCTTTGTTAAGCGTTTGTTATATTGTTCTGAAACCTAAGGTCAGCTGTCTCTTTACCTAACTGAGCCATTAAGTTATAGATCG
>CP070801.1:790344-795753 GCA_020343575.1 Candidatus Aenigmatarchaeota archaeon
GAGACAAGGACTTAAAAGTAATCTGAAAAGACTTGAACTAGTCGGTGAAGAAAAGCCTAAAGCTTTAGAAAGTCTTCAAGAAGAGCTGAATAAGTTAGAAGGAATAACATTTATTTCCAGCCTGACTGACAATTCCATGGAAGTAGTAAAAGCTTTACATGAAGACATTGCAGCCTTTGATTGGGATAATGCTACTCCAGAAGAGGCATTAAGAACCAGTGATAATTTGCTGAACCAGCTCGGTACATTCAGTCATATGAGAGAACTGTTTCAGATCCTCAAGCAAAAAAGAAAGAAAGAAGGGGATATGGACTTGATTCCTTTACTTGAAAAGCTTGAGCCGGCTGTAGAGGCAGTAGACCATGCTCGTGCAGATATCCTGGATATCAGAATGGATATGCTTAAGCGCTGGTACTCCAAAACAACTTTGAGAGAACAGACTGAAGATGAGGTAGATCAAGCCTTGAAAGAAGTTGTAGATGATACACAGTTTTTGGACAGACATGGACTGGCTTTACATGATAGTTCAGACAGGCTACTAAACGTAATGGGTAAGAAGCTTAAGGTCCTGGAGAACGTCGCCCATAACAAATGGTATGACTATCTCCGGGGAGCTGGTAAGAAGAGACCTGGGTTATCTAAGCTTACTACTGAGCTTATAAAGGCTAAAGGTACTTCAGATGTGACTAAGCTATATGAAGACTTCATAGTCTGGGATACAACAAGAAAAAAGAAGAGGTATAAATTCATAGTAGAAGAAGGACCTGGGGCTACAAACGCTGAGATGAAACGAAAATGGAGAGCTCTACAGGCAATGCCTAAGAGTAGTGCAGTAAGGCGTTTCTATGATCATGCTATCGTGCCTTACCTGGAGCAACGTAAGGACCTTTCTGCTCAAGGTCTAGAATCTATATTGGGAGACTGGAACAATATTCCTATCAGGAAGAAGCAGTCTTCTGAGACTAACGTAGGTAGTGTGGAATGGGCGGCAAGAAAACTCAGAAATCTAAAGGATGAATTCAAGGTCCAGGCAGATGATATCTTTGTGGGAGCTGTAGATGAAGAAGGTAATCCTATCAGGTTTATTCCTTACAGGTATAACTACAAAGGAGAGCTTGAGAAAAAAGATATATCACTTGAGATAGCTAATGGACTGGCTTTTGCAATGGAGAATATCTTTGAAGGAAATGAGAAGAGGAAGGCTTTGCCTTTAGTAGAAGCTATAGAACATACCCTGGCTAATAGAGATAAGTTCAGAATAGATCCTGATGGAACCAGACAGCGGGAAGACAACAGGTCAGGAATGGCAAGTAATGCCTACGAGAAGTTTAATACCATGGCCAATATGTTCTTCTATGGAAAGGAAGACACTGAGGTCACTTTGGGTGGAAAAGACTTAAGAAAAACTGTGCGAACTGCACGTAAGGGATTAAGCTTTCTGAACCTTGGTTTTAACCTGGCATCTCAGATTGTCAACCCTATAGTCCAGTCTTACTTCATCTTCTCACAAGGAGTAGGAGGAAGAGACTATACTTTGACTGACTTACGTAAAGGCTATGCCATGGCTATGAAGAAGATGCCCGGTATGATATCTGACTATCATTCAAAGAATCCTACATCTAAGGATACTCTTCTAATGGAAAGACTGGGAGTATTTTCTCATGGTCTGGAAGAAATCAACCTGGGCAAGAAAGGAAACTTCTTTAATAACTTCATGACTAAGCTTGGTTATGCAGGCTTTAAGCTAGGTAACGCTATGGTTCAGCCAGGTGTGGCTTATGCTATGATGATGAAGAAGAAGATCCCTGGAACTGACACAAGTTTCTATGATGCCTGGAGGATGGAAGACGGTTCACTTGTACTGGATCCTAAGGCTGAACAGGCAATGGGAGGAGAAGAGGAAGTAGCATTGTTTATGGCCCAGGTACAGAATGCTGTACGTAAAGTATCAGATAACAGAGCTTTATCTGACAAGGGCGCTGCAGAAGCACACTGGCTTGGTAAGTTCATCATGATGCATAGAGGCTGGATGATGCCTATGTGGATGAACATGTGGAAAGCTAACCACTTCAATGAACTGACAGGACGTTGGGAACAAGGATTCATGCGTACTGCAGCTGATGCACTTTGGAAACTAGCTAAGGGAGAAAACAATGGCTTACTACAGCTGAAGAACCTGGTTTTCCAGTTTGGTAATATATCCACAAAGGATATTAACCCTGCAACAGGAGAGCCCTTTACAGAGGATCAGTTAGCCATGTACAAAGCTAATATCAAGCAGGCTGTAACGATGACTTATGCTTTCTTGTTGTTAACCCTACTGAAGAACTTCGGATGGGACGACGAAGAAAAGAAAGACAGCTATGCTTACTACTTGTCCTTGCGAATAAAAGGAGAGATCCTGACAATGCTAGATCCTAAGGACTTTTTGAGAATAACACAGAGCCCATCGGCAGCTGTTAACAATATAGATCATTTGCTCACTCTAGTAAATAGCTCTACTATAGGGCTAGTAACGGGAGAGAGCCTTGAAAGACTTGAAAAGGGTGCCTATAAGGATTGGACCAAGCTTGAGAGAGACTGGAGCAGATTTGTTCCAGTATATAATCAGTACTTAAATCTTCAGAAGACCGCTGACAAGATCAAGTTTATGGAGAAATATTAGGACAGGCTGAATAGGAAAAAAGGGGGCCTAATCAGGCCCTCTCACTTTCTTTAACTTTCTGGTACAGGCATTGACAGACTTCTTGTGGGTAGTATAACCTTCCCACTTAGACTCAAACATAAATTCTGGAGTGTCCCCACCGGAGTTCATCTCCCAGCAGTGCCTGATCTCCCCACCATTGATGTTCTTCCACATACTATAGAAGCGGATATCCCATCCATCTTCTAGTGCTTGCATGATAATCCTCATCTCTTCTTTCTTTGTTTATTTAAAGTTTAAAGGATAAAAAAAAAGACCCCGGATTTCTCCAGGGCCTTTCAGTGATCTTACTCAGATCTGATCTAATAAAAGCTACTTTAAATTCTTAACTAACTCTCCTTTAGCCTGCTTCTTCTTCCTCTTCACATGCTTCTTATTAATGAATGTTACTCCCCCAATTTTGATGCTCTTTAGCTTAGAGAAATCTATCTCGCTGATATCTATTGATTTTTTCATACTATTGTTCTGATTATACAGTCTTCAATATCTACTGCCTGGACATAAACATACCAATCTTCAGGCTTACCACCACCGGAAGAGGCAAGCGATGCATACCACACTTCATCCATGTTGAACGCAGCGGCTATATCAGTCCATTTGGCTAGGCCTGTTTTGTCTAACGGCCAGCTTACCTCATATCTCACGGCATTCTTATGTGGCATTCCCCATTGTTGGTTATTGGGATCCGGGTCTAAGGTAAACCATAGAGCTTTAAATCCACCAACATAAGTAATGGGCACATCACCCATAGGAAGAAGCTTCTTCTCATTCTGGATGATCTGGTGGTGCATTACGCTTGTAAAGTGATATAACTTAACTTCCATCTCTTATAGCTTTAAAGACTGGAAACCTGGGGATACCATCATCAGTAAGACTAAAGTACTTAACAGTTCCTTGCTTACCTATATAGAAGCCCTTGTTGTTTAACATATCCATCCTAGTCTTATAGTCAGCCTTAGGAGTAGCTTTAAACCTGGGCCCTCCAGGAAAAATTTCCAGTTCCATGACACCACATTCTGGCCGGTTCTTCATAGGCACTACATCTACTATCTTGAACTCACTGTCCTGGAAGTCCTTGTACTTAAGCAAGTCAGAACTCCTGGCATTCTCCCTGTAGAGACTTAGAGGATTCTTGAGCATAGTGCCCTCATAACCTTGAGCTAAGAACTGCTCATGGTACTTCTTGACCTGATCCATAGAGTGGCACAAGTACTGAGGAACCACCTTGACATGCTTCATGTTTTCAAACAAGCCCTGGTATAGCCCAATCCTGTAAGATGCAGGAGTTGAAAGGTCTATAATGTCATACACCCAGTATTCCACTAGCTCAGATACTCCCGGCCTGTACTTCTTAATAGCCTTCACGATATCCTGGAAGTTCTCAGCGCCTTTATCATGGATGTACAATTCTCCGTCCGGGATTAACATCCTGGTTCGGTCATCTCTGCTTAACCTGGTAGATAACTCTTTGACTATATGATCCATAGTCTCAACAGGCTTGCCGCCACGAGACCACATCTCATTTATAGGGCACATAGCCCTATTACCGTCAAGCTTAGGCGAAGCAAACACACCAACTTCCCAATTAATATACCTTTCATCAAAAGGCTTAGCCAGCATAGCCTTAGGAACCTTCTTTACTCTTTCAGAGATAAAGTTCCGAATAGCCTCTTTACCATAATTTTCCAATCCGTCAGAAAAAGTGGGAGGTACTAACACATAAGTCTCATCTAGCTTAGTGTTGATCTTAGACTGCATCTCCAGCTTAGCCTGGTCAGCACCGGTAGTTTCGTTAGACCTGCCTACATTCTTAGGTGTGCAAGTCCTGATGTTACTCACCAGGTTGCCACCTAGTAGTCCTGACTCCTGAACTAAGTCAGGGCCATCTGTCCAGATCTTAAGTATCCGGATCTTATTCTTTGAATCTAGTTTAATAAGTGTTTGCATTACTCTACTTTTAATTTAAAAGGTCCAACAACTTTACGCAGATCTTCCAGGGTAAGCTCAGGCATATCCACCTTACTAGCCGTAGACTCATTCCTAGCCAGGATCTCAACATCTGCTGCATCTATACCATCACTAGCAGTTCCTGTAGAACTGATTTGGGTAACATAAGATCCCCTATGACCGGCAAAGCCAAAGTGCAGTTTGTTAAGTGCCTTAAATACTCTACCTCCCAGGTCTTTATACCAACAGTCTTTGGTTATATTCTTCTTAACTCTAATATACACATACTGAGGTGTACTACTGTTTGGTACTGCCTTAGGCCAGCCTTCCTGGCCATGACCGTTAAATGCTCTTTCCATATTCTTTAAATGATTTAGTTCCTTAAACTTTTCTAGTTTTTGCGGTCTTGTGCGACAGCCTTTGTAGGGGCCGTATTGGCCCCCACTGCATACTTCACCAAACTCAAGAATTAGCTCCTCGGTCCAGCCTGAAGTCAGGTTTTTCATACATCTTTAGATAACTAATACATAAATCCACAAAGTCTCCTGCAGGTAGTTCTGTGTAATACTCTACATAGTCTTCATCATCTACATAGTTGAACTCTACAGTATCAATGTGTTCGATTGGATAACCAGCCTCTGCAGATCTGATCTCTGCAATGGTAGAGGTAAAGTTCCCTATCCTAGTTAGAGGCTGGTGACTTACAGTCCCTACGTCTACCGTAAATTTCTGTTTGTCTTTTCCTTCATACAGATAGC
>CP070801.1:795853-798694 GCA_020343575.1 Candidatus Aenigmatarchaeota archaeon
AGCAATCATGGCCAAGGTAAGACCATACGCTACTACTGACCATGCTTCGTACATATTAATTATCCACTAAATGCGCAATTGTCAATCCTATTATGTACTGTCTGAGGCATACTCTTAGACAGATTCTCTATAGCAAGTTTGACACATTCCGAGTCCTGTCTGTATTGATATGCAGTTTCGAATATCTCTTTAACTGCATCCTTGTAAGATGTGATAGACTTATCTACGTTACCTGATATGTGTACACCAGTATTCATATTAACCTTCCCAGTTTATAGCAGCTTTAACTTGGTTCTGTCTAAACTCACCTAGCTTATCGAAGATCTCATCTTCCCCATTAGCGAACTCATACATGTAGGTATCGCAGTCAGGCTCTGGGATATCCATACCAGCCATAGGCTTGGTGACATTAGAAATGTTTGCATACGTAGTACCATCTTGCTTAGTTGTATGTGCTATCTCTAGCATACAGGGTTGTCCTACTAGCTGATCCATATGGGTAGCATCTGCTTTGATAGCCTTGATGTATTTCATCAGCTTAGAATCAGGGTTGGACGTCTGATTCATAGGGAATGTCCACATCATACGTTGCTTCTCTTCCCCCTCTAGCTCCATAGTAACTGAAGGGATGGTAAATCCTAGGACTACCTGTGTCTTGACACCGTACTTAGTATCCTGATCTCCTAGCTCTATCACCCTTGCTACTCTAGCACCATAGAGACCTTCATCTATTAGATCGTATTCTCTTTTCTCTTGCTGTTGTGGGTTAAACGCCATATTATTTTTCCTCTTGTAGCGATTCAGAGATATTGTCTAAAAGATTAGCAGCTTTTTCACCATCTCTTTTAGTTTTGTTTAGAGTCATAACTGTGTTCAATTTTTGTAATTCCTTAATATCCTCTTCAGATAATTCAACAGGTTTGTAAACCCCTCCGTCAAACGGATTGTTGATTAACTCTATATAGCTATCCTTACGGAACCAATGATCTTCGTATCTTGCCATAAGGCCTGATGGTAGTAGATAAGTACCATTTTCTAATTGTTCAATTACTTTATTTGTTTCTTCAGTCATAGGTTCTGTCTCCCCTTTAGTTTTACTGTATCCAAAATCTTCCATTCTTAATCTTCCATTCTTAATCTTCCGTCTTCAATTGTCCAGACGTAGCTTGTTGTATTATTAGTGTGTTTCATACCATGTATTCCCTATCTCTGCCTCTCCTTTGATAGGACATCTGCTTCCTATTACCTGTCCTGCTTTCTCTATACTATCCTCTAAGATCTTAGCTACCTCTTCAGCTTGGTCTTCCCTAACTATAAGCTGGAACTCATCATGCTGGAATGTAGCAAACCTAGCATCTAATCCTTTAGACTTGATCTCATCATCTGCTAGTACCATAGCCCACTTCATTAACACAGCTTCAAAGTTCTGTAGTAAGTAAACGAGTAACATATGTTCTGAAGTTACGTAGATTTTTCTACCGTCAATCCCAACAATGTGTCCATGCTTATTCCAGTAAGAACGCAAGTCTTTAAGTAAGTTAGTAAGTGGCGCTAACCCTGCCTCGAACTTCTTTCTAATTCCCTCAGCTTCTTGGATTGAACAACCAATTTGGGATGCTGTTTTGTTTGCTCCAGCACCAAACAGATATCCGTAAAATACATTCTTAGCATGGCTGCGAGATACTCCAGCTCTACGAGCGTTGAGGCTGTGAAGATCAGTCCCCTCTGATTTAACTCCATTGAGTAAGGCATCTCTAAACTCCTCGTCATTCATATAGTGATCAAGTCCTCTGACCTGACACTGATCACAGTCAGCTCCTACTACTTTGTAACCTTCAGGTGCATAAAATACTTTACGCATCTCTTTCCATAAGGCACCTTCTTTAGGAGCTGGTACATTAACGATCTTACTGTGCGTACATCTTCCTGTAGCTGCTCCAAGGGTGTTAATAATGGAGGGTACCGTACCGTCATCCCTGCAATCTCTGAGGAACCCTTTGATCTGATTCCTCTTATGCGTGATCTGTCTACGGTACGAGATGAGCCTACCGGCTTGACCCAGTTCTTCGAGATCTTCAAGGCTTTCCTCCGTAATCTTAGGTGACGTTTTAATTTTATTACCGTAGAAATCCTTGATCTCTTTACCAGATTTATCCTTCTTATAGTTCCAGTCTTTTGGTTTCCATCCATTGTTTAGTAGCCAATCGGTAACTTGTTTAGAATAATCCAGATTAATAGGTATGAATTCAATACGCTTAAAAGGGCCAACCACATCGGAGCTGGGAAGAAGGGGTAAAGTTCTGACAGCATCCTGTACTTGAACCCCCTCCAAAAGCCAACCTTCAACTTGTTTAGTGTAGTCTCCATTAATCTTATAAACCTTGTTAACTGTAGCCCCTACTTGCTTAGGCTTAGGTGGTATCAGAGGGAGAATAGCGGAGTCTACCCAATCTATACGTTGCTGTAGCTCCGCTATCTGCCTATGACATTCAACTTTATCTAGAGGGAAGCCATTCTCCTCCATCTCTATACATATGTCTTGTACCTTAAGCTCCAACTGCAATGCTTGGGGGATTCCTAAGTTGTTCGTAGTAACCGGATAGATTTCCTGCTTCACGTTCTAACTCCTCCAGCACCAATAAGTTTATTCTTGTATCTTCCATACATCTGTGGCCCATGTCATCAGAATACTTTGTCCAGTCTTCATGTTCTGGTTTAGCCAAGCCTAGTCTGTACCCCCATGCCTCTATGCTGTGGGTAGCTTTACCTGTGTATCCCTCAGGTAGAGGTCTCTTAGGATTAAGCATCCTGCTGTACACTAGGGTATCTAGTACCACTTGG
>CP070801.1:798794-809280 GCA_020343575.1 Candidatus Aenigmatarchaeota archaeon
AATCTGGTCAAGTACGCGAAAATTAAGGGTCTAAACCTTTTGGGAACAGGGGATTTTACACACCCTTTGTGGTTAAAGGAATTGAAAGAAAACCTCAAAGAAGATGGTTCTGGTATTCTGAAAACCGAGGATGGTTTCCCATTCATACTGCAGGCAGAGATAGCAAACATATACACACAGGGCGGGAGGGGTAGAAGAATACACAACATCGTTCTGGCCCCGAGCTTTGAGATTGTAGAGCAGATAAACTCTGAATTGTCAAAGAGGGGGAGACTGGATTATGATGGAAGGCCCATATTCGGTTTTTCTTGTATAGATTTGATTGAAATGATGATGGGTATAGACAGGGATATAGAGATAATACCTGCTCATGCATGGACACCGTGGTTTTCTATATTCGGATCCAAATCTGGATTCGATTCTGTTGAGGAGTGTTTTGGAGATAAGAGCAAGTTTATACACGCGTTAGAAACCGGTCTCTCCTCGGATCCTGCAATGAACTGGAGATTATCAGGTTTGGATAAGTATGCCCTTGTCTCAAACTCGGATTCTCATTCTTTCTGGCCTTGGAGGATTGGAAGAGAAGCGAATGTTTTTGAAATGGAAAGGGTGGAGTATTCTGAATTCATTAAAATCATAAGGGAGAACGACCCGAAGAAGTTCCTGTACACAATAGAGGTTGATCCATCCTATGGGAAGTATCACTTGGATGGACATAGGGAGTGTGGGGTTTGCATGGAGCCGAAAAATTCCATAAAAGCGAACAGTATATGTCCGGTATGTAAAAAGCCCCTTACCATAGGGGTTTTGCATAGGGTTGAAGAACTTGCCGACAGGCCAGAAGGCTTCAGACCGGAGAACACTGTACCCTACAAATCACTGATTCCGCTCTCAGAAACAATATCATCTGTTCTGGGTGTAGATCAGTTGTACTCAAAGAAGATCTGGGATGTGTATAATAAACTGATAAGGGGGTTTGGGTCAGAGTTCAATGTTCTTCTCAAAGTCCCTGGGAGTGAGTTGAAAAAAATAGTTAACGAGGGGGTCGCAGACTCTATAATCAAGGTCAGGGATAGTAAAATAAAGATACAACCGGGTTTTGATGGAGTATATGGAAAGGCCGTGTTTGGCGATAAGGCTGAAGTTAAGTTAAACAAATCGGTGAAAAAGCAGAAAAGTATTGTTGATTTCGGTTAATCATTCTATACCCACAAGTCTGATTGAGATTTCCGTGTCAGTGGCATATTCATAAAATGCTTCTACGGTTATCATTTTCTGAACAGGTCCTTTGGGTTCCAGTCCTGTTGCTTTCACATCGCACGCAATTGAGTTTGACTCTCCCTTCCAGAGGATTATGGGTTTTCCATTCCTGAAATCTGAACATTCATCCTGAAGCTCTAAACCGGTTCCCGGGGTTATTTTTAAAATTATTTTGTTCTTGGATTCTTCTCCACCAACCAGTAACTTGCAGGATTTTAGTAAACCAGACTCGCTGGCACATGCCATTCCACCACCGACATTTGTTATATCTATCTCTATTGGGAACTTAGCTTCTCCCATTCCACCACTAGCAGTCCAGAATCTTACAGGGCTTTTTGTCTGCATGGTAATTGATATTGGAGATCTGGTTGAACGTGTAGTAGATGCTGGGAGGGTTCCCCCAATGTTCTGTATTGTCCTCAGGTCTTGGTGTGAACCAAAGGTTATGCTTTTAACTAGTGTAGTTTTATATGTGTAGAAAAGTCTCGCTGCCACGGTATAGGGAACGCTCGGTAGGTTCTCTGGTATTTGTGGGGCTTTGTAGCTCCATGTGCATATTTGGGATTCTCCTGAGGTTCCTGCATCTGGGTCCGGTGGGAGTAAAGAGGTTCCTTGCCCGGTGTATCTGCACTCGTCTTCATTTGGCAGCTTCTCGTTGTTCAGCCAGGGTCCCTCGCCAGGGATTCCAACCATATCACAACACCAACTCTCATCCAACCCAAACAGCTCAGCGAAAACGTTCTCAGCGGTTAAGGAACCGGTGTTCCTAAACTTCAGTTGAAAGCTTATGGGCTCCCCAGAGTAAATCTCAGGAACCTGGATATCTGTTGTAAAGGCTTCTATAACAACGCCCCCACTCTGGGGTTGTGATGGAAATATACAACCAGAAACAAGTATAATAAATAAAATTGAGAAAATTGCCAAACATTTGGTTTTCTGTTCCCCCCCTAATCGAATCATCTAATTTTATATTTAGGCCTAACCCTTATATTGCTTTCCAGAAGTGCTTATCCTCCGGGTATGCCCTTAACTGTTATGGAAGTTAGCCTGTCAACAGCGTAGCTGTATCCAAGGTAAAGCTTTATTGTTCCCTCCTGTTGTACGGGTGGTGGTGTTGGAATTGCAAGTTTACATGTTACGTCTGCACTTTTACCCTTCCACAACTGAACACCCATACCGCCTCCTGTGCTGGTTCCGCTGTACTCTTGGCATGTCACAAATACTATGTTTGGTGGAAGGTCTATTGCTAGGTTTACCCAGTACTCCTCATCCTCTGGGATTCCGTAAGTAATGGTCCGCACCGCTCCCCAGTATGGTATTCCTCCGCCTGTGTTTTCTATATGTATTGTTATTGGGAACTCGTGTCCGTAATCACCGACCTTTATGTGCTTTCCTGTCACTACACTAACAGATAAAGGTCCACCAGAGTACTGGTGTGGTTTTGTTGGTATAGAACCACCAGTATCTATAAGATGTCTCAACTCGTCTTCATTAACTACTGTAATTGGCTTAACTGCTGTTGTTATGTAATCATAGAACACCCTAATACCAGGTGAATATGTCTGTGGTATGCCCTCTGGGAGAACCGGTGCGATCATGTACCATATGAACTCTGATGTTTCTCCCTGCGTCCCATACCTTGGGTTTGGTGCGATCAAATAATCCTCAAGTAAAACCTGTGCTGACTGGCCTGTCTTCAATCCCCACTCGTCCTGGCCAAAGGTTATCCCTGTAATAAGTGCGCGAACATTGTCTGCCTGCTCTCCTCCTTGGTTCTGAACCTTTAACCTCAACTGAACATCATCTAATGATTCGACGCTTGTGAAATCCGGCTCCCAGTTAAGAACGACAACGCCGGGGCCCTTTACTATACCAGTGCCATCTGTAGTACATCCAGATATCCAAACAATTGCTGCTATTGGTAGAACAAGGGCCAGTAATTTCAATACTGGTGGAGTTTCTTTACCTCGCATTTTATGACCTTATTTTATATTATATGTTCAAATTGATTTATAAGTTTTATAAGGCTTTCCTCATACCTATTCTTCAGGTTTTCGGCTCTATTACGATCTTCAGCTCCTTCCTGAACTCGTACATATACTCTATTTTTGTTGTTACGTGCTTGGTTGTTTCTTTGGGAAGGTTGACATTCTCCCTCAGCTCTATATCGCATATGAATGGTGGTGATTCCTTGTTGATAAGTGTAACGAATTTATCTCCCCCGGAAAGGGCTTGTTGACCAAAATCCTTGAATGCACAAGAGCCCCCTTCGGTGTAGTACAGTTTGGTACCAACACCGGTTTCGATGCCGTCAACTTTTACGTAACTCTCAGGTATCTTGGAATCACATATTACTTTGGTTACTTTTGTTTCATTTGGTCTGCATAAATATCCCTTTCCACTGTTCTTTATTCTAAGGGCAATCACGGTTCTTCCATTTTGGCCTTGCTGAACAGGTATTGGCTGCTCATCCTCCACTGTTATTCTAGGTTTAACCGGCCCGTACCCGGAAACTATGTAAGAAACCTTACTCCTAAATGTTCCCTCATTCAGTCGGTTCTGCATTTCATGGTAATCAATGAAGTGTATGTCTGTCATGCTTATGGTTTTGTATGGATACGTAACAGAAATCTTCAGGTCACACTCTGTCTTCAGTGGAACCTGATCCCTGTCCCCTGCCTTTAGTGTCCATGTGACATCCTTTACCTGTCCTGGTAGGAGTTTTGTAACGTCGCACAAACATGGTTGATTTTTACAATCCTTTTCTCCTCCTCCACATTTAACCTTAACCTCTGAAAACAGTCCCTCACAATAGTCATAAAGATCAACTGTTATTTTTTGATTTTGTTGGGGGATTCTCTCGAGTTTGCTCTGACCCTCTGTCTGGGGAACAGGTTCCTTTCCAACATTTTGAATGTATGCAATAAGCTTGATCTGCTGTCCGGGGGAAACAGTCTGGGGTAGGGCATCAAGGCTCTTTATCACAACCACATCATCTGGAAATTCAACAGCCCCATCACACGGGATGAATGGGAGGAATGGTATGCAAACTGGGCTGGTACAGCCTGAGATGAGAACAACAAAAACTACAGGTATAAGCAGGAGCAGTTTTCTAAAGTCCATAGTAATTATTAAACCTGAAAAGTATATATTAATTATGAGAGGTAAAAACAGGAAGGGTCAGCTTGTTTTTGAGTTTATGGTTGCGGCTATTTTTTTCTTTTACATAGTTTTCTATGTCATCAACTACTTGAATATAACAGCCGCGGTTTTTGCGAATGATTTCTATATGAATTCACTGGAATTCTCTGCCATTCAAAGCTCCGAGCTGCTCTTACATTTTGAGGGGGTATGGAATGACAGCGTACCGAAAAGGTTGGGTCTTGCTGACGAATGGCCTGTGTTGAACTCTACCAAGATCCAGTACTTGGATTCATACTGTAGGACTAATTATGAATCAACGTTGGAAAAACTTGATATAAACTCCAGTCTGGGGCATGGGGTAAAGATTGAAATCAATAGGATTAGTGGTGGAAACCTATTGACGTGTGGTTATTTACCGGGTGATAGGTTTGGCTCCATTGCAAGGGTTGAAAGGGTCGCTCTATTGAGTAATGGTGATGTTTTGAATATGACTGTCTGGTCATGGTGATTATAATCCAACTGTTTTTACACCTAGAATCTTTGATATATCAATGTTTAGTGCACGCAGGTCTTGTTTTTTCAGATCATGAACATTTCTATTTCCTGTGGCAGCCGCGGCCATCTTTATCTCCTCTGTACACGCCTTTACATAATTTACCACACTGTTCACGGATTTGTCCGTTTTGAACCTTTTTCTCAGCTTCGGGTCCTGTGTTGAGATTCCCAATGGACACTGCCCCTTGTAGCATTCTTTACAGTATTCGCATCCCATAGCAATCATCAGTGGGAATCCAATGAAAATAGCGTCTGCTCCAAGAGCAAGAGCCTTCGCCATATCTGCTCCCTTACTAAAACCACCACCAATGAGCAGGTCCTGTTTTGACCTCATTTTATCCATAATGTTTCTCGCCTCCACAAGTGCGGGTAAAACCGGTATTCCGAAATCATCAAGCATTATATCAGGAGCTGCCCCTGTTCCTCCACAGCAGCCGTCTATTGCAATTGCATCTGGATTTGCCTTGACTGCCATCTTTATGTCTTCTGGGTTCCCTGCACCTAGCTTTATTATGATTGGTTTGCCATCACTAACTTTCCTTAGCCATGAAACCTTGTTTTTCAAGTCATTGGGGGTTCTTATGTCTGGGTGATATGGTGGTGAATGAATTGGTTTACCAGCCGGGACCTTCCTTACCTTTGCGATGTCTTCTGTAACCTTATACCCAGGTAGAAGGCCGCCTTGCCCTGGCTTTGCGCCCTGTCCTATCTTTATCTCTATCGCATCTGCAGATTTCAGGTATGTATTATCCACCCCGAACCTGCCTGTTGAATATTGAGCAATCAAGAGCCTTGCGTTTTTTCTCTCTTCAGGTAGCATGCCACCCTCGCCTGTATTGGTTGCTGTGCCCAAAATGGTGGAGGCCTTTGCAATCGCGGTTTTCGCTTCCTTGCTCAGGGCGCCAAAACTCATTGCTGCGAAAAAGATTGGTGTTTCGAGTATGAGAGGCCTTTTGCTATTTTTCCCTATCACGGTTTTGGTTTCTATCTTTTCCCTGAAATAATCTATTGGTCTTTTGCTCAACTGAACTGGAACGAAAACCAATTCGTCAAAATCAATCTTGCCCATTTTGTTTGATCTTCCTGAAGTAACAGGTGCCTTTGGGCTCAATGCACGATCCCTTATGTCTTGCAGCCACATCATAATAATACTATAGTGTTTGTTGAATATTAAATTTTGAGCTTTTTCACGAATTCTTTTACAACATCATCTAGGTTAGGTTTTCCCTTTTCCTTCAGGTCATATGTTATGTGGACCGATGGCTTTCTTACCTTGATCAGCTCTGCCAAATCGACTGGGGTTGCAATAACTATAGAATCACATGGTGTTCTGTTTATGGTCTTTTCCAGTTCCCTTACCTGTTTTCTCCCGTAACCCAGAGCGGGTAGAATTTTTTTCAATTGTTTGTATTTTTTGTACGCGGCCCTTATCGAACCTACTGCGTACTTCTCTGCATCTACAATTTCCCTTGCATTGTATTTCTTTGCGGCAACCCACCCAGCACCATAGGACATCTCCCCATGTGTTAAGGTGGGACCGTCCTCAATAATCAGGACCTTCTTGTTTCTTATAAGTTCTGGTTTTCCTGCTTTGACAAGAGAGTCTGCATGTATTATTTTTGCATCAGGGTTTGTTTTTTTCACGTTCTCCACTACCATGTTTATGGCTTTCCTTCCTGATGTGCTTTATTTGTTTATCACAACAACATCGGCTAACCTTAGATTGGTCTCTCCTGGATAGTACCTTATCCCATGTCCGGGTCTGTGTGGGTCTGCAACTACTATGTGTAGATCTGATTTGTAAAATGAGATATCGTTGTTTCCACCATCCCAGATTATTACATCTGCTTCTTTCTCTGCCTCCCTCAGAATCTTCAGATAATCAACCCCCGCGTAAACCACGAAACCGTTCTTTATGTGTTGCTCGTACTCCTCCCTCTCCTCTATCGTGCATTTATATCTATACAGGTCTCCATACTCAGCAAATCTCTGACAGATCTGCTTTTTCAGGTCTCCATAGGGCATTGGGTGACGAATTATCACAACCTTGTATCCCAATCCCCTAAGAATCAGAGAGACCCTTCTCGTAGTCTGGGATTTGCCGCATCCTGTTCTCACTGCACATATGGAGATAATGGGTTTTCTTGATTTCAGCATGGTTGATTCGGTTCCCATGAGTATGAAATCAGAGCCAGCAGCATTCGCTATGCTGGCCTTGTGCATAACGTTAGAATATGACAGATCTGAGTAGGCCAGAACAACAAGGTCTGCTCTGTTTTTCTTTATAAGCTTGAACAGTTCCTTTTCATGATAAATGGGTATGCCTCTGGGATAACGCCTTCCTGTGAGTTCTTTCGGATACTTCCTTCCTGCTATATCTGGTATCTGTTCTGCTGTAAAACATACCACATTATAATCCTTATTGTTTCTGAAGAAAACGTTGAAGTTGTGGAAATCTCTGCCCGCTGCTCCCATTATAATGACCTTTCTTGGTTTCATTTTATCGCTCTTGGTATGAAGTTTAACAGATCAGAAGCAAGCATTCCTGGACCACGTTCCTTTGCAGCAAAGCTTCCGGCCAGACCGTTTATGTAAGCGCCTGCACAGGCAGCATCTATTGGTTTCGCTCCTCCTGCAAGCAGTGCACCACATATTCCCGCTAACGTGTCGCCCGTTCCTCCCTTTGTCATGTAGGGGCTCCCCACTTTGTTTGTGAAAAGCTCGTTCCCATCTGATATCACATCAATAAAGCCCTTCAAAAAAATCGTTGTATTGAACCTTGATGCAAAGTATCTGACCAGCTTTGCCCTATCTTCCAGATTAGGTTCGGGTTCTTCATGTGTAAGGATTTTGAACTCCCTTGAGTGTGGTGTTATTATCCAGTTTTCCCTTATAACCTCTACATTCCCAGCAAGCGCATATATAGCATCAGCGTCAATAACACATGGTCGGTTATTCCTTTTAAGAAAATCCAGAATGACCTTCATGGTTTCCTTCTCCCTACCAAGTCCCCCACCAATTACAACAGAATCCACGTCTTTAGAGAGCCCTAAAATGGTTTTCAGGTGTTTTGGGTTTAGAAAGTCTCCGTCAAGGGGATATGTTATCATATCTGGGGAGAATGATGCTATTATATTTGCTGGTCTCTCAGGCGCTGCTATGGTAACGAGGTCCGCTCCCACCCTGTATGCAGCCATTGCAGAGAGTGTAGTAGAACCTGAATATTTTTTGCTGCCCCCAACAACAAGAACCTTGCCGAAGTCTCCCTTATGTGACCAGTCCTTTCTTTTTGGAAACAGTTTCCTGACCATACCTCTAGAAATGACTTTCATGTTAAAGAATTAGTTCGGTTGTTTAAATTTCATTCTGAGTGCTTCTTTAGTTTCTTACCCACAACAACATCTATCTGTGCTTTCTGTAGTCTGCCTGAGTAGTCAAAGTAGACTGTCTTGATGTCTGAGAACTCCTCTATCCCAGTCCACCCTGCCTCCCTGGCATGACCTGTTCCCTTTATTCCTCCAAATGGGAGATGGACTTCTGAGCCTATCGTGCTTGAGTTGACGTACGTAAGGCCTGCCTCTATCCTCTCTACTGCCTCGAACGCGTTTTTTATATCGTTGGTGTATATCGCAGAGCTCAGGCCATACGTTATGCCGTTCATCACATTTATGGCCTCGTCGAGGTTTTTAACTGTTATCATGGATATGTATGGTCCAAATATCTCTTCCTGTGCAATCCTCATGTCTGGAGCAACATTGGTGAACAGTGTGGGCTCATAGAAGAATCCCTTCCCGTTTATCTTAACGGGCTTTCCTCCACACAACATCATTGCTCCTTCTGCTAGACCTATGTGTGTGTACTCATGCGTCTTCTCAACCGCTCTATTATTTATCAGGGGGCCCACATCTGTTTTTGGTTTCAGCCCATCCCCAAGCCTTAGTTTCCTTGTCCTGTTCAACAACATCTTTTCGAATTTGCTTCTGATCTTTTCATGAACAATTATCCTTGATGCAGCCGTGCATCTCTGGCCTGTTGTTCCATATCCTCCCCATATAACACCATCTGTCGCGAGTTTCAGGTCTGCATCATCCATTATTATTATCCCGTTCTTTCCACCCAGTTCCAATCCTACTTTTTTGAGACCGGCCTCTCTGGTGACGAACTCACCAACCTCCCTGGATCCTGTAAAAGAAATGCCGCGGATTTTCTTGTGTTTTACAAGGGCAGAGCCCACTTTGCTTCCCGAGCCCGTGACTAGGTTTATTACTCCTTTTGGTACACCGGCCTTCTCAAGCACCTTGACGAATTCTATTGCACATAAAGGGGTATCGGATGCTGGTTTGAAGACCATTGTGTTTCCACATATAAGGGCGGGTGTGATCTTCCAGGATGGGATGGCAATTGGAAAATTCCATGGTGTTATGAGAGCGAAAACACCAACAGGCATTCTCATACCCAAACAGAACTTGTCCCTTAGTTCTGATGGTGTGGTGTGGCCAAACAATCTCCTTCCCTCACCAGCCATGTACTCTGTTATATCAATAGCTTCCTGGACATCTCCTCTCGCCTCTGCTATAACCTTTCCCATTTCCCTTGTCATTAATTTTGCGAGTCTTTCCTTGTTCTTCCTAAGTAGTTGAGCAGCCCTGAGTAAGATCTCGCCTCTTTTCGGGGCAGGCACGTCCTTCCATGAATCCAAAACATTCTCTGCTGCATTAACTGCCTTGTTAACGTCATCGTTATTACAGGACTGGAATTTCCCTATAACCTTCTCATTCGCAGGATTTAAACTCTCGAATGTTTCACCAGAACCAGACTTGATCCATTTTCCATCAATCAGAATCCCATGTTCCTTAACCATGTTATCATTATAATATTACATATTAGCTATATATCAGCTCCCTGACTTTGCAAGTCTGTAATCGTAGAGGGCGCGTAAAGCCTTTGCTGCCTTCTCTGGATATGAGAACGTTGGAACCCCAAAGTCCTCCATTGATTTCTTCAGGACTTCAGTGAACCTCCCACCTGCAGCTATAACGACTATTGGCTTCTTTCCTCTCTCAGCAAACGAAGAAACGACATCTGTTATCTCTGCCGTGAGGGTTGGGATTTGGAAAAGGGTTATGATCGCAATCATGTCAACATTGTCGTCTTTTAAAGCAGCATCTATCGCTACCCTGTATCTTTCTACGTCTGCGTCACCTGTTAGGTCTATTGGATTTTCCAGAACAACATGTTCTGGAAAGATCTTCTTCATCCCCCTTATACTTTCTTTTTTCATCTTAGCGAGCCTGAGCCCGTTGCTTATAATCCAGTCAGTTGCCAAAACCCCAAACCCACCACCATCTGTTATTATTTGAACCCTGTTTCCTTTTGGAACTGGTTGAGTTGAAAGGACGCGAGCAAAATCGAATATGTCCTCAAGGTTCTCAGCCTCGATGACGCCAGACTGCTCAAAGGCTGCCGAGTATATCTCTGACTGGCCTGCCAGGGAACCTGTGTGTGATGAAACCGCTTTGTTCCCTTC
>CP070801.1:809380-814752 GCA_020343575.1 Candidatus Aenigmatarchaeota archaeon
CGGGAACACCAAAGGATTCTGCTCCCTTGTCCAAGGCGGTTTTGACTACCCTGTATGCAATCCTGTCAGAAAAACCATATTCAACATCGTAACCAGCATACCTCTTCAGGGCGTTGTTAAGCCTCCTACCATTTTTACCCTTTTTAGAAACCCATCTCAGCATTAACCTTGAAAATGGATTTCCGAGCCAGGTGTTCACCATACTGGCAACCATGTCTGTCTCTGCCATAAAAACACCCTGTAGGAGAAATTAATTTTTTGTTTTTTAAATGTTTATTCTACTGTCAATGATATGACATGGAATTTACATCTTTTCCAAGACCCTTTCCTTTGCGATTTCTAGTGCTGCATCCCTTGGATTTATGTTCCTCTCTTTCGACCTCTCCAGAACCAATCTTGTATTATCTGTTATCTTTTTATCAACCAGATCGAACATCTCTTTCTCTGTCCCTCCATTGTATTCAACGTAAGATGATATAACACCGCCGGCATTCGCGACGAAGTCAGGAACGATTAGTACACCTTTCTTGTGCAGAACCTCTTCTATTTCAGGCGTCATTGGGATGTTTGATCCCTCTACTATAAGTTTTGCTTTTATCTTGTTAACGTCTCCTGATCGAATCAGATCAGGAATTGCAGCAGGCACAAGTATATCAACAGGAAGGTCGATTATCTTTGAACAAGGACATGGCTTTCCTGGTCTGTAGTTAACCACGGAACCTGTTTCCTTTTTTACCTGGGATAACTTTTCAAAGTCAATCCCACCATCGTTGTATATCACACCCTTGGAATCCGATACAGCAACAACCTTTGCGTTGTCATGCTCTTTCAGGAATCTGGCAACAAAACTCCCCACGTTTCCAAAACCCTCTATCGCTATCTTAGCAGAGCTAAGATCCAAACCTGCGTGCTTGGCTGCAACGTGCATTGCACGGTGTACACCAAAACCTGTTGATCCGAGCTCATGGGGCAGACCACCCATTTCCTTTGGCTTTCCGGTGCACGCCTTCATGGAACCGTTTGCCTCTGCAAAAGCTCTCATCTCCTCCTGTGCCATGCTCATGTCGGGTCCGGCAACATAGATACTCGGACATATCTCCTTCAATGCCTTGGAAAACGATTTGACAATCTTCAATTTCTCTTCTTTTGAAATCTTTTTGTCATCAGCAATTACCCCTGATTTTGCTCCACCAAAAGGGATTCCTACCAATGCATTTTTCCATGTCATTATTCTTGCTAGAAGTGCGACTTCGTTTTTGGTAACGGATGGTGTCATTCTTATTCCACCCTTCCCGATTCCCAGCGATGTGTTATCGATTACAACAACACCCCTCATCCCAGTCTTTGGGTCATAAACCCTCATAACCTTCTCTGGTCCAAAATTATCGTACTCTGTCATAGAATCACCTTCTTTTCTTATTTTTCTTGTAATTCTCTATTGCCCTTTTAAGGGCCTGTGTAGCAAGAACAGAACAGTGAATCTTCTGTGGTGGTAAACCCTCAACAACATCGACTATGTCCTTATTTGTTAACTTCTCTGCTTCCTCAATGGTTTTTCCCTTCGCAAGTTCTGTAATAGCGGAGGACGTCGCTATGGCTGCAACGCACCCGAAGGTCTTGACCTTGATGTCCTTTATTATCTCCTTACCTTTTTTGTTCTTGCCAACCCTTATGTAGAGCCACATCACATCCCCACAAATAGGGTTTCCGATCTTCCCGACCCCGTCTGGGTTTTTCATCTCTCCCATGTTCTTGGGATGCTGGAACAGTTCCATAACCTTTTTCGAATACACCATGTTATCACCTTTCACTCCCAACCTTTCTTGAACGGACTTATCTTTCTCAATTCATTCACAACTTTCGGAACGCTTTTGATAACATAATCTATATCCTTTTCTCTTGTATATCTACCCATGGTTATTCTCAGTGAACCATGCGCTTGTTTTGGACTCAATCCTATTGATGTTAGGACGTGGGAAGCTTTGAGATCTCTAGATGAACACGCAGATCCTGTAGACGCTTCTATACCCAACATATCCAGTCTCAGAATTAAAGCCTCACCCTCTATGAAATCGAACCTGAAATTTGTGTTCCCAGGAAGCCTTTTCTCAGGATGCCCGCTAAGATAGGAGTTTGGAATTTTTAAAATACCCTCCACGAGCCTGTTCCTCATCTTACTGAGTCTCCTTGCCTCCTTCCCCATTTCCTTGCTTGCGATTTCACAGGCCTTTGCGAATCCCACAATTCCGGCAACATTTTCCGTTCCAGATCTTCTACCAGATTCGTGTCCCCCACCATGTAGAAGGGGTTCTATCTTAACACCCTTCCTCACATATAACAATCCAACGCCCTTTGGTCCATAGATTTTATGGGAACTTGCGGATAACATATCTATTTTCATCTTTTTAACGTCTATTGGAATCTTACAAAAGCTCTGTACAGCATCGGTATGAAAATAAATACCTTTCTCTCTACATATCTTTCCAATCTCCTCAATGGGTTCTAGGGTTCCAATCTCGTTGTTGGCATGCATTATTGAAACAAGAATGGTTTCTTTTCTGATAGATTTCTTGAGTTGGTTTAGATCGACAATTCCATATTTATCAACATCCAGATACGTTATTTCGAATTCCTGCTTCTCCAGGAACTCACAAGTCTCCATGATCGCTTTATGTTCAATCTTGCTGGTTATTATGTGATTTCCTTTTTCCTTGTTTGCCAGGGCAACACCAATCAGAGCCAGATTATCGGATTCTGTTCCACCTGATGTGAAAACAATTTCATTCGGTTCAGCATTTATGATATTTGCGATCTTTTTCCTGGAGTTCTCCATTGCCAACCTTGCCTGCTGGCCCATACTGTAGAGTGAGGAAGCGTTTCCGAACTCCTTGCTGAAGTATGGCTTCATATCCTCCAATACCCTGGAATCTACCGGTGTCGTTGCAGCGTAATCAAGGTATACTTTTTCCATGATTTCACCCCATAAGTCTCATAAATTAAAAACTGTGAAAATAATATATAAAGCTACTGGCAAAAAATGGAGCAGGTTTCTATTTCGGTTTCACCAGTTTTATTGCCGTTACCGGACAGTTCTCTACACAGGCATTGCATTCAACACAGTTCTCTGGTCTTGCCACGTGGGATTTCCCATCCTTCAGTTCAAAAACGTTCTGCGGACATACAGAGACGCATGCCCCACAGCCTATGCACTTTTTCTTGTCAACCTTCGGAACCTTGTGGTCTATCTTTGCCATAAAATCACTTTTTTTATTTTTTGTTTCCCTTCTTTATATTTTTGACAAGATTGTTCATCTCACTCAGCATAGACTCTATTTCTTTTTCAGACATTCCATGAGCCTTTGCTCCCTGCTCCAGGGTTTCCCATGCAGCCACATGGCAGCCAACGCAATGCAGACCACGCTTAAGCATCACCTCTACGGTTTCCGGATACTTCTTTATAATATCCCCGAGTGTCATGTCCTTTGTTACCTTCCCCTTCTTTTCAGCTTTCTTTCCCATGAACTTCACCTCAATCAAATCTTTCTTTAAATATAACACTGTTATATATAAATATTATGCCCTGACCTCAACCCTATCACAATACGGCTTTGCAATATCTGCAAGCTCCCTGAGTTTATCCTCAGGATACGCCTCCTCCTTCTGGTATTCCTTGTTCAGGGTTGCCAGTGACCTGAACTGCTGGAGACAGTAAAGCTTCGCTCCTTTCAGCCATTTCCCTATTGAGATCAGATCTTCCTCCCTAAAAAGCCTGGGAACCACTGTCGTTCTAAATTCGTAATCTATCCCTGATTTGAGAATGAGACTGACACTCCTCCTTATGTTAAGAACATTGACCTTGACCCCTGCAGAATTGCTGTATTTTTTCAAGGGAGCCTTTATGTCCATTGCTATGTAGTCCAGAAGCCTGTCTCTTATCAGATGATCGAGCATCTCCGGGTTGCTCCCATTTGTGTCGAGTTTAGCCAGGAACCCCATGGACTTTATTTTCTTGATAAACTCAACCAAACCCTCGTGTATGCAGGGTTCCCCTCCTGTTATACACACACCATCTACCCATTTCCTCCTCTTCTTCAGGTGCTCAAAAACCTTCTTTTCAGGAATGTTCGGTAGCTTTTTATGATTCAGGATGAGATCCGGGTTCTGACAGTAAGGACAACGGAAGTTGCAGTTTGCAACAAAAACCACAGAACATATTTTGCCTGGGTAATCAATAACTGATGTTTTCTGCAGACCCTTTATCGGTAGCATAGCATCACTGATGATTCTTTAATTCCAAATAAGAATAATTACAGATCAGGTTTTCAGTTTGCGCTTTAACGCCTTCTTTTCTATAAACACAAACCTATCCTTGAACTCCTCTTTTTTACCATCATTCCACATGTTCACTGGTCTGAAGTACCCAACAACCCTTGAAAAGACCTCACATTCTTGTTTACATTTTGTCATCCCATCACCTCTACTTTTTATCCTTAACCTCTACTGGACACCTGTGATGTTCACCCCGGACATAACCATGAACAGGGCATATCGAAAATGTGGGGGTTATTGTGAAGTATGGAATCCTGGTGTTGTATGCAATTTTTTTTACCAAGGTAATAGCATTCTCCCAAGATGTCATTCTTTCGCCCAGGAACGTATGAAAAACCGTTCCCCCTGTATACAGTAGCTGGATATCGTTCTGATGTTCCAAAGCCTCCACAACATCATCAGTGCAACCCACAGGAAGCTGGGTCGAATTTGTGAGATACGGGAACTTTTTACCAGACGTTATTATGTCAGGATACATCTTCTTGTCCTCCCTTGCAAGCCTGTATGAGGCTCCTTCTGCAGGAGTTGCCTCTATATTGTAAAGGTTTCCTGTCTCCTGCTGGAACTCCCTGATATTTTCCCTCATAAATTTCAGCGTATCTATTGCCAGCTTTTTACCCTCCGAAGATGCTATATCCTTTCCAATCAGATTAAGGCATGCCTCATTCATACCACAGAGACCTATAGTTGAGAAATGGTTGTTGAAGTTTCCGAGGTAAACCTTTGTGTATGGCATTAGACCGTTTTTGAGGTTATTCTCGATAACCTTCCTCTTTACCTCCAGCGAATCTTTCGCCATCGCCATGTAATGTCTGATTTTCTCAAAAAACTCATCTCTGTTCTTTGCCCCGTAACCATAGCGGTTCAGGTTTAGAGTAACAACACCTATTGATCCTGTTGAATCACCTGCCGCGAATACATGCCCAGGTCTGTTTATGAGTTCTTTCTGATTCATGTTCAGCCAGCAGCACATTGCCCTTATTTAACTGGGATCCAGGCCGGATCCAATGTAGTTCTGGAAATAAGGGGCCCCATACTTCGCA
>CP070801.1:814852-825963 GCA_020343575.1 Candidatus Aenigmatarchaeota archaeon
GAAGGATGGGAATACTTGGATTACTTGGCTGAAACCAGACCGATACCTTTTCCAATCCTTTGAACCCACAATCGAACCCGGAAAGCAGTGGTACACAAAGGTCTATCAGACAACCGATGTCTTTCCAGAGCCACCGTTCAAGCCTAACAAGGTCTATTTCCTTCTGAAAGAGGGACCAGGTACGGAATACCTCAGCATCTACACCGAACTCAAGGAACCCAAAGCCTACTTGAACATGGAGCAACAAGCCGAGTTCATGCAGAGAGCCATCACCGAGACACGATACTCCCTTTGGATGGACCAATCAGATTATGACTGGACAGTTTGTATGCTTGACATGATAGGTCGGGGAGATGCTTGAGGACTCCGCTTCTGGTAATGATCTTCGGGATGGCGATGGGGATCATGTTCGCCTTTGTTGGCATCACCATTCTTCAAACAAGCATGGTCATTGACGTTGGGTTCACGAATCCCATCAGAGCCTTCATGCCATTCATGGGAGACTTGCTCGGACCCGACCAGTTCAGCGGTGCGATTGGCAGCCAGAACCTCTCTAACATCATCTTCACCGCACTGCTCGTTATGGTGTTCATTCTGATCTTGATAGGACTCCCGGTCATCATCGCCTTTCAGGTTTTCTTCAAAGCACCCCTTTTGGAGTTCTACATGGTCTTTTGCGTCATGTTCATAATAACCTTCATCCTCGCATATCTGGTCGGGTCGGCGTTTGTGATGTTGAGCGTGGTGGCATGAAAGGTGTGGTCTCCAAGATAATCATAATCGCAGTCCTCATAGCACTTGTGTTGGCCACTGTCTTTTTCATACTTCCCTGGTGGCAAGAGAGGGAGCATCAAGAGAATATGAAACAATGTCCAGTCTTGGCGAGTCAATACTACATGAAGGTCGAATATGTTTACAAAGATGGAATACTGCACTGGTCCCTGAACTACCACGACCAGATATCCCAGACCAAGAGGTACGAGTACGACATTCCCGACCAGGATGTGAAGGATCGTGTGCAGACCCTCTTTGACACCAGTCACATCAACCAGGTCCAGTATGACTGTGCATTTCAGAATTTCAGCTAACGCTTATCTCCTCTCTTTTTTATAACACAATTAAGCATATATTTATTAACAACCGACACTATGAATTTCTGGGGAGGCGATGTCAAAAGGTAAGGTTATTCTAAGTTTCATTGTTCCAGACAAGGAGAAGGATAACCCAGAACTACAACAACTCGCAAAGGATACCCACAAAAAGCTCGTGGAGATTACAACTCAACCTCATTCTCGATCCTGATCTCGAAGTGCCTTTCTTCCAGTTTCTTCTTCAACAACCAATCCCTGATTGCGTCCTTGATGGCTTGGGAAGGTGAATCATAACCCCATTCTGGATGAGCTTCAATTAAGTCCTTGACAGCGTTATACTGGCTTCTAGGTATTGAAATGGTAATCGTCTCAGTTGTCATATCCGATATATAGAACTCAACTTTATATTATTTGATTGTTAGCCTTTTTCTGATAAAATTGACGCAACTTATTTATACATACATGTAATTACCTTGAAATTAGACTATGACATCAAACAAGAACGATGGAAATGAGCTTGTTCAGAGGACGATTAAGATAAGGGTCGATCAGAAAGATTTCCTCGATGAGCATACATAAATCAACTTGTCGGGTTTTGTCCGAATGAAACTGGACGAGGCAATAGCCAAGGAGGAGGGAACATGACCGAATTCCTATCCGCAATCGAGATCGGAGACAACATGAGAGAAGCAGCACTCCACAGATTCAACATCCCCAATTGTGAGCTTACTTGTTCAGAATCTTGCAACCAGTACGAGAGATGTATGGATCAGTACGTCAGGAGGAGGATGGCTGAGACTATGAGGGATACTGATGAGAACCCTGAATGACCTGATAGGAAAGCACGTTGAATACATCTCCAAAAGAGAAGTCAGAGGAGGATACAGAGGAGGAAAGGTTTTCAGGGTCGATGGCAACAACCTCACAATCCGGGACGTTCTCAAGAGAAAAGAGCGTATCCACAAAGACCAAATCCGTCAGGTTTGGTGGCATGGAAAGTTAAGGCCAATCGATGAATGGCTGAACAATGGGGGTGAGTGATGAAGAAAAAACCATACTTCTGGCTACTGATAATCTTCGCCTTCTTGAATCTCATAGCTGTCGTTCCTAGTTTCATAGTTGGGAATCTGATTGGAATCGTGAATCTGTTTGTTGGTATCGCTCTCGTAGATGGTGCGTCAAAGGTTCTCTCAGAAAGGGGTGAGTGAGATAGACGAACCGACTGAAGATTGGCAAGATGGATATAATGAGGGTTTTGAAGATGGGTTCATTGGAGCACTTGAATATTTGATTCGTCACCACGAAACCTTCATCAGAACCCATAAGAAATCAACAGATTCAAATTCCTTAAATCTATCAGGGGGAGGAAAAGATGCCAAGGAAACCTCCATTCCTAAAACAAATGGAGTTGTACCTGACAAGGTGTCAAACCAGGGGTCTGAGCGAGGGGACGGTAATGGAATACTTCTACGTCCTGAGAAAAGCGTACAATCTTCTGAGAGAGGAGAACCTGAAAACGAATCCCATAAAAATAGGAGAGGACGAGATAAAATTGTTGAGAAAAACCTGGAACTCACCGACGAACCTGAGCATCCTAAAGACCTTCTTGGAGCACAACGGAAATCGGATATTCAAAGACCTGGACATAAGGATACCCAGACCGAATCCAAAAAGAACTTGGCTGTCGGAAGAAGAAGCTCAACTGATAGTGGCCAGTTGCCAAACCCCGATGGAGAGCGTACTCGTTCATCTGGAACTTCTACTCGGATTCAGAAGGATCGAAGTGGCGAGAGCACAACTATATCACTTCCAGGGCGACAGCGTACTGATTCATGGCAAAGGGGAGAAATACAGGACCATCTCCAAGCACGAGAATCTGACGGACGAGATAATAGCCTTCTGGATTCAGGAACGGAACGAGATGGTCAGATCGACTTTGACGGACAGCGAGTATCTACTCGTCCACAAGAGAGATGGGAAGCTGAAGAACTATCACCCGGTCAGTTTAGACTCGATCCTAAAGAAGATAACGGACCGAGCGGAGATCAAGGCAACACACCACACGCTGAGACGGAGTTTCGGGAGATTCTATCACGACACTACGAAAGACCTAGAGGAGACAGCGAGACTACTCGGACACGAATCGGTGGATCAAACAAGAGATTACATAGGTGCTCAACTCAGCAAACAAAAAGTGGGTTTGGCTCAAATGCACCAAAAAGTGTACCTAAAACAGACGAGCCAGACGAAGCTACCAGCTATATAACACTATCGAATCCCCCGACACCTGGATTTGACGTAAAAGGTACAATATCCAAGACTTTTAGTCGAAAGACTGGAGGGAAGTAATGCCATACAAAGGATACTATGTAGATCAAATTCTCCAAAGGTTCTATGTTTTCATCTGGAGGGCATGGATGAAGATTGCACAACCCACCCACAAGGAGGAGGAGTAGATGACTGACCTTTGCGTTTCAATTGACCACAACGGAATCGAATACTACTGCAAGAAGGGACTTCGCATTTCACCCGCTTGTCGCCACAAGAACTCTTGCTCTGAATACAGACCGAGGGAGGAATCATAACGGACCTCAAACAACAAGTCCTAGAAAGGGACAAAAGTTGTATCATCGACAACGGATGCAAGGGCAAAAACAACGTCCACCACGAATGCGGACCCTATGGAAATCTCAGAGCCGGTGTTCCGTATTACAATCTCCCCTGGCGTAATTTCGAGCAACAGATGGTCGTCCTATGCGACAGACACCACGCCCTCAGAACCCAAGACGAAGATAAGCAGAATCGTGGAACGTCCCCCTTGCATGGTTGGCTGATCCGAGACATCCGACTGTATATGTTTGAACGCTATCCAGATTATTATCTTCCACCGAATACTGAGTTTATTGATTTGGGAGGGACTTGATGCAGTCCATCTACGATTATTGTCGGAATATTGACCCTTCGCCAGCCATCAATGGAAACCACAAGGTGGATGTTGGTATCAAATATCCGAAGGGATGGCTACTCTCACAGATGATTTACTGGTTAGGTGATGAGCCACTTGAACTCTCAATCTCCTACATCAGAAGGGAAACTGACGAAATCAAGGAAGGCTTTGTATTGGCAATTATTCCATTTACGTGGTATGAGAATGAGATTTTGGACAGCCTCAGGGAATGGGATTATCCATGATATTCTCAGTCAAAGGTTCAATCCAGAAGATAATCGACGGAACGAAAACCCAGACACGACGACCCACTGACAGGTACGAGGTCGGAAAAGATTACGCCATTCAACCAGGACGAGGGAAGAAGGCGATTCCAGAGGGAAGGATCAAGATACTCAAGAAGTGGAGAGAAGCACCTGGAATGAAATCCACTGGATTCTTTTGGATAACTGCATGGGATGCTGATGCAGAGGGAGGATACAAACCACCAGACTACGAGAGACTCTATCGAAAGATGTATCCAGATTGGTTTGAACGTTTTGCTTACGAGTTTCAATTCATACCAAATGAGAAGGGAGGGAAAGCATGAAAGAAATAATCGAAATCGAAGTGGATAAGCTAGTGGCTGGAGACAACCCAAGAGAGAAGATATTCGAGGACTCCGACGAGAGAGATCGATTCGTCCAAACGGTTGAATCAGTTGGATATGAGGGCCTTGATCCAATCATCATCTACCCAACCCAACACGAAGGGAAATATGAGATCGACGACGGACACAGACGACTTGATGCAGCCTCGATCCTAGAGTGGAAGAAGCTACGCTGCATAGTCGCACCCTGTCCGAGAACCGAAGCTCAGAAATTCTTCAAGCGGGTCCGAAGGAACGTCAATCAAAAGAAGCTCTCCGGATGGGAGAAATACAAAGTTGTCATCAAAGGTGTCCGAGAGTTCAAATATTCCCAAGAGAAGGTCGCAATAGACTCTGGCATAGACAAATCCGAGGTTTCGAGAATAGTTGCGATATCAACTTTTTACGATTTAGTTAATTTCCTAGAAAATGGTGGACATCTAAACAAAGCATATCAACTCTCTCGAATCAAGGACGAGAAGCTCAGGAAAGAGATACTCGATCAACTAAAACAAGATTCGGATTCATACAGCGTAGCACAGCTTCGCATCATAGTCAAAGACGGTATCACATTCGATGAACCCAAACCCCCCATAGAAACGCCTAGAATCGGCTCTGAGGACGAAACTGACGGTCAAGGCTCAGAAGATTTGTCGGATTCCCATCCTGATGATTTTGAAGAGCCTGACGATGGGGAAGATGTTTCTGAGCAGACGGCCCAAATTCCCCAGGACGGAGAGGGAGAATCTGATTCCGCTGGAGTAGAAAATCAAAAGGAATCCGAGCTTGACGTGGCAAAAACGCAACCAGATGCTGAATCGACTCCAGACTCTCCGTCCAAAACCAAAGACAAGCCAGACCAATACGACCACGTTTGGAGATGCACGATATGTGGACATTACGAACCTTCTAAAAAGGAAGCAAAAGCTCACGAATGCCCTGAATATCTAAAAGGAGTTCAAAGATTCCTCAAGAACCTAGACTATGAAACTGGACGATTTTTGAAGCAAAACAACGACAACAAACCAGTCATCAACCCCGCACTCAAACCCTACAATCTCTCCAAAGAAAGCATCCCCCATATCGATGATTTATTTGACAGGATCAAAGGGCGACTTGAACAAGATTGCACAGCGTGGGAAGATTACAAAAAGATACTGAGGGAGACATGAACCTAACCCTCCACTCCTCCCCAAACAAGAAGCTCATAGTCATCGGAGATATCGAACTCTCGCAAGAGGTAAGAGATACCGCAATCAAGTTTGGAATTAAGATTGTTGAGAACGGAGGCAAATGAAACTAACTTGTCCAAGATGCAGCACCTTCACCGAAATCAAGAATCCACCTTATTGTCAAAGTTGTTGGAGAAAGACCTTTCAGAAGATGACGGAGAAGTATGAAGATTAACCTATCGGACCGTCCCAGAGAACCTGTTCCTATCCTCTACGACCCACAATCTCTGGGACTATTTTTTCAAGCTGACCTGTTTTCGTGGACCGCCTCCACAACAAAGGACGTAGCAGAGTCTCGGAGTCGTAAGCACCCCTCCTCTTTCAGTATTCCGAGGCTCTATTTTTTTGGAGGTTCTTGAATGACTGACCATAACAAAATCCTAGAGAGAAACGCCAATCGTTTAATCATCATCGGAAACAAGGAGAATCACCATCCAGAAAAAGCATTCCGTTCCATCTTCTCAAACTCCATCTACGAGGGCAGAGAACAATACGATTTGGTTATGAAGTTTTGGAATCACACGATGAAATGTCCTTGCTGCGGTAAGTATCTTGTTTCCATTGGGAAGTCCATCATATCCGAAATCCTCACCTTCGGTTCGCCCATTTATAACATCGACCATCTGAATCTTGTTTGTAGGAACAACGACTGTGAAGGATGGGTCTGTGATTACTGCGAGACTTGGCATCCATACAACACAACTTGCTCCGTTGCTATGGTCAGGAACACGAGAAACGGAGTGGATCACCCAGAGAGCTATTCGGAATGGATGGCTTGGGAGGGTAAGTGACCTACCAAATAGGAGACTGCCGAATCATCCTAAAGGAATATCCAGATGACTTTTTCGATAGTTGCGTGACCGATCCACCATACGGACTTGAGTTCATGGGAAAGGAGTGGGACAAACTTGCTGGAGATTGGGGAGAACGGAACGGACATCCTGATATGAGAGAACAAAATCTTGGAGGTAATTGGCTCTTTGGTACATCTCGAGGAGGGAAAGTTCCTAGATATCACGCTGGAGAATCTGCTCAAAAATTCCACCTCGAGTGGGCAACCGAGGTCTTTCGTGTCCTAAAACCAGGAGGTTATCTATTAGCGTTTGGTGGAACTCGAACCTATCACAGAATGGTCTGTGCCGTTGAAGATGCTGGTTTTGAGATTAGAGACATGATACCCTGGATATACGGAAGCGGATTTCCGAAATCACTTAACATCGGAAAGGAACTTGACGACTACGACGGATGGGGAACAGCACTTAAACCCGCAATCGAACCAATAGTAGTAGCTCGTAAACCAATATCCGAAAAGAACGTAGCTCTTAATGTTCTTAAGTATGGGACTGGTGGGATCAATGTGGGTGGGTGTAGGATTGGAACGGAAATAATATCTGCTCAGAATCGTGGTAACGCTATTGTCACATCCCGACCTATGGGTTTTCAAAATGGAGGGTTCACGCCAGAACACCAAGGCCGTTTCCCCGCAAACCTAATCCTTGAATGCACTTGTGAGGAGGTCATACCTGGGAAAGCTGGAGAACCGAGAACCACTAAACACGAACACACCTTTGGAAATGGAGAAATCTACGGAAAGGCGAAAGAGAGCCACCCAACAATCAACTACAACGACACCCCACCAATCCACACCAACCCAAACTGTCCATGTCGTATTTTGGATAAGCAGAGTGGGGAAAGCAAATCAACACCTGTCGGTTTTCAAGGAGTCGGTTGGAAACATTCAGGGAATACCAAAGAGGAAATGACACCATTAACTTATCAAAACTCCCCATTAGATTCAGGTGGAGCTTCCCGCTTCTTCTACATCGCCAAAGCCTCCAAGCGAGAGAGATACTTCTACTGTTCCGTCTGTAAGAAAGCCTACCCCGGAGACAAGAGAGACGACCACAGAAAACACATGATGCATTGTGAAGATTGTGGGGTTGATTATGAGCCAAATTGGTCAGATGAGCATAGATTCGGGAAGGCAATAACATCAATAATGGAATTGAACAATCCCGACACTCAACCCTCAGACCACAAAACCCACTCCACGAAATCAAATCTCCTATTCCATGTCACCCAAAAACCAGAGCAATTGATTCGTTATCTTCTCCGTTTAGTGACCCCAGAAGGTGGAACATCTCTCGATCCTTTTCTCGGAAGCGGAACGTCTTTAGTCGCTGGTCATAAGGAAAACATCAACGTAATCGGTATCGAAATAGGAGAGGAGTACGAGCCAATAATCAAAGCTAGGTATGAAAGCCTACCTAGGAAATTAACGGAGTTCGCATGACCGTCCTATCCCAAATCCAAAGAGAACTCATAGAACAATGCGGAGACGGAAAACTCTACAAGAGGTCGGTATTGGAGTCCAAAATCGCCAAGCATTCCCCTATGTGCGTAGCTAGATACAAGAAGGCTCTCGAAGAAAACAGATTCATAATCTACGACAGAAACCGTTGTGGATGGTTCAAGATCAATCAGAGTAAGTTGGAGATAGGAGAGTAAGAAGATGACGAAGAATCCATACAGAAAGAATTTGGAGAAATTTGAAAGAGATAGTGATGACTGGATTGAGTATGCAAATGCATTCGTAGCTTGGAACGAAGGCTATAATCGAGCTATTGAAGATGCTCTCAACATAATCATGGATGAGCACAAAGATTTGACATCCTATCGTAAGGTCAAGGATTTGAAAAAGATAATGACAATACCTTGAGATATGACCCAAAAAACCCTCAAGGAATTCAAAGACAACGGACCGGGAAAGCCACCAGAGACATTCATAGAACCCAACAAAGACACCGTAGATAGCGAACTCTTGAGAATCTACCGAGAGTATGAAGGCGATATTGCCCCCAGAAAACTTCTTGTGAAAGCTCTGAAAGGATCAAGCATAACTCCAGCCAACGCAAGACTGAGAAACAGGGGATTCGACATCTGGCACAATGACCAATGGAACACGGAGAAATCTGGATGGGGTCTTAATGTTCCACCAGAAGTGAAAAAGGAACTAAAAAGAAAATGACCGAGAACGGAATCAAGGATGAAAGATACTCAGCCTATACCATTGATGTTGCGGAGGTTAGTTGATGGCATTCTGCCTTTGGTGTGAAACTGGAGACGAAGATGACCTAGAGGATGGTATGTTCTCAATTCACCCAAGTTGCTTTCATAAGATGTCAGATGCCAAAGACGATATCAAGTCCGTCAAAAAGAGATTGGACAGAGGAGAAACAACTGAGGAAATAGTCAGATTCATCAAAAGGATGGAGGACTTCGACAGGCGTTGGGAAGGGACTGAGAATCTTCTGAAAGAGATGGGAGTTAGATGAGTTCAGCCTATACGATTGATGTGGTGAGGGAGGTTAGTTGATGGTCGATGACTTCTACAAAGAGCAATACAAGAAAACCCACACATGGCCAAGAGGTCTGAAAGCCAAGCTGATTCGACTGGACGGAAACAGATGTTTCTTTTGTCATGGTTCTGCTACCGCTGGAAAACCTTTAGTGATTCATCATTTTGAAGAAGATGGTGGATGGTCAGACGACAAGAATCCCTATCTTGAGGAGCACAAATACAATCCACGATTTTTAGTTCTACTCTGCCATAGTTGTCATGGGAAAGCTCATCGTTGCCAAGGCTCACCGTTTGAACGAGTTATGCAACTTGCCTTCAAGGAACGTAAGCAGAAGATCATCGGAGAGTTTGAATGACCAGACAAATCATAATCGACATAATCAACATCATCCAAACCCACGACGACACTATCACCCACTCCAAAAAAGGGGTCGTAATCGAATACGTCAGAAAAGACACCTTGCTTGAGGAGTTAAGGAAATATCGAGAAGAAAAGGAGGAATGATATGGAAAAACGAACGCACAAGAAAAAAATACTGTGTCTAAAGGTTTTGTTGATTGCCCTCGTCGTAGTGTCTCTCTATGCCTTTGGCATGGTAGTCTATAAGGAGGGATATAGCGACGCATACGATGAACATCATCATCGTGGTTTCGTTGAAGGATATATGACCGTCTTGAACTTCGATTGGGGAGCTTTGGACCCACCAACGAATGACGCTCTCGCTTACTATGAGTGTCCAGCGACGACAAGTATGGTCATATTCCGAGTGAACAAATCCGAGAACCTTTTCACATACCCAGACTACCCAGAGACAATAACCATCCACCATCCAGACGGTGATATCGTCTGTCAACTACTCGCAATCAATAATCCAGAATGAACACCCAACAAGAAATCCTCGACCAGATCAAACTCGTAGTCCATTCAGTATCAGGTCCATTGAACATAAAGCGTCTCGCAAAGGCGTTGAAACTATCCCACCAGACCACGAGCAAATACGCCCAGATATCCGCTGCCCTGGGAGAGATTAGAATCGAGAAAGTAGGTCTTAACAAGATGTTGTTGAAGGTATGAATGGAACTACACGACTTCAAAGTAAATCCTCATCCCCCGATGGATTGTGTGTCGTGAGTTCCCGGAGAGGCTGTCTTAATATTGCGATAGAGCCAGATAGTCTCTCCACTCAAGATTACCTCCCCCCCTTTTTTTTTAAGCTGAGAGCTAACCTAAACATCTAATCTAAACATCTAGTAGGATGAAAACTCCCGAACTCACACCAAAAGAAGATCAAGTCCTTCGACTTCTCGTAAAGGGCAGAAGGGCGACCCAGATAGCAGTCGATTTGAAGATCACAAGAGGTAGAGTATCCCAAATCATCAGAAGTTTGGTCGATAAAGACATCCTTTTTCCCTATGCTCGATCCTCCTATCAACCCTATCAATTAACCATCATCGGATGCACCTACCTAAACATCTCTGGCTCACCCTCGGACCTAAACATCTCTCCCGAGGGTAGGGACACCCTAAACATTCCAATTTACGCCGGACTCCACCGAATCAGCTACCGCTACGATGTCGAAAAATGGTCAGATACCTTCGAGCCAGATACCACTTGGCCTCTCAAGAATTGGCAGCCCGGTAAGAAGAATCTACCCCATTTGGAAATCCGAGTCGGAACTAGATGTTTAGAGTGCTGGTGGGATGAGCGTGATGCCAAGTCCGCACATGATGCAGAGGAACGAGCCAGATTGCGTTCCAAGGTGATCCAGCATGATTTGGAACAAGTAGGTTTCGTGTTCAAAGGCGATCCTGTGCGTAATCGGAGATGGAAACACAGCATCCTCAACGACCC
>CP070801.1:826063-832207 GCA_020343575.1 Candidatus Aenigmatarchaeota archaeon
AGCGTTAGTACATAATCACAATGGAACCTGTATCAAGTGTGGTTACCATAATCACTTATGCTTTGATTACTGTCTGACTAACGACCGATGCTGCACATCCCACAGTCTAAAGATACCATAGGCAGTCGGCCTTAATCTATATTTGAGATGTCCTTCCCCCAATACGACCTCATATCAGCTCGTGCTATAAGTACTGCTAATACCACAAGCTCCTCCTCTGTGAGATACATTGCCCAATCATCGTTTGACAACACGTCCCGTACATCAGACGCACCATCCACCCCATCGCTCACAGCCAAACGATTCCCGATTAGGACAATGAGAGTCAGGATAAAAGGAACTATCCATAACCCTTCATAAGGTATATCAAACATATCATACCTCCTACTTGGTTAGTGTTAAGGTTACAACTTGTAACCCGGTTAAGTTTATACTGGAGTTGCAGTCCAGTCCCTCCATCGACATATGTCTTAGGGGTTAGGTGCTACAGCCTACCGCCAGCGCCTAAAGTACCAAGGCATAGCGACTAGTATGTAGGTCTTACGTAGACACAACATAGCCCACTCAATGAATGGACTATAGTGTATCATATGAAAGTATTTTTATAGTACTCAAGCTCTACGAAATCCCACAGTCCAGTAACTTCTCCGGTATACCAGACAGCCAAGAACGTTAGGATAACTAGGCCAGCTATACCAAGAGTAATTAAAAGCTTAGTTGCTACTTCAATGATGAAGAGCAGAGTTGCTCTAAAGATCTTAGCTGTGCCTTGCAGAGCTGATACTATAAGAGCAATTTGTTTATCCTCTTTGCTCATAATATCTCTCCTCAGTTTGGTTAATGTATGCACTCATACGTTGACACATACGAATGCCCCCTCTTTTTTCTGCCTCACCTAAAGCAATAGCGATATGAACTGCTTGTAAGAAAGCAACTCCTGACACTATCACTTTGTTAGGCATCGACTTATCGCCATGTCTAAAGACACGACATAAGCCATTCTCTTCTTCTTGGACTATAGAATACAGTCCTTCAAAGTTGTTTACCATTGGTGACCTCCTTTTAGTTAACACCCAAGACAGCCCCTGTACACCATCCCCTCACCAGGGACAACCTTACGGTAAGCACACCTTTCTTCTTTCAGCGTGCAGTGAGAGACTGCCTCAGTTGGTAACTAGATCGTAGCCTAGGTTTCTCCGTTATCTCCGAAAAGGGATAGGGTCGGTAACCCCCTAACAAATGATGATCCTTAACGTACACATCCAGAGTCTTGATCCTTTCCCAGTCCTTCGCTACACTAGGTTTCACACTAGCTGCTAGTAACGGCATGTCAGGTACTTGCTCATCAAGACAACAGTCGGATACCTAGATAACCACTAAACTCAGTGAAGTGTAACCTTACCTTTCAACAGGATGTCAGCTAAAGATATAGATTTGTCTTGCTTACTATTGCCGGACTGATTCTTTTGCTGTTGTTTCTGTTGATTATCCTTGTTAGAGGAAGAATCCTTCTTGTTGTTTCCACTACGGTAGTTATATTTTATACCATCTCTTTTCTCCAATATAGATATATCTAAATCGGAAGTGAAGTAAGCACTAGAGTTGTCAAGTAACAACGCTTGTAGAGTCTCCAGCTCTTCAGCCACGTTGGTAGAAGCTATAACATAACGATGATGTAGCTCATAGTACTTGGACTCAGCAGCCTTGACTAACTCTTCAGCACATCTTACTTCTTCAGAGAGGTTACGGTATGGATACTCTTTACCAAAGCCCCACCAAGGCTTGTAGGTAACAACCAAGTCTCCATTGTCTATGATCTTACGATACATAAGACACCTCCTATTTAAAACAAAAGGTTAAAATAAATATATCACACACACAAATTAACCACTGTCTACCTAATTATTAAAGAACGTTGCCACCATACAGGTGACCTATCATCCAGCTTACGCTGTGGATTCTTATCCCCCTCTCTGAGGAGTGTGGTACTACGCACACATGGTGTATAGCGGAGTAGATACCCACACCTACCGCAGATGGCAGGGTGTTTCCCTCTTATCGAGGTTACAAGTTGTAACTTTAACTGTGTTTACCTAGGATACACAGTATAAGTACAGTTAGGGAGGCTTGTCTTGCTCTCTAAACAATGCTAAGCATTTCATAGTAGTTACCTACCAGTAAGTTAAAGTCCTCTCAGACAGGCTTACAGGGCCTCTGAGAGTGTGTTGCACTTAGTGTGCTATTCCGTACATTGTACGTATACGTTGCCTCACTTCATCTTTAGTGGTAGCAATTACTTGACGTTTGTGCTTAGCTTTATCGGCTAAGCTCTGTTGCTTACGCTTACGCATTTCATTTTCATGGGCCAGTTTATCTGCTTTATATTTAGCCCAAGGAGTCTGGCGTTCCTTAGTCATAGCATGTTTAAACACAGACCATCCTTTATGAATAGTCTTAGCTGTTGGGTAGTACTTACTTTGCTTAAGATTACGCAACTCAAGCTGAGCAGGAGTCGAGGCGTACTCTAACTCTGCCATCTTCTCAGGTGTCAAGGTGTCTTGCCACCACTGAATGTAGTTAATCCGTTCAGTACACATGGGCAATGTGTTACGATGTGCCCACTTACCAAACGTTTTCTTGTCTGCTCTAACCTTGAGGTGAGAGTTACAAGTTGTAACCTTGTCTGCAATACGTCGGATAGCCAGTACTTCAGCAGCTACCTTAAGTTTATGCTGACGAGTTTGTTCTAGTAGTTCAGCTTCAAGCTTAGCATTACGTTCAGCTTGTCTTTGTTCATTAGCCTTGACCCGTTCTTCACATTCACGATCAAACTTCTCACGTAACTGTGCTTCTACTTCATGGCTAATGCCCCGCTCTCGTGTGAAGCTACGGAGTGGGTTATCCTCATACAATTTCTTGTATAGAGTAAAGTCTTTCGCAAGTCTGTCTAGCTGGGGAGCTTCACTTGCGATATAGTGACTAGTCAACTCAGCTTCCCACTTACGCAGGTGCTCATCAGCATCAGCTAAAGCTAACTCATCATCTAGTTGTTTGACTCGTGCCTTAAGATCAAGAATCTCTTCTTGTTTCTTTTGCAGTTGTTCAAACATTTCTTCACGCTCACAGTTGACATCAACACAGAGCTGTGAATAGTCTTTGAATAAGTCTTCATACTCGAAGACAATATCAGGCATGTACTCCTCTTCTACATTGTTACGATACCACTTGTGTCCAGTGTAGAACTCTTCCTCTACTGCATTAACAGCATGAGCTTGAGTCGGAGGGTACTTACCACCTTCCAAGAACTCAGAGATAGGCAACCTACTCGGAGTCATTGTAGTTTTATTGTATTCAAACCAGCTTCTATGATTGGGGTTGGACTCCCTCTCTTTAAAGCTGGACTGCTGTTCTGTTTCAACAGCTGGCTCAGGTACAGTATAACTAGCAGCTGTCTGCATAGAGCGTCTATGCTGTAGCTTACTGTAGTAAGCAAGTTCACAGTCATTCTTAGACTTCAATGAGTTGGCAGCCCATCGAGCATACACCCTAGCCTCATCACTAATGATGACTTGTATGTTTCTGTCAGGTGGATGTTCTCTCCTGACTCTGCCTACTGGCATCTGTATTACTTTAGCTTTCTTCTGGAAGGATTCAGCAGAAGGGTGAGCAGCTATTATGTGGCTGTTCCCTTGTGCCAGTGAGTCTGCTATTTGTTTAGCTATCTCTTTAGGCACTGGTTCCTTTTGCTGCGGGACTATAAGGCATTCATCACCATTGCGATCACCTTTAACCCACTTAGTTTTATAATATCCAGAAGACTTCTTTTGCTTTTTATCCTTACCTCGTTTCATTTTCATTGCAAGAGTCTCCTATTAAGTGAACCCCCGCAATCTGTATAGAGTATCAACATTGTTGTTACCCCATATTATTGCAGGGGTAAGTTAAAAATTAAACGGCGATTGAAACTTGTAAGTGCCAGCCACCTGTTGTGTTCTTTCCATCATACGTATGTGCTGTGTGTCCGTGTCTGTCTCGAAGTTACAAGTTGTAACCCGAGTTGCATACCTTATAGGTAGTACATCACACATCTCTGCTCATAACCGCGCATTAAGTTTATGCTAAGCACATCAATAGTATCTTTTCATCAACACATATCGCAGCCCACTGTGAGTACATTGCCTCTCGGTGTACCGTCGATCAAGTTTTATGTCGCCCTAATACATAGGCTAATCAGTTGCATCGATTGAGGGCCACTCAGAATAACAACTAATGATTAGCAGTATTTTATTTACACATTCTGTTACAGTTAATGATTGATCGTAAGAGTTTCGTACAGTACAGACCATCAATCGGAAGCCACGCTTAGCTAAGAAGCTTGAGGCTTCGGGCCATGTTAATATAGTATCGAGTTCTAGTAAGACTCGCTGTTCGTAGTCACCGAGTGACGTTTCAATTGGGATTAACATCTATACTATCTCCTACGTTTTAATATGTCTGGCATTACAGCCAAACTTTATGACTATAACATCCATCTAATTGGAAGGGCCGCTGTCTCCCCGACAGTGGTAAAGCTGCCAGTGTAGGCTATTAATATTTAAGCGCACACCTACACACTCTCAGCTGGTTGTATTTTGAAGTGAGTATTTAGTACAACACACTACAGCACTACATATTTAATGTGGTGTTGCTGTCTACCACTGAGTAAGTACTACCACTCCAAGCTATTAGCCTGTCTTCAGGTTATTATAGCGGCCACCCGCTGCTTTAAGTTTCTTTCGTATTGCTCCGCTAGTACCATTCAAGATACTGATTGCGTCTTCCTCAGACATATTGCTGAGTTGTTTAGCTATATCATTAAGCTTGGCTTGTACTGCCTTGCTTAGCTTATCTGATGTTACAAGTTGTAACTCCGTTGGATTGTTATTAGTATTACTACCCCCTTTGTTAGAGTTACCTTTACCCAGTGCGCCACCACCAGATTTACCACCACTCCCGACAGAATTACCGCCGGTCTTTTCGTCAGTTGCTTTGTTGAATTGGAACAAGTTGTTGTATTTAGTTGGATCGATCCCAGCCTTCAAGCCTTTACGGACCTGAGACTTTGTTACTTTCCACCGTCCATACTTCTTAGACAGTGTCTCCCCATCGGATAGGGACGCATTGAGCAAGGCTTCAGCATCAAGCATGGCCTTGTCAAATTCAACTACAAGATCAGAGTTAATACACTCTTCAGCTAGTAGTTTGGTTCCGAGAAAGATCTCGTTTGCAAGCTCCCCAGCTTTTTTCTCAAGGGCTATGAAACCCTCAGCCGCACACTTATAGTGCGACATAGCGCTAGTTCGTACTGACATACAGCACCTCCTTTGTTGCGCATTAATGTTAAGCTGAAGTGCAGTGCACTTGTGAAGCACACTAAATGAAGTGCACTTGATGTCGTGCACTGACTCCAGCAGTTACCAATAGGCTTAACACCTATTGCCAGTGCACCCTGAATACACAAGGCACACCAGCAATAGTAATTAAACTATCGAAAGGGCATTACTTAACAACAGTATCGCTAGGATCAGCAATAATAGCTGTAGGTGTGTCACTCTCAGCTTCACCATAGCCAGATAGTGCTCCTGTTTTAGTGCCAATGAAGAGAAGAGTAGCAATACCGATAGCTACAGTTACAAGTCCCCAATTACTTTTAAAGAATGTCATAGTTATTACCTCAGTTAGTTTGAATGTCATGATCCTATTGGTTTCTACTTACTAGTCGGACCTAACCTAGCAAGTCTTTATCTATGTCAGTTTGTTCTAAGTTACACTCAATGTCTATATCATTAGGTTTTGTGAGTGACTCAACAAACTGCCATAGCATAAAGCAGAGTAATATTATATGCACTAGCACTGTCAATGCTAACTGTATTACTAATTCGTATATCTCATCCATCTTCTGTTTCTCCTGATGTTACAACTTGTAACTTCTTGTTAAAGCTGGAATCATCCCAACGTCTACACTCCAGCTCGGTAATGACACGAGGTAGGTTAGACATAGAAGCTAGCCTAGCCATGCTTAGATATATTTCTTCATAGCTAGGACTATAATTAACAGACCAAGCTGGATTCTTTTCTATAATGACAGCAGCATCATAACATATA
>CP070801.1:832307-838286 GCA_020343575.1 Candidatus Aenigmatarchaeota archaeon
AGACTCCATGAGCCTGCTTATTCTGTCAACCATCTCATCATGTTTTATCCTGAGCGTCTGCTTTGTCCTCTCCAATGCCTCTTTGGGTGGAAGGGCAACGTACCTGATTGGTTTTGATGGCTGAACCATAACAAATCCCTTGTCAGCAAGGCTTTCTAGAATATCATAAGACCTTGATCTCGGAACCTTCGCGATCTCAGAAACCTCTGCTGCAGTGGCCACTCCCCTTGCTAACAGAGCTACGAAAATCCTCCTTTCATAGAGGTTAAGGCCAATTGACTTCAAAGCGTCCAATACCTGTACCGATGCAACCATGTTAATCAATATTTATTTTTAGCAAGTTTATTTAAAAACTTATCGTCCAGTGATTAAAATCTTGCTATTTTTACCTATACAAAACACTATTAACCGAAAGATTTATAAGCATTTTGTTACCAAACAGTGAAAATAAACTATTTAGACCTGCTCCTCTGCATCCCATAGAGTTTTTCTATCCTCTCAAGGTTGTCCGCATCATTCGCTTCTCTATCAAACCTTATCCTAACAACCCTGGGAAATCTAAGAGCGTAACCAGAGGTGTAGTTCGGGCTTTTCTGTATCTCCTCATAGGCAACCTCTACAACAACCTTTGGCTTTATCCTCAAATCCCTTCCCTTTTCAGACTCTATGTACGGCTTCAGGAGCTCTGTTAGCTGTGTGAAGGTGACCCCCTCTTTGTCCTCTTTCTCTTTTATACCGGTTCCTATCATCCCACACTCCAGGAATTTGTCCCCCTTCCTGCATCCCAAAACCAGGGATCCCACCCAACCTGCGCGCTTTCCGGTTCCCCACTGGGCCCCTATTATAACGAGATCCAGGTTCTCCATGATTGGTTTTACCTTAAGCCAGTATCCAACTCTTCTTCCTGGCTGATATCTGGCCTCCAGGTTCTTGACTATCAGACCCTCCTGTCCTGCCTTCAGGGCCTCTTCATAGAATTTTTCTGCCTTCTTCAGATCCTTCGTAACCAGCTGCTCTGCAAGCTGGAACTTGCCTGGTTTGGGTTTTATTATCCCTTCTAGGACTTTCCTTCTAGACTCTAAGGGTTTGTCAAACAACACATCACCGTTCAGGTAAACAATATCGAAGAGATTGACCTGTATCGGAATCTCCTTTACCACCTTCTCAATCTCATATTTCCTCTTTATCCTCTGGGAGAGAAACTGAAAGGGCATGGGCTTTCCTGTCTTACTGTCAAAACCCAGCATTTCGCCCTCTATTACGCAACTCTTCGCTTTCACACACTCTTTTACGTATCCGATTAGCTCAGGAAACTGCTTAGTTACGTTCTCAAGCCTCCTTGTGTAGAGCCAGATATCATTTCCCTTTTTATGAATTATTATTCTAGCGCCATCATACTTATATTCAAGAGCAGGTTTCTCAAACGCCTCCAGGGCATCCTCAAGGGACGTAGATTTTTCAGCGAGTAAAACATGATAGGGTTTCCCTATCTCAATACCAACCTTCTTTAACGCTTTCAATCCACCTTCTTTGGCTAGTTTTGCAACCTCTCCATAATCAGGCTTAAGGAACCATGCCCACTCCACAGCGTTGACTATCTCCTTCATCTCCTCTTTCTCTCCCTTGAAAAACGCCCTTGCTATGGCATCCCTTATAATTCCCTCAGCAACTCCTACTCTCAAATCCCCGAGGGTTGTTCTTACAATGTACTTCGCTTCCTTGGGTTTTGCAGACGATATGAGCTCTGAAACCAAACTGAACTTCCTTTCCTGCGATCCCTTACCCTCTATATCAGCGAGTTTCTGCAGGTTCTCGAAAACCTTCCCCACTGTGAGGGATTTTGCAAAAAGGGTCCTCTGCTTTTTCTTCTCAGCCAGCTCCTGTATCACTAATCCGAAATCTCCAGTCTTTTTGAACTTGGAAAGAATCTCCTTTTCAGAAAACCCAGTGGATTTGGAGACTATCTTTACCATCAGAAGGTCCGCAATACCAATCTCCTTTTCACTCCATGAAGGGAAAACCTTTCCCTGCAGAAGAAGCGTAACCTTTGAGAGCATATCAGTCGGGGTTTCCCTCATAAGTTTTGCAATGATATCGATCTTCTTGAGCCTGGCAGAGGTTTTCTCAAGATGCTCATAAACCTCAACAAGCTCTGCGTAGTTCATGTTTAATATTTAATATTAGAATATATACTTGTTTTTCAAAATAATTAACATGCCCAAAAAATCGCACAAAAAAGAGATTGGGTCAAAGGAGGAACAGACTCTCCTGCTAAAGGAACAGGTTTTGTTATCAAAGGAGAGAACGATTCTATCATTCATGCGTACCGCCCTTGCAGCTATAGGGGCGGGGATTGTTTTGATAAGCGTTTTCCCGGGAAACCACACAACCTGGGTAATGGGGATTGCACTGATTCTCATCGGAATGGTTGAGCTTTTTGAATCATACAGAAGAATGAGTCACTACAGAAAGGAGATGGAGAAGATAAAACACACGCTAGGAAAGGACTGGGTTTGATTTATTTCTCTTCTTTTAGATGCTTCTTTTTCTTATGCTTGATTTTTTTCTCCTCTCTTATCGGGTATGGGAAATCACACTCAAAACCATAAACCATAGGAACTTCCCATGGATGTGACTCGTTTATATATCTAAGAACTTCGTCTTTATCATCCGGGTCACAAGAACATATCCACAACACACTCGGCTCTATCTCTTTTCCTATCGGTTCCGATCCTGGTAGAGGTTTATTGAACTCGGTCCCATCTCCTATGAACCATACGTCACCGTACTCCAGAACCTTGCCTATCTTCGGATTCTCTTCCATCTTCTTTATGAAATGGGATAGGTATTTCTTGGGAACTTGCGCGAAAATGAAATATCTCTTTTTTATCTCTGGCATAGCAACCACAAAAAATGATTTTAATCTCTTGTACAATCCCTACAGATCCATTTTCTGTTATTCAAAATAAGCTCATCCGAGTATTCTCCACATTCATCACATAATCCAAACTGTGTTTTTTCAAAGCCCATTTCTGTGACGGGCTTGAAACCATTTTTCCAAACACACCCGCCAGTTTCTGATATTGTCCAGTCTCTGGCTAAAGGAAGGAACTTTACCAGCTTATCTGCCAGATTTACGTTTTTGGTCTTCAACCATTGAAAGACCTCTGAGGTGTAGCAAAATGGACAGATGGTGGCTACGGTTTTTCTTTTGCATTTAATGCAGGGCACGAAGATGGGCTTGTAGGTTTTGGGACTGAAGCTGCCTACAAGAAATCTGTGAAATTTTGAGAAGTTTGTTGACAAATCCTTTGGTAGCCACCCTCCTATATCCTTTCCCAGACATTCTGGGCATATAAAGCTCCATACAGGATCTTTACAAATCTGGCAAACTGGTACATCCATATTCCAACCTCTTTTGTGGGCTAAGTGGGAACTTATTTTTTAAACCTTCAAATCCGGCTTTAAATGGATTTCTGTGGTGGAAAACGTATATCCAAACCCATCGATATTTGACGTAAAATATACGTTCTTGATATCGATTTACAAATATTTTTAACCCGGAAACGTGAGTTAATTTTTCGGTTTTTCCCCATCCTCGAGCCTTTAAAAATCCTATAGAATTGGTACGTAAATATCTTAGGTTTAAAAAAAATCAACCAAAAAGTTTAATAAACAAAAAAGTTTAATTAAACCAAAAAGTTTATATATACCAAATCCAAAATTTCAATATGTCACCGCTGGAGACAAACTCAAAAAAGAGACCTTTGAAGAATCTAATAATATATACACTAGTTTCTGAATGGCCATTAACGGTTAGGAGAATCTATAACAAGCTTAAAAACAACAACGAGATTGATGTTACGTACCAGGCTGTTTTCAAAACAGTGAAGGAACTGGTTGAGAAGGATGTCCTGGTCGAGAAGGACAAGAACTACATGATAAACGTCGGCTGGATAAACATGGTTCGTGACATAGCCGATATGATGAAGAAGAGATATCTGAGCGCTTCTGGTGAGAGTGAGATACCAAGGGATGTATATTTCCCGGATCCGAGGGTAACCATGTTTCTCAGTGAAGTTGGTAAAAAAATCACGGAGTATTTGAAGGACAGTGAGGGATGTGTTATAGCGATAGGTGGTGGAGGAATCAATTTTGGTCTTGGTGTCAAATATTATCTTTCCAACAGGGGCATGGAGGTGAATTATCTTGAGCTTGACAGACACGAAATCCACATGAACAAGACGAAAATAAGAAAAAAGGATGTGGAGAAAAGGAAGATTCTGGTTGTTGACTCCGCAATAAACACTGGAGAAACCATGAAGAAGGTTATGAAGAAAATGGATTCAATTAAAAATGATTTCAGGATAAAGGATGTCAAATATGCTGTTGGTTGTGACCTGGCTGGTATAGTGGACTGGTGTGCAACGAGGAAGCCATATCTCCCGGTAAGCGATAAGGGTGTACTGAGCATTTTCTGGTAAATCGGATTCCAAACAGAATTTAAATCCCCTTGAAATATTAGAATCATGAAGAAAGTTTTCCCAGGCGTATGGAAGAAGGGGAAGCAGATATTTACAGAGAACCTCATAAAGGGTGACAAATCCTTTACCAAGCTATTGATTAAATCAGGTAAGAAGGAATTTAGGGAGTGGAACCCCTACAGGTCGAAACCAGCAGCTGCGATTATCAACGGATTGAAGACCTTTCCCCTGAGAAAATCAATGAAAATTCTTTACCTAGGAATCTCCTTTGGAACCACTGCATCATTCTTCTCGGATTTGATCGGAAAGGACGGGATAATCTACGGGGTTGAGATTTCTGAGAGGAGCATGAGGGAGCTGAACCAGGTTGCAGAAAAGAGAAAGAACATAGTCCCCATACTTGCCGATGCCAGGAAACCCCAAGATTATTCCTGGATCGAGCCAGTAGATCTGGTTTATCAGGATGTTGCCACAAACGACCAGAGTGAAATCATTACGAGGAATGCAGAGCAGTTTCTGAAAATGGACGGGCATGCAATGATTGCGATAAAAGCAAGGTCAATAGATGTTACAAAGAAGCCAAGAATAATCTACAAACAGGAACTGGAAAAACTGAAAACTCGCTTTAGAATTCTGGGCAAAGTGGAACTGGACCCGTATGAAAAAGACCATCTCTTCGCTGTCATGAAGCTGAAAGGGAAGAAATAAACCTTTTCTTGAATCTTTTCCAATTCGCTGTCATGACACCAGCTGCCTTCTCATGTCCTCCACCAGAACCAATCCCCTTCACACATTTCTTAACAACGTTACCCAGGTTTATCCTCCCACTCTGGTTCCTCAGGCAGAGTTTCCACCCATCCTTTAACCCCTTCCTTACCATAACGATCTTATCTGGATACTTCTCACTGAAATGTGTCGCAACCAGAGAAGTTACATTGAATCTGGTTTTTATTTTGTAAATGAGAAGACCTATTTCCTTATGTTCTTCTTTCTCCGCATCCTTTACAATGAAATCAAACTCTCTCTTCATTTCCTCCTTCCATCTCTGGAGTTTTTTGTTTTTGGCAAATTCTTCATAGTCTAGGGATTTCAGCAAAACCTTCAAGGATTCTCCTGCTCCCTTAAACCCCTTGATAATCACAGAATATGTTATCAGGTCTGCTCCCTCGCTGAGTTTTGAATCCAGAGGATGTTTTTCAAGCAGGTAGGGATATTCTTTCTTGCACTCGTTCAGAAGGTCTTTACAATCTTCAAACGCGTAGTCTCCAATGATCCCCATTGCAGCAATCCAGCAAAAACTCTTACCATCAAAATCCATTTTTTCAAGGATTCTGTAAATCATGTAGGCAGTAGGCATGTATGCTTTTTTCTCTCTAAATCTGGGATTTAAGTGAAGGATTTCTTTCGAATCTAGGTTCTTCTCGTATATGTGGTGGTCCCATATCAAGCTCTGGTTCTGGAAGTATCTGGACAGGATTCGGGTTGCTCCTTTAAA
>CP070801.1:838386-842352 GCA_020343575.1 Candidatus Aenigmatarchaeota archaeon
GCAAATCCCCAAAGTCCAGGTCAATTGCATGCCCACCAAGCTGTGTCATCGCTACTTCGAAGGAAACCCTTGTTCTTGTGGAGGGTTTTGCAAAGAGCATTGCAAGGGTTTTGTTCTTAAGAATGGGTTTCGGCTTCTTTCTCAATTTATCGGTTTTCCTGAATATGTCCTCTATCTCCTTCACACTCAGATCATTCACCGAGAGGAGGTGTTTCACTTGCTTCATTCTACCTCCTTATCGTTGTTCCTCCACTACCCTTCAATGCTTTCAGAGCAGATTTTGGGGATGTTATCACAACCCTCTTGCCCCCGTGCTGGAGAAAGCGAATGGCTGCCTGGATTTTTGGTCCCATGGAGCCGGGAGGGAAATATCCCTGGTTTGTATATTTCTCTATCTCAGCCAGGCCAACCTCATCAAGCATCCTTTCCGAGGGCCTCCCATAGTTAAGATAAACACCATCCACGTCCGTAAGTATTAGAAGAGTGTCTGCCCCAATCTCAGTTGCGAGTCTCTCTGATGCCAGGTCCTTGTCTATAACAGCCTCCACTCCCTCAAGACCCTTGAGTTTTCTGACAACAGGAACTCCACCTCCTCCACATGCAATAACAACGAAACCCTCTTTCAGGAGCCTCTTTATCTCACCTGCCTCGATTATTTTTTTCGGGTCAGGTGAGGGAACAACCTTCCTGTAACCCCTATTGCTGTCCTTCTTCAGTCCTTTTCCAGATCTCTTGAAGAATGGACCCACAAACTTGGTTGGTTTTTTGAAGGCAGGGTCCTTCTCACTGACCAGGGTCTGGGTCACAACTGTGATAACCGGTTTTTTGAGGATATTTCCCAGGGACCTCTGCAGGAGATAGCCTATCTCTCCCTGTGTCTGGGCACCGCAGACGTCCAGTGGCATGGGAGGAACGATCTTGCTTGCAAGCTTTTGTTGCAGGAGTATATCACCGACCTGGGGTCCGTTTCCGTGCGTGATTACGGTTTTATAACCCATATCAATTATCTTCTTTATCTCCTTACATGCCTCCTCTATATGCTCTACCTCTTGGTGTATCGAGAACTTCTCCTTTGCCTTCAGAAGAGTGTTCCCGCCCAGAGCGATAACTACGGTTTCCTTCTCTTTTTTCTGCATAATTATAATTGGGTCCGGGGCTTAAAAATTCCATAAGTAATAAAAATATCAGAGCGAAATATTATTCAATGAAAAATACACAAACCCTTGGGGTCTCACTGCTTGTTCTGGGTATCCTGATAATTGTCGGTTACGGCCTCTATCTGTTTGCTCTTGCTGAAGACGTTCCGTTGATCATAAGGACCGGGGTTATTGTGATCTTCCTGGGAATCGTTGTTGTTCTACTCTCACTGATAAGGGAGAGGTTAAGGGATTTAAAGAAAGAGAGGGAATATAAAGCAAAGTGATTTCATGACAAACTCGATGCTATTATTAAGCGGAATCGGAATGGTTCTGGTAGGTATCATTGTTCCTTTGTACTGGAAGAGAAAAACTCATGTACGACTGAATTACTTTCTCTGGGGAGCAGGGGTTTGGGTAATTGCCATCGCTGTTAAAATCGTGATGGACTACACCATAACACAGCCGCTGCGTGTATCCCTAGAACCATACGGTCTGTTATCTGTTCTGGTTGTTATGGGACTTTATGTTGGACTCAGAACAGGCATCCTTGAATCAGGCTTCTCCTACCTAGCAATCCTGAAAACCAAGCTTAAGAAGATGAACTACAAAGAGGGGGTAGCTTTTGGTATAGGGTTTGGGTCAGTAGAGGCATTGTTCTTGGGTATAACATCCTTCCTGAACATACTGGTGTTTGTCATGTTTCCTGATATAATCAGTTTTCTTCCAGAGGCCTTCCAGGCCGTGATTGTTTCACAGTTAAATGCGAGTTCCTGGATAATTTTCGGCCCGATAATAGAGAGGATATTTGTAATGTTCATACATGTGTTTTCAACGCTACTTGTGCTCTACGCTGTAAAAAACAAGAGGATTGGCTACTTTGTTTTGTCGATATTGTTCAAGACCCTTGTTGACGGTATTATACCATGGCTTGTTTACAGTATGGGGCCCATCACAGAACTGCCCAACGCCTACATAGTTGAAATACCCTTCATGATCCTTGCAATAATTGCTTACTTTGGAATAAAATGGATTAAACCAAAATTTAAAACAGGTTTAGGGGAAATGGCTACAGAGGCAATCAAGAAGGTTCATGTTTAGGTGATTTCATGGCCAGGGATCCGGACCTTGGAGAGTGGAGAGCACCTGGATTCGTGTTCAGGACAGCGGAGTTTTTCACAGGTGTAAGAGATACCTTCAGGAATCCGAAGGGTGTTCTGGAGGATCTGGGAATAAAGGAAGGTTTTTCTATTCTGGATTTTGGCTGCGGTCCTGGGAACTTCACCATCGCAGCTGCTGAGATTGTTGGTAAGAAAGGGGAGGTTCATGCCCTGGATCTTCACCCCCTGGCCCTTGAAACAGTTGAGGAAAAGGCGGGAAGAAGGGGTTTTAAAAACGTGGATACGATATTCTCTGATCTCGAAACAGGGCTTGGGAACGGAAGTGTGGACGCTGCTCTGCTTTACGGGGTTCTCTACAAGACCAGCGATAAAAAGGGACTGATAAGAGAGATTAGAAGGATACTGAAACCGGGAGGTTTGGTTTCCATATCCGGTTACAGAATGGGTAAAGACAGATTAATGAATATGATGAAGGGGGAGAGGTTCTCTTTCAGGGATTCAAAAAGAGGAATTATTAACTTTACTAAAAGGGGGTAAAGAATATGATAGTTGTGACCTCGGATCACGTAGAGGGCAAGAGAGTTGTCAAGACCCTAGGAATGGTCAAGGGAAACACCATAAGGGCAAAGCACATAGGAAAGGACATAGTCGCGGGTCTTAGGAACATCGTCGGTGGGGAGATAAAGGAGTATACGGAAATGATGGCAGAGTCAAGAGAGCAGGCCATTAGTAGGATGATGGAAGATGCAGAAAAAATCGGCGCGAACGGTGTAATAAATGTCAGGTTCTCCACATCAATGGTGATGGGAGGAGCGGCAGAGCTTCTTGCCTATGGAACCGCTGTGAAACTGGAGTAGAATATATTTAAGAGATGGGAAACATAGTTTATTTAATGAGAAAAATAATCGCTCTGCTCCCGGTATTGCTTATCATAATAGTAAGCGGGTGTACCAGCCAGGATCCCGCCCAGATATTGAAGGATTCCATCACAAAACTCAACAATCTGAATTCTTATCAAATAGATTTTGATTATTACCTTTCAATGTCCCCGATAGTGGAGATGGAGGGGGAGGTTACTACTTATAGTAAGGGGGATAATATCAGGGTGGATATGGATATGCCCTTCATGATGGGTATGAAAATAATTATTAAGACTTACTACCTGCCAGACGGAACATTCACGTGTACAGAATTCATGGAGAACGTAACATGCATAAGAGGTGGTGAAGGGATGCCTCTTCTCCAGCAGGAGAGTTCTATTGAAGCTATGGAAAGGTTGATAGAAAAGGAGGTTATCGAGCTTGAGTTCCTGGGAATGGGAAATGTCGCGGACAGGAACTGTTATAACATATCATCTGATTTAGATTTATCCAAGCTCCACCGTTTAACTGAAGAGGAGTTGGGGTTGTTTGGAATAAACGAATCGATGATTGGAGAATCAGAAAGCATTAAATCGTTCGATATTGAAGGATGTTATGATTCTGCAACTGGAATTCAATTACACAATAAAATGATAATAACAGTTGATATGAGCAATGTAACCTCAGCGTACATGTTTGGCCTGGACGAGATAGTAATGGAGATTGGTGTTACTGCAACATCATACAAACCCAATGAAGCAATAGCTGATTCTGTGTTCGAATTACCTGTTGAAGTTACTGATATTCCTAATATGGAATTCTTCTAAGAAAGAATTTACTTCTTAACAA
>CP070801.1:842452-848937 GCA_020343575.1 Candidatus Aenigmatarchaeota archaeon
ACTGTTTGGTTTGTTTCACACAGGCTGCACAGCTCTAAATTGAGTTCATCTATATGTTCACAGAAATTGAGATAACCCCATCCGTCACAGAATGCATCAACAGTAAGGTAGGTTGATCTATTCTTTCCTACACAGTCATCGGGGCAGTTGCATGGATTCTCATACTCTTCACATACCTGATTACCACACTCTATACATCTTCCAACAGGACTTCCTGCCAATAAGCCGGTTTCGTAGCATTCATCAGCTATTGAGATTCTTGTGTCCATTCCCGCTTCCCACTCAGTAAGTCCCTCGCAACAATGCTCTGGGTATTCATTAGTGTAAACCCCTGAGAACTGCTCCCCTTCTTCTGCGCATTCAACTGTTACGTTGATGCATTTTCCACCATTACATACATATCCCTGCTCACACTCAACCTTTATTGCCTTTACCTCGTTGTTTTCACAATACTTCTCTGTCAGGGTTCCGTCTTCATTGCAGTGATCCTCATACGTTGCCGAACCCTTTGTAACATACCCTGCCTCGAAGTAGGTCTTCCCACCATCAGAGTCAGTACATACATCTGTTGGGAGAATACATCTCTTATGCTCACATCCATCTTCACCAATATAAACCTCTATCTCAGAACCTTCTTCACATATAACCTGCTCTACAGGACATTCCTTCTTCCACCTACACTCTCCCTCAACACAACTACAGACCATTCCGAATTTTTCATCACTGTAACAATCCTTCCACAAACAGTCTGTTGTAATAGGATCTTCACTAGTGCTCTGGCATACCTGTCCTGAACAACCACCAATCATGCAGCCGCTATCGTTCTGGCATGGTCCCTCAGTTGATGTTCCACAGAAATTCATAGGGGTTGTCTTACAGAAACCAAGCTCACACCCGTATTGGCAATATTCCTTTTTCTCCTGCCTATGACCACATGAATCGAACCAGTAAACATGGCCACCATAACATCTGTGCTCTGCATGTGACTTGCATTGAATTTCTCCTGGTGCGCAGCATATGCCTCCATCAGGGCACCAGTGGTCTGTCTTGTAGTATCCTTCATCACATACATCAACAAGAATAGGGACAAGCGGGCCAGAGCTTACTGGACAAAGGTATTCAGGATATTCCTTACATACACAGTGAATACCTATGAAGATGCCCTTGTCATCGAACTTCTTAACCTCTTCACAGTATCGTACCGATGATCCGTCCGGGCACTTGTGATACTGAACACATCCTTCTATTGCACCGGTTGGTGCACCTGTTACCATGCCAGTGGCTCCTGTAACTGTCGTGGTCGGGTATATGCAGTAACCACCAATCTCTTCGCATGTTTGCTTATCTATACACCTTCCGTCTCTGCATCCATGCTCACAATACTCCTTCTTATCCTGTTTGTATCCACAAGAATCGAACCAGTAAACATGCTGACCGAAACACTTGTATATTGCATGATAGCTGCAGTTCTCGATTTGCTCTGCTGCCTCACCCTTCTTGAATGCACACTCTATCTGTCTGGCTTCCCAATCTATCCAAACAACAGCATAAAATCCAGTATCCTCTTCGGTGAATCTTACCCTGTAAAACTCCTTTGGCTCGATCATTGGATTCGCACACTCTGCCCTGATATCTTCAATAATCTGGCTGCTCTGGTTCTCAGTGAAGTGTGTCGCCAGAATCTCTGCGTTGGGGTGGTCATTTAAGAAATCCTGGATTATTGGATTGAGTTTAGCAAGGGTCTCTGCATCAAATCCGCTTATGCACCCAGAAACAAGTAGAATTACAGGTATAAAAATCACTGGAAGGAGCCTCATGGATGGTTCCATGTATATTATTATTGTCTAGCAGGTATTTAAATTAGAGGATTATATTGAATAAATATCCCAGGAACAGTATCTGCGGGACTGTTATTATTGGGAGCCATATTGCTGCCCTCTTTCCGATGTTTGAGGATATGAGTCCGATTTCCGTGTAGTAAGTTGAGACCCCTGCCATAAGGAAGACAAACGGGTTTCCGAAAGAACCGGTCTGCCTGTATATCTCGAAAGCGAGCGGGGAGGAGCCCTCTGAACATACCTCTATTATGGTTGCAAATATCAGAACCACCAACATTCCTGTTAACGTCGGGCCGGCATAGAGAAGGAACCAGTCATGAGGTATGAATGCCCTGGCTACTCCGGCTGCCATTATTCCTATCAGCAGCCACCACAGAACCATTTTGGTCAGAGACCAGGAACCCTTCATAACGCCGACGAAATCTTTTTTCAGATTAGTTCCGGTGAATTCATATCCTCTGAATCTCTTCTTTACATCCTCTCTTACCGAGATGTCAGGTATCTCCGCTCCCCTCGCCATACACTCAACCCAGTGTTTCCTGTCGAGGAACACGTAAACGAATCCTGTGATGACAGCGAATATTATCGCTGATACTATGAACAGGAAGGCAGTGGGTCCGAAGAATCCTAAGAGGAGTATGGTTATTGGAAGGTTTGCCCAGGGAGAGGCAAGCAGAAACGCTATCACAGAGGGAGTGGATGCTCCTTTTTTGTAGAGTTCCATCGCGAGGGCGAGAATCCCATGAGAGCATGCTGAGGCAAAGAATCCCAGGAAAACCGAGTAAAATATAGTTCTCTTCTTGTGCTGGGACAGGTACTTGGATATGTAGGATCTGGGCACGTAGTAATCAATAAGTCCGCCTGTCAGGAATCCAATAAGTATGGCCCACCATATGAGGAGAAAGTAATCAGCGACCGCGTAGAAAAATGGGTTAAAGATGGGCAAGGCATATGATACTATCATTGCCGCTGCAAGTATAGCAACGATAATGAAAAGCCTCTCCTTATACCAGGGTTTTTTCTCGTGTTCACACTTCGCGCATGTAATTTCGTGTCTGTGTTTTGCAGATTTCATGGTATCTATTTAAAATTATATAACAGTGTTATAAAACTTTTTAATCAAGGCAAAACAAATAATAATCATGCTGAAGTTCCCGGTAACGTTTTTGCTTGCGTTTGGTGCATGGATATTCTTTACAGCCACTCTTGATATTCAGGAGCTCGTCGCCGGGGTGATTGTATCTCTTGTTATCGCATACATAGCCAAGGATTTCATATTCCATGAAAAACCCAGCAAGGCCCTGAATCCCGTTCGGTGGGCAAGATTCGTTGCATACTTCTTCGTTTGGTTGTATCTGGAAATCGTAGCTAATCTGGATGTTGCCTACAGGGTTGCTACAGGCAGAATAAACCCTGCAATAGTAAAGGTTCCAACGAAGTTCAGGAGTGATATTGGAAAGAGTCTGCTAGGAAACTCTATAACCCTTACTCCAGGAACCCTTACCATAAAAGCTGGTGACAACTTGTTTGTCCATTGGATTGCCTACAACAAGAAGAAAAGGGTGGGGAAATTGTTTGAAAGATTTGGTTTGGGGGTGACAGAGTGATCGAATATTTTTTCGTGGCTGCTGGGGTAATTGCGGCTGCTAGAGCGGTTGCAGGACCGACCTTTGCTGACAGGATGATAGCAATAGACTCCATGATAGCCATTATAATCTTTGTCATGGTTCTGAAGTCGGTTGAATACGGAACAGACATATACATCGACATAGCTATTGTCTTCATGCTGCTCTCATTTGTTGGAACGCTTGCACTTGCAAAGTTCATCAAGCCAAAGGAGGTTAAAGGATGATAGATATTGTGGTTCAGGTAATGCTCTACATATCAGGAATCTTTGCAGTTATAGGTTCCCTTGGTCTGATAAGGTTCCCGGATTTCTACACCAGAACCCATGCAGCAACCATGCTGAGTGTGGGTAGCGTATCCCTTGGCCTACTCTCGCTCTTTATAGCAACCTTCTGGAGCGTGTACACACTCAAGATCTTCGTAATAATAGTATTCAACCTGTTCACCAACCCGACCGCTACCCATGCAATTGCTGAGAGAGCTTACAAGATTGGCATAACTCCAAAGAAGCTGGTTAAGGATGAGATGAAAACATGATATTTGAGATAACCCTGGTCGTACTTGTAATATTTACAGCCGCAGCTGTGAAGGTCAGGGATTTGGTATACGCAGTCATATTGTTGGCAGGGGCGGATGTCATACTTGCATTGGGATTCTACATGCTTGCAGCTCCTGACATCGCATTAACCCAGGCAGCTGTTGTAGCAGGGTTGATGACCTTCATATTCCTTATCGCAATCAACAAAACCAGGAGGATGGAGGAGGTGGATAAACAATGAGGAGAATAGTAGCGGCTGTACTGGTCATTTACCTCGGGCTTTTCATATTCATGGGTCTGGCCTCGCTTCCTGCATACGGGAGCTTTGAGGATAAGTACGTTGCAGAATACTATCTGCATAAAGGTGTGCTCAACACGGGGTCTGTAAACCTGGTTAATGCAATTATATGGGATTTCAGGGGATATGATACCCTTGGCGAAGAAACGGTTTTGTTCGCTGCTGCCATGGGGGTTTTCCTTGTAGTGAGGAGGAAGGAATATGGACATTATCGTAAAAAGCGTGTCTAGAATACTGTTCCCATTCATACTGCTGTTGGGGGTCTACATAGCTGTGCATGGGCATTTGGGACCGGGCGGAGCGTTCCCGGCAGGAGCAGTAATAGCGACTGGATTCGCCCTGTTAGTGATTGCATACACAGAAGCGGATGTTGAGCACGAGCTCACTAGGCACGAGTTGATTGATATGAAATCTGTTGCTGGGATAATACTTGTGGTCTTGATACTGAACATAGGATACGTTTCCAGGTTCGATATAATCAGCACACAAACCCTTTCCGAGTTTTGGAGTGGTGGGTTCACACCTTTACTGAACTTTGCAGGAATGTTCATGGTGATAACAGCACTGGTGATGATAATCTATACTATGATGAGGGAGTGATGAGATGATTCCATACCTTGTGGCAATGGTCTTGGTGATGATAGGAATCTATACACTACTGGTAAAGGAGAACCTTGTAAAGAAGATAATGGGGCTTACAATATTAACCAATGGTATCCATCTGCTCCTGATATCAATAGGTTACAGAATGGGTGGAATCGCCCCTATCCTTCAGGATGTGAATTTCAATCAGTTCATAACCACTGCAGTTGATCCACTACCACAGGCCCTTGTCCTGACATCGATTGTCATAAACCTTTCTGTTACAGCAGTTGCTCTCTCACTTGTGATAATGGTCTACAGAAGGTTCAACACACTTGAAGCCAAGAACATAAGGGGGTTGAAGGGATAACATGACAGAAATAAAGATAATCGGAATTGTGGGGAGCCCGAGAAAGGGAAACACAGAGATAATGGTTTTCGAGACTCTGGAGGGAGCAAGGGCAAGGGGGGCAGAAACCGAGATGATATTGCTCAGTAACAAAAATATCAAATTTTGCAGAGGTTCTGAAGAGTCTGAATATGATGATATGAATGAGATATCAAAGAAAATGGGAGAGGCCAAGGGGATAGTGATTGGTTCACCCACCTATTTTGACAATGTTTCTGGTCTCTTGAAGAACTTCATTGACAGAACCTTGCCGCTGTACGAAACAGGGAAGCTGAAGGGTAAGTTTCTTGCAGTAACAGTTGTGGGAGAAGCGGACATGCAATCCATAAACAGGGTTGTGGATTACCTTAAGATTTTCGGTGAGATATGTGAGATGAAATTCGTTGGGTCTGTCTCTGCGATTGCTGGGGCACCCGGAAGCGTGAGGGAGGACGAGAATAAAATACAGGAGTTGAGGCAGCTTGGTGAAAGAATGCTTGAAGTGATAAAAAAAGCGAAAGAGGTGAAGAAGGATGTTGTATAGCTTTTATGCGATACCAATTTTGCTTGGAGCAGCATTCATAATACCCATAGTAAGCTTTAAGGGTACAAGGTACATATCCTGGGTTGCAATTTTTGGAACGTTTCTTGCCCTGTTACTCACATCACTGACCATCCCAGGGATCATGACAGATAGGATTCTGACATTCCAGATGGAGGACTGGATTGCTCCGTTCGGTATAACGGTTGTTGTGGATTCACTGTCCCTACTCATAATAATGATAGTAACCTCAATAGGTTTCCTTGCGGCAATATTTTCCTACAGATTCATAAAGGATAATAGAACCAAGTACTACTCCCTGCTCTGCCTATTCCTGGCAGGAATGCTTGGGGCTGTTCACACAGGAGACATGTTCAACCTCTTTGTTTTCTTTGAGATATTCTCTTTGTCTGCCTACGCCCTGACCTCCTACTACAGGAACGCCAACGCAATAGAGGGATCGATAAAGTATCTGATACAGGGCTCCCTTGCGACGTCTCTCATACTCTTTGGCGTTGCGTTTTTATATGGCCTGACAGGAACCCTTAACATGGCGGATCTTGCAACAAAAATTCCAGAGATATCGAGTTTTGTCCTTCCCCTTTCCCTGGGCCTTTTGCTCACGGGGTTTGGATTGAAGGTTGCCATGTTCCCGTTCCATGCATGGAAAGCCG
>CP070801.1:849037-852370 GCA_020343575.1 Candidatus Aenigmatarchaeota archaeon
CTGAACAACGAAAGCGTAACAATAACACTGATATCCCAGAAAACCAGTGAATCATTCAACTGCACCAATAAGCAAAACCTTGGCAACGGTATATACAACTGCACGTTCAACACATCACTCAACCCAGGAATAATGCCTGCAAAGGGATACAACGTAACCATATACTCCAACAAGACCTACCACAACCCTGACAATGAAACAATAGAGTTCATACAGGGCCAGAGCAACGCATTCTGGATAGAAACAGAACCCATACTAACATTACCAGCACCGTCCTACAACACATCAGATCCTACCGATCCATATGGCTGGGGAGAGACCTGGACATTCTACATAAACCTGACCAATGAGGACCATGACCAGGTTGATCTATATCTATGGATGAGATCCAACTACACAGGCACCTGGAGCAACTGGTCACTATACACAATAGGCACAGGCGATGACCCTACTGTAGCGGACGTAACAGATGAGAACAGCATACAATCATACACTTTAACAGAATCAGCAGAGAAGTTCACAATAGGAAAGAGGGGTTACTGGGAGTTCAAGTGGAATGCAACAGAGGATGATGCAGGCCTGATAGATAACACAACCAACGTGAGCTATCAGGTAAAGGATGACAATATAGAAATAATACATATAGAAGGAAACAATTCCGTGATAAACAGATCAATAGCACCGTCACAGTCAAATGCAACCTTTAGCGTAAGGATAAACGACACAGATAAGGGAAGCATTATCCAAACAGGTGGAGGAACAGCATACTTCAATGTAACAAGCAATGAAGACACCTATATATTAAGTGAATCACAGTACACATGGACACTTGAAACCACAAAGACCATAGACAACACTTACTTCAACATAACCTTCCCTCAGGCCTCAACAAAGTGCAACTACAGGATAGGACCGCAGAGATGGAAGGTAAGATACATGCATGATGGTTATTATGAAAACGAATCAGTTCTGTATAATGTAAACCTCACAACAACACCTCTGGATGTGGAAATAGTCCTGCCAACCACAAACACAACAATAAGGAAATACATAGACAGCATATTCATCCAGGGTAATGTATCAGATGACTGTGCATCAACAAACGGCTCATTATGGAATGTTTCAGTCCAGTTCAGGGTTCAGGAACCAACAGTACCGATAGACCATGTGTGTACACCAATCCTTAACCAGAGCAACTACTATTACAACTGCACAGTGTCTTCCTCAACACCGGTATCAGAGGGATGGGATTACGTATATCACAACGTAACCATGCAGGCAAACAAATCCTATTACAACAGCTCACCAGTAAAGGCAAAACAGGATGCAATAGTCCTTGTATCCAGTCCAGAGATAAACGACACAGACATATTCACAACCCCACTGGAAGACACATATACAGACTACCTCCCATCACCAGCAGAACCATGGGGCTGGGGAGAGGAATGGACATTAAGGGTAAAGGTCAAGGATGAAGACCATGGCTCAAGCCAGTACAGTGACGAGGTAAACGTGACTGTTTATATAAACGATTCAAGCCTTCCAACAGGATGGGAATATATAAACTCAACAACAGCAACAGGCCTTAGCACAGAACAATGGGTTACTGTAACATACCATAACTTCAATTCCACCCACATAGGAGATCACCTGTTCCTTTTCAACATAACAGATACCTTCAACTACACAAATCAAACAAATGTTTCCCAATCAGTAGAAAAGGACACTGTTTACATACACTGGGAAGATGCATATGATCCAGCCAGTGTGAACAGAGAAGGTGATTCAACAGGCACATTCAAACTAAGGGTAAGGGACCTTGACAACAGCACATGGGTAGGAAATAATGTAAATGTAAGCTTCTGGTTCACAGAGAATCACACCTTAATAACCTATGATACAGGCTATGACAATCAGACAGACTCTCAGGGTTATGCCCAGCATGACTTCAATTCAACATGCGATTACAGTGCAGGTCTGCAGTACTGGAGAGGGGGTGTGCAAAATGACCAAGCATATTCGGACAGGAACTTCACAGACACAGGTGGCAGTGAGATAGACTATACATTCTATGTTTACGGCCAATTGAAGAACTACATGATAGTCCCTAACTGGACATATGGCCAGCCAATATTCAATGTAACAGAACAGGTGAATATAACATACAACATAACATCGGAGTGTATCAACTGGGCAGCTGAAAACCCAGTTGTATCGGCAACAACCAACATAACAATACACGCACCAAACGGCAGCTTGGATGGAGTGTTCTATCCGAATGAATCATTAGGCATATACAACTACACATGGAACTCTACAGGCAAGGATGAAGGAAACTGGTCAATGTATATAAACTCAAGCAAACAGTACTTCAACCTAAACAACACATATCTGCAGGACTGGTTCTGGCTGGAGAACATCCTTCCCCAGAACCAGACAGACCCCCAGGTAACCCCAACCCTGGATGGCTGGTCAAGATGGTACAACTACACCATACAGGTATCAGACCCGGAGAACGACACAACCAACTGTACCCTATGGATTTCCACAGATAACCAGAACAACTGGACAAACAAGGGAACATATACACTGCAGGAAGGCAACGGAACATGCTACATCACTACCTATTTCAACACATCTGACGTGAACTTCACCCAAACACCGGTGGATAATGACAATTACTTCTACTTCACATTAACAGATGTGGAAAACAGCACAAACACATCAACCATCCAGGGACCAACCCTGGAGCCGGCAAACATAACAATAACACACATACAGGGGAACAACTCAGCAGTAAACATAACCCCTGATCTATCCCAGTACTCAACATTCATACTCAACATAACAGACACAGACAACAACACATCCCCAATACCAATGAACATAACCATATGGGTAAGGCTCAATGACACAGAATGGGACTGGAGCAATGTGTCCCAGACCAATTCCAGTGGCTACCTCAACTACAACTTCACACCCAACTGCTCATACGAGCCAGGTGTAAGGGAATGGTACGCAAACTCCACGGATATCTACTATGACAATGAAACAATAACCAACCTGAATGTAACACTGAATGCAACAATAACCAACAACCTTCTTTACCCAACAGGCCAGGAATTCCTAAGGGACAGCAACATAACACTCCAGGTAAAGATCAATGACACATGCGGAAACAACATAACAGACCTGAACAACGAAAGCGTAACAATAACACTGATATCCCAGAAAACCAGTGAATCATTCAACTGCACCAATAAGCAAAACCTTGGCAACGGTATATACAACTGCACGTTCAACACATCACTCAACCCAGGAATAATGCCTGCA
>CP070801.1:852470-855913 GCA_020343575.1 Candidatus Aenigmatarchaeota archaeon
AGGTTTATAACCTCCATCTTCAATGATTTTGCAGAATCCATACTCATTGTCGCGAGGCTTAAGAAAAGGTGTGAAACATGATAAGTGTTTATTTCCGTATGGGTAGGCATCCGTTTTACAATGAGATTGTAAATTATCCTCCAGCGGGTGTGAGGTATAACGAGGCAAGGCTTCTTACAACAAGGGGTGTGCCGAAGGGTTCAATAAAATACAAGGTCAAAAACATAGCCTTTTCTGCCTATAACAGGCTTTCAGGTGGTGTGAATGCAATACCCATCAGATGTAAGGATGAGCTTATATTCTCTGTGGGTGGTTTACTAGTCAAATCAGAAAAACCCTGGGTAACGGACGTTGAGCAGGGCTATGCACTTGTTGGATACAGACAAAGGGAAAAGAACATAGAATCTATAAAACGTAAAACAGTGTTATTTATCCGAAAACATAACTGTAAAATATTACCGTGGAGCTTTGCAGCTAAAAAATCCATATGGAGTCTTTTCCATACAAAGGTTATAGAGGATAAGATAGAGGTTGTTTACCCTGCAATGCATCTGGAAATGGATGAAATAAAAAGGAAAAGGCGTGGTTCCTGTACCTTTCTTTATGTCAACAGAAACTTCTACGGGAAGTCTGGCTACGAAACCATAAAGGCTTTTGATAACATCTCAAAGAGATATGATGCGAACCTTATTTTTGTATCAAACACACCAAAGGAGGTTGTTGATAAATTCAGGAAAAATAAAAAAATAAATTTTATAGAGGCTCCTATTCCGAGGGAGCAGGTATTAGAGCTTTACAAGAAATCAGACGTGTTTGTTTTACCGACACTGTTTGATTGCTTTGGTGTTGTGTTTTTGGAGGCCATGGCTGCAGGATTACCTATCATAGCAACAAATATATTTGCAGTTCCTGAGATTGTCTTGAATGAAAAGACAGGACTTCTTGTAAACACAGAGGTTCAACTCTATGATAAGGGGTATCTCTTTGCCTTTCCCTCAACCCAACATCTTTATGACTATGTGAAGAAGAATCCGTTGAAATTGCTTATAAAGGATCTAGAATTAAAGATGTCGAGACTTATTGAAAAAAGAAATGAGAGGGTAAGTTTCGGAAGGGAGGGGAGGTTGTTGGTAGAAAGGGGTAAGTTTTCAATAGAACACAGAAACAAGAAACTTAAGAGGATATATGAAGAATTGTTGCGTAGATGAGTTGATGTTTTAATTCCAGCATTAATTATTACCAGCAATAAGGTTGGGAGTATGGCACAAGAAACCGAGGATATTCAGTCCCTTAAAAAGATAGTGAAGGGTGCAGGATGGATATTCATTGGTATGATTATTTCCAAGATACTCTCTATTGTTTACAGGGTATTCATAGCAAGATATTTTGGACCTGGGGATTATGGTCTCTTTGCCTTGGGTTTGGTTGTTTTGAGCTTTGTTGGCATGATTGCTAGGTTGGGCTTGCATTCTGGGGTTGTTAGATATGTACCTTTTTATGAAGCAAGAGGGGATAAAGCAAGGGTCAAAGGTATTGTTTTATCTGCATTAAAAATAATAACTCTGGTTTCTGTGGTTATGGCGTTCTTTATGTTTATATTTTCAGAGGAAATTGCTGTTTTGGGTTTCCATAACATGGAGTTGGTAGGTATTTTGCAGATCCTAGCTTTGTCCGTTCCTTTTGTGTGTCTGTTTTATGTTTTTAACTTTTCATTCGTGGGTTTTCAAAAACTTAAATATCAGGTTTATAGTGAGCATATATTTTCCAATATTGCAAAAATAGTATTTGTTGTTGTTTTTGGTTTACTCGGACTTGGTGTTTATGGTATTGCATGGTCCTATACCATTGCCGCAATACTGACCCTTTTCTTATCCGCGTACTTTTTACAGAAAAGGGTTTTCCCTGTATTCAAAACGGGTGTAAAACCCATATATATGAACAGGAAGCTTCTTTCATTCTCTATTCCACTGTTGTTTGCTGGGTTCATGAGTTTTATAATAAGTTCAATCGATACCTTGATGTTGGGTTACTTCAAAACTGTAACAGATGTTGGGGTCTATAATGCTGCCGCACCAACAGCATATGTGCTAAATGTTATACCTGGAGCATTAACGGTTATTTTCCTTCCTATTATCACAGGGCTTTACAGCAAAGGGAAGATAAAGGAACTGTATAGTGTGTACAAAACGGTTTTCAAGTGGATGTTTTACTTTAATATCCCGCTTTTAGCCGTTATGATGGCTTTCCCGGGTCAGATTATCAATATCTTATTTGGTATTGAATACGCTGGGTATGCTGGTGTTTCTATGACACTTCTTTTCCTTTCTGTAGGGACTTTCCTTGTTGGCATATCTATATTCTTCTCAAACGTTCTGAGTATGTTGGAAAAAACCAAACATATACTATACATAATAATCGCAGCAGCAATCGTTAACCTTTTGCTGAACTGGCTCCTTATACCTACATATGGTATAGGGGGAGCTGCATTTGCCAGCATGATAACACATGCAAGCAGTGTAGCTCTTATGTTTTTGGTTTCATGGTATTACATAAGAATGGTTCCAGCATCATTCGGTTTGATTAAATCTATTCTGGCCGCAATGATATCAATTATTCTTGTTAATACTGTGGCAAGGCTTTTCATCACAGACTTTGTTTATTTTTATGTCCCGCTCCTAGTAGTGTTCCTGTTTTTATACGGGTTTTTAATACTGATTTTTAAGGGATTGGGCAGTGAAGATGTTGAGATTCTGAGATCAATAAGGGAGAAAGTCGGTTTGAGGGTGAGGTTTCTGGAGAAGATTATCAAGAAATTCATATAAGCTCTTTTAGTTTATATGGACGTTCTATACATTCCTTTTCTATAAAGCACTTATACCAAACCTGGAACATCATGAGGTTCCAGAGCTGTTGGGACGTTTTCTTGCTTTCAATCTTAAAGAGCTTCTCCATATGATTTTGATTGAATATGCCATGGCTTCCAATCTCCTTTTTATCCTATAACTGTCTTGCAATGTCAACCAGTCCATCCTCAAACCATTTTTTTATAGGAACGTTAAACCCGTGTTTTGGTCTGATAAATATTTCTTTTGGTAGAAGAACGCTTGCTGACTTTCTAAGAAGATATTTTTCATTGAAATTTTTCAGTTGCAGTTTTGTACGGATCTTGGCTGTGAATTCAATCAAAGGGTGGTCCAGATAAGGGACCCTTGCCTCCACAGAATGTGCCATGGTCATTCTGTCGGTCTTCATAAGGAAATAGTTGGGTAAGAGCCTATTACAATCAATCTTCATTAGTTTGGCTGCAACATTCTTCTCATTCATATCTGCGAGTATGCTGTCAATTCTCTTTATACTATCTGATTTTATTTTGGTATTGTAGAGCCTGCCTCTTTCTGATTTATTAAAATTATTCATGTAGTTATAGAATGTTTTTTTCTGAT
>CP070801.1:856013-858549 GCA_020343575.1 Candidatus Aenigmatarchaeota archaeon
CCCCCGATAAATAACCTTCTCCCCATAGCTGAATTTTTTTATCAGCTCAACTGGCCGGTGTTTGTCATTCATTACGGATGAAATCTCCTTTCTGCATCTTTGCTTCTCCGGTTTTCGCTCTGCCAGGATTTGTGTTTTTTCTTGGCCTTCTTTTTGCTTCGCGACATAAAATCTTCAGGTGGACAGGTTTTAGGGTCATTGCCTTTTCTGCAATCGGTATCCTCGATTACAACCCCGTTTACCTTGACTGAATGTTTTAGCCAGTGGCAGTTGCCACATTTTCCATTAGGTTGAAATCTCCTCATTTTTCCCCCTTTTTAGACACCGATGCCTTAAAATGAGATTCTTTTTGGACATCGGGAATAATGTTGTTAAAGACATCCTTTAAACAGGAAAATACCTTAATAATCTTTGGGTCTTGGATTTTTGGAATCACCTGATAACCACAAGGGCTGCAAAAATACATTATATAAATTGGGTCATCGGTGGCTTTTACTAGGTCAGAAATACGGTCATGGGGGATGGTCCTCACTCCCCTAATCCATTTATAAAGAGTGTCCTGGTGTACTCCCATTCTTTTTGCAACTCCAGGCACCCCACCAATTGAGTTGTATTTTCCTAAAATAATAAAATTGGTATACATAAGACTTTGGAGCCCAATTTGTTTTGAATTTTTTAGACATGTCAAATAATTCCTTTTCGATTAACCTTTAGATGCATGGCAAAAATAATTATTTACTTTGATTTGGAAACCCGGGACCTTTGGGATGAGGTTCCTGAAGAAGACGATGGGAATAAAATTTCGATTCCACCAAAAGGGATTGAGCAAAAAGGTGAGGAAGACGATGAAAAAGAAAAAATCCATTAAATCCCTCTCCTTTTAATTTCCACTGATTTGAGATAGGATTGAATATGCTCTTTGCTGTAAAGTCTTCTTTTCCCGTTTCGATAGCTGCCTATTTTTTTGTCTCGGGTGATCTTCCGGACAAAGGCTGGTGTGCAATGAAGAAACTTTGCAACATCCTCAACGATATAAAGGTTCCCGTCTTCGATTCTCATAAAAACCCCAATGCTTTTTTAATTCGATTCCTTGTGTCAAAATGTAATGACTTGATTTGTCTATGGATTAAAAGGGATGCCCAACCCCGGGTCCGGCCAGCCAACTTGGCCATTCCGGACTGGTTGAGCCCTGTTTCTATGGCATGGTTGATAAAAAGCTCAATCAGCTTATTGTCTGTAATGTCAATCATTATTGTAGAATATATATAAATATGTTTAATATGTCAAGTAATTTTTCACTATTTCTATAAATTAGTCTGGCAAATTATTTTTTCTTGACTGTGAATATATACATCAATATAATTTTCCCGAGTTAGTGGGGAGATTTTATTGGGGTAAAGGAGAGGCAGCATTGGCTAAAATTGATTATTTAAAAGTATTGGGGGAGAACATTAAAAGGATTAGGCTAAGGAAACCTATGAGCCAAGCTGAGTTGGCCAGGAAGTCTGGCGTTGGAAAAAGCACCCTTTATGCCGTTGAACAAGGCCGGCCAATTTCTATTGTCAAACTGCTTAAAATTGCAGATGCCTTAGAAATTCATCCTTCTGACTTATTCCTTAGTGACAAAGACAGAGAAGAAGTCTCTTATAAGCACAAATTGTTAATTGAAAAAATAGGAAAATTTTTCTCCACTGATTAATGAGCCTGACAAAAAGAGGTAAGTATTATTGGATTGACCTTTGTATTGGGAAGCAAAGGTTTAGATCTTCCTTAAAAACCACCAATAAACTTGAAGCCCTGGATAGATACAAGGAAAAGAAAGAGGAACTGGTCCAGGAGCACCTTAAAAAGAAAATCAAATTCAATGACTTCTGTGAGAAATATCTGGAATGGGCTCGATCTTCAAAACCGGCATCCACACCTAGAGAAGCCCAGAGGCTTGGAAAAATTCAGGACTTTTTTAATGGGCTGGAAATTGTCTTCCTGGATGAAATAACCGCTTATCACATTGAGCAACTAAAGGCAGCTCTTAAAGAGGGAAGACTGACAAAGAAGGATAAAGATGGGAAGCTCATTGAGCTTTCCCGGGCCACTGTCAATCGCTATCTGCAAATATTGAGAGGTCTTTTTTACAAGGCCATTGACTGGGAAATTTACTCTGGCCCAAATCCTTTAAAAAGGGTCCGGTTTTACAAAGAAAATCCCCAGGTCAAGGCCCTGACTCAGGCCCAGGTCAATAAAATAGTCAAGGCTGCCCAGGAGATCAGTCAAGCCCCTCAGTCCCCACTACAAAAAGCCTTTTATGACCTGGTCCTCTTGGCCATCAACACCGGGATGAGAAAATCAGAAATCCTCAACCTGAAATGGCCTGATCTGAATGGCAATGAGATCACAGTGAAAGGAAAGGGGGGCCGGGTTCGGACAGTCCCGGTCAATAGCACAGCAGCAGAAATCCTGGCCAGACAAAAAAGGGGGATGGATTATATCTTTGACATTCCCAACCGGGACCAGGCTGACCTTTTAAGACGGACCGTAA
>CP070801.1:858649-865961 GCA_020343575.1 Candidatus Aenigmatarchaeota archaeon
ATAAGAGTGGAAGATAGTATAAGGAAAATAGATTTAACTATGGAAAAGGATCCCTCTCTTGATAAAACCATTCCAATAGACTGCTACGGAATGTACCAGAAGGGCAAAGAAGTAAATACAGAAATTAAGAACACCCTGGAGAGTTCTATCAAGGAGAAGATTGATTCCTGGCATGATACCTCGAAAACCCTTCCTAACCTGGATTCACTGAAGGCGGAAATAGAAGCCATTCCTGAACTTGTTTTCGAAAAAACCGAGGGGAGTTACACAATAAAATCAGAATTCACCGAAGCAAGCGTGGAGTTTGAGGGATATGAAAAATCAGGTGATGAGCCGTACAAGAACATAAAATACAAAGTAACTGTGAAACTCAAGGTAACTGTTAAGGACAATAGGGATGAACAAGTATTCCCGATATACGATGGTGAGGAGATTATTTTCTCTTCGCTGAGCGCGGTCTTCCTTTTCGAGGAGAGCTATACCGGATAGTAAACCTTTAAAACGTAACGCTCCTAATTAAAACTAAGTATCATCAAAGTTGCGGAGGTGCTATTATGGCAGAGGAACAGAAAGAAGCAAAGGGACAGAAAAAGGATGAGAAGGTAAAGACAGTAAAGAAGGATGACAACATCATTTACGTCGGTAAGAAACCAACCATGTCCTACGTGCTTGCAGTTATTACACAATTCTCTGATGGCGTACCAGAGGTGAACATAAAGGCACGAGGAAGGTCAATATCAAGGGCAGTGGATGTTGCCGAGGTTGTGAAGAACCGATTCATGCAGAGCGTCAAATACGACATAGATATAGGAACCGAAGAGGTTCAGGACGAACAGAAAAGTCGAATAAACGTATCAACAATCAACATAAGGCTCAAGAAGTAAGAACCAGGAGTCTCTAGCGAAAGTTATTTGTTTGTTTTAGTTTTATTTAGTCCTAGTTTTGTTTTTCCGGATTTTATGGTTCCCGAGACCCTTAGGGTCTGGAATATCACCCGCTGGTCTCCTATTTGGTGAACAAGGCCCAAGCTAACTTTCACGGAGTCCACGAATTTAGGAGAGCACTGGATAAAACCTATCTGCTTGTTCGGGTCCCAGAGGTTTTTTATGATCCTTACGTTCGCCTTTGAGAGGTCTCTCTCTCCCAGCCAGTTTAGAAGGGAGTTCCAGGCAGCGTTATGCATGCTGGCATAGTCTAACTTCTCATTTGAGTGGACCTTGAAGATGATATAGCGCTTCTTTTCCCTTAGGCTTGGGAGAACCTTGACCATATATATTCTTATGTGGGGTTCTTAAAATGTTTCTGTTCCCGAGAGAAAAGCTTAAAAACCCCTCCTTCGAATTAGATACTATGTCGGGAAGTTATCGGTACCCAATAGAAGATAATAACTGATTTTCTTACTCATTGATCTCTCGACTCCGAACTTTTTATTAAACAAATTCAATATAATAGTTAAGGAGGTCTAGTATGCAGATAGATGAGATTTCGAAGCATGTGGGCAAAACCGTAGACCTGAGAGGATGGATTCACAGGATTAGGTCAAGTAAAGGGATCGTTTTCATGGCTCTTAGGGATTACACTGGAATTGTTCAGTGTGTTGTGAAGGACGGGATCCCAGGCTTTAAGGAAGCTGAGGGGACAGGAATGGAGGCCTCTGTTTCTCTTGAGGGAAAGGTCAGAAAGGATGAGAGGGCTCCTGGTGGTTTTGAGGTCGAGGTCAAGGACTTCAAGCTTGTTGGACCCTCTGATAATTTCCCAATAAGGGAATTCCAGTCACCCGAATTCCTGCTAGATTACAGGCACCTCTGGGTCAGATCTCAGAAGCTTACCAAGATTTTCAAGATAAGGTCAGATGTTTTTGGATTGATACATGAATTCTTCAGAAAGAGGGGTTTCTATGAGATGCAGTCTCCGTCTCTTACTCAGATCGCATGTGAGGGTGGTTCAACCCTTTTCGAGGTAAATTATTTTGGCCAGAAAGCCTACCTAACTCAGAGCTGGCAGCTCCATGCTGAGGCAATGATTCCTGTACTGGAAAAGATATACTGTATTGCCCCGAGCTTCAGGGCAGAGAAGAGCAGAACAAGGAAGCACCTCGCGGAGTACTGGCACGCAGAGGCCGAAGCCGCTTGGACGGATCATGAAGGAAGCATGAAGCTTCAGGAGGATATGGTTAGTTATGTTGTTCAGAGGGTAATCAAGATGAGGAAGAAGGAGCTCAGGGAGCTCGGAAGGGACATAAAGAAACTTGAGCACATCAAGCCCCCGTTCCCGAGGATTACTTATGAGAAAGCGATTGAGATGCTCAAGAAGGACGGTATCAGGAGGAAGTGGGGAGATGATTTTGGCGCCCCGGAAGAAAGAGTCCTTGCAAAACATTTCAAAAAACCGTTCTTCGTAGAGAAGTGGCCAAAGTATTCGAAGGCGTTTTACATGAAGGAATCTGGTGACGGTAAAACTGTTCTGTGTGATGACCTCTTCATGCCAGAAGGATACGGAGAGCTGATAGGGGGGAGTGAAAGGGAAACCGATATCAAGACTCTCCTGAGAAGGATGAAGGAGTTCAAGCTGAAGAGGAAACCCTATGAGTTCTACCTTGATCTGAGGAGATATGGTTCTGTTCCTCACTCGGGTTTTGGTCTGGGAATCGAAAGGTTTGTGATGTGGATATGTGGCATTGATCACATACGCGACACAATAGCGTTCCCAAGGGTGATGAACAGGATTCACCCATAGGAGGGGTTGAAAGAGCGAGGATGTTGTAAACAAAGTTAAGAAAACTCTGGATGACAAGAAAGTGAACTATGAACTCACTGTTCACGAGCCTGTTTACACCTCTGAGCAGGCTGCAAGGGTAAGAGGCGTTTCTATAAAGACAGGGGTGAAGGCTCTCGTATTGAAAACGTATGAGCACCGGTTTATTCTGGTCCTTGTCACAGCAGACAAGAGGGCTGACCTGGAGAAGGTGGCTGAGCTGGAGGGAACCAAAAACGTCCGGCTCGCGAATCCCCAGGAGGTCTTTGAGGTCACCGGCTGCGAGATTGGTTCTGTCCCACCTTTTGGCCACCTAACCGAACTAAAGACCTACATGGACAGGGAAATCCTGGAGAACGACGAGGTAAACTTCAACTGTGGAGAACACACCAAATCTATAAAGATGAAAGCTCAGGACATTTTAAAGGTAATAAACCCTATTTTTATCTGAACCGCTAAAGTATAAAGTAGAAGCTGTTGCGGGCCCGTAGCTCAATTGGATAGAGCGTCCGGCTTCGGACCGGAAGGTTGGGGGTTCGACTCCCTTCGGGCCCATTTAAATCGGATTGAGCTAATATTATCTATATGAAGGGAATAGTCTATCTCATTTTGGCTGGGTTTTTCATAGGAACAACTGCCATATGGATAAAAATGATTGGTTCTGCAATATCGCCTTTCGTGCTTACAATGTTTAGGGTTTTTATTGCAGCCATGCTTTCCTTAGTGCTCATTTTCTTTGTGAAGAATCTTAAGATACTCTGGACTGAGAGGAAATACGCTGTTCACCTTATACTCTCTGGTTTTTTCGGTGTCACTATTGGATTCGGTTTGTTTATAGAGGCGTTGCAGTATGTTCCTGTTGCCAATGTTGTTTTGCTAGTTGGGGTTAGTCCTGTAACTACCGCCTTCTTGGCGTACTTTTTCCTCAAAGAGAATATAACAAAATGGGAGATAATTGGACTGGTGCTGGTTATACTGGGTATTGGAGCCATATACGGACCTGAAATAAATCTCCAGGCAAACGTGTTTGGAAACATCCTGGCAGTTCTGGCTGGCGCTGGCTATTCGGTCTTTGTGGTTTCAATGAGATATTTAGAGCAGAAGAAGATTCCATTCTACGCAGTGACCTTCTGGCCTATGTTAATAGGGTGTCTCTTCATGCTTCTTTTCCTTCCATTCGAACCCATTGCCATCTCATTGTCCGGTATGGTAATGTTTTTTGTTTTCATGCTTGCATTCTCAACCTTCTTGGGTTTCACGTTCTTTGCAGAGGGTCTCAAGACCATAAGGGCGCACAACGCACCCATAATAATACTCCTAGCGGAACCAATAGTAGGGATAGGCCTAGCATGGCTGATTCTTGGGGAAGTCCCACCCATGTACATCTACCTTGGGGGCTTCCTGATAATACTTGCAAATCTGCTTGTCGAGAAGGAGGTCAGGAAGAAGAAACTGGGCAAAAAATCCACCACAATATATAAGAAGCCGCAGCCCTTGCATAAAAAATAAATAAGTCTCTTTTTTAAATATTGAATAATCAATTTAAGTCATGCCGGGGTAGCTCAGCTGGTTAGAGCGCTAGACTCATAAGAAAAACTTATGAGTTCTGATTCAAGATGACGAAAGCTCTGAGACATCTAGAGGTCGCGGGTTCAAGTCCCGCCTCCGGCATTATTTTCACCATCAAGCGCGGAAATAGCTTTTTAAGTTGTTTTTGAAAATATAGGGTATGAGTATGAAGGTTTTGATTACTGAGAAGAAACATCTGCACGAGGACTCAATTGAACTGCTGAAGAAGAAGGGATTCGAACTTGATTTCAGTGAACCTGATCTTTCTGGCGTTAAGCTGGAGGATTACGATGTCTTACTGATAAGAACCTACACGAAGGTTGATAAGGGGGTTTTGAATCGTGCAAAGAAACTGAAAGCGGTTATAAGAGCAGGAGTCGGTCTAGATAATATTGATGTTGAGGAATGTAAAAAGAGAGATATCAGGATTTACCATTCACCTGGCTCCAATGCGAACGCGGTTGCTAGTCACACAGTTGCCCTAATCTTCGCTGTTCTGAGGAAAATAGCAAAGGCTGACAAGCACGTAAGGGAAGGAAAATGGGATAGAGAAGAATTCCTTTCACACGAGCTTGATGACAAGGTCATAGGGATTGTAGGTTTTGGTGCGATAGGAAAGCTTGTTGCGAAGAAGCTTTCCGGATTTGATGTTGATTTTCTGGCGTATGATCCATACCTAACGAAGGAACAAATCGAGGATGCAGAAGAAGCGAAAAGAAGAGTCAAAAAACTTGATGACCTTCACGAACTCATTAGGAAATCCGACATAATAACAATTCATGTACCTCTAATGCCTGAAACCAGATACATCATCGGGGAGAAGGAATTCAAGATTATGAAGCCCCACGCGATTCTTATAAACACCTCAAGGGGCGGGGTGGTTGATGAGAAAGCCCTGATAGAGTACCTGAAAAAAGATAAACTATACGGTGCGGGGCTTGACGTGTTTGAGGAGGAGCCTCCAAAGAACAGAGAACTTCTGGAACTACACAACGTTGTTCTAACGCCTCACACTGCCGCGATGACAGAGCAGGCCCACAGAAACATGTCTGTGCAGGCAGTGGAAAGCTTTCTCAAGGATTTCAAAGCGTAAGCAGAAAAAGCTTTTATTTTAACCTCTTTCTCAATTTATTATTATGATGGAGATAAGGTTCGATCCCAAGAAGGGAATCTGGGCTGAAGACGACGAGACCTATGAAAAGCTCAGAAAGAACTACTTCGGCACCAAGGAAAGGGGAGGGAGGATAAGGCTTGAGATAGAGGAAGCTCTGTATCTGATAACCTTCCAGAACGCTTCATGCTGGATGGGAAAGAAACAGATAGGATTCAATGAGCTTGCCTCCTACTTTGCGAAGAAGGACAAGAGGCTTTTCATCAAATACAATGCCTACAGGGACTGGAGAGACAGAGGGTTGGTTGTGAAATCAATAGATCTGGTTGAGATTAAGAAGAAAAGGAAGATTAGGGGTACGAGATATCCAGCAGAGAAGTTGAAGACCAAAAAGCTTAGGGTTAAGATTTACTGGTATCCGGATTCTCTATTTTCAGTTCTGGAGGATGAAAACCTGGGCAAGAAGCTGTTCAATGACTACTGGTTCGGACAGTTTGGAATTTACAAGCAGGAGAGGGGTGCTCTTCTGAAACTGAATTTCCTGGAAACCATATTCCTTGCAAAACACTTCGGTGTAAGGGTCGTGAATGTTGAAAACGGGAAGGAGATAAAACCTTCACAAATCCTTAGGCAGGTCACGAAGGAGAGAGAGTATACAAAAAGCCTTTACGGGGTTTATGAGGAATGGAGACTGAGAGGTTATGTTGTGAAGACAGGATTCAAGTTCGGTTCCCATTTCAGAATCTATTTCCCAGGCGCTTCCCCTGCGAAGGAAGAAAAATGGATCCATTCTAAACATGTACTGCATGTTTTTCCAAAGGAGCAGAAGCTCCTCATATCAGAATGGGCAAGGGCGGTCAGGGTCGCTCATGGGGTGAAGAAGACCTTCCTTTTGTCTGTTCCCGAACTGAAAAAGAAGGACTATGTGAACTATCCCTCGGACTTTATCACATACAGAAGGAAAAAGGTTGGGGGAAATTGGATAAGGGAAACCCTGGAGGACAAAGCAAGGTATCTGTTGGTTGCTGTATCCGAGGATGAACACATAGGAGGGGTTGAGCTTGCATCCATTCTCGCAAAGGCAGAAAGTATGGGTCTGAACGTTCTGCTTTCCATCACAGATAGGGAAACCTCAATTACCTACTACGTCCTGAACAAGATAAAGCTTCCCGGCTCCAGATACGAATACTACGAGATAGAGTGGATGAAGCCCTAAATCCAGTACCGCAATCTTTTTAATCCCAACGACAAACTAAAATTATGCCTGAGTATATTGAGTTCTGCATACTGAACATAGATTATGTGATGGAGGGGGATAACCCTGTTATTAGGATATGGGGGAAAACTGACAGGGGTAAAACGGTTTGTGTCCTTGATAGAAGTTTCGAGCCATACTTCTATGTGGAGCCCAAACCAGAGCTTAAGAAGACAGATATAGAGGGATTGAAGTCCAAGATCCTCGGACTGGAGCTGGAGGGAGAGAAGACAGAGGGGGTTGAGATCCTGGAAAGGACAATCCTGGGAAAGCCCCTCAAGGTTCTGAAGGTTACTGTTAAGAGACCCCCTGACGTTCCCAAGTTCAGGGATCTTCTCAAGGACTGGAAAGAGGTCAGGAATGAGTATGAATACGGGGTCTCGTTCTACAGGAGATATCTGATAGACAAGGTCCTTATACCCATGAGCTGGGCAAGGGTTTCTGGCGAAAAGATAGAATCCGGTCTTTTGGTGGATGAAACCATAGAAGCGGAGGAGGTTAAACCCCTGGAGAGAGAAGGGGTACCGAACCTAGATGTTATGGCTTTTGATATTGAGCTCGCAGAAGAAGACGGGGAGGGGAAGATACTAATGCTTTCCTTCAGGAGCAACAATGGCCTGAAC
>CP070801.1:866061-877964 GCA_020343575.1 Candidatus Aenigmatarchaeota archaeon
AATAAAGGGGGCACTAAGGCCCCCAATATCAGATGAACATGTAATATTACTCTTGGAACAAGAAGAAGTTATTCGCACCCATGGTACAAACACATCTCTCTGACAAGAAGTGAACCTCCATTGCATCAAGGTCGCTAGTAGCTGCGCCACCTGCTGAACCTGTGATCCAAGTCTTATATCTTCGATCCTCAGTTTGAGAAGCTCGATATCGAACATGAAGGAATGGTCTCTTAGCATTCTTGCCAAGGATTTGATCGTATACAGTTGTAGAACCTGCAGGGACTAATAGTCCATTTACACGCCCTGATCCTGCACCTGTCGGTAGACCACCTCGCATTGTTGGGTCATTCAAGTATTTCCAATCAGTCTTGTAGAAGTCATAGCCTCTTCGGAATCCGGAGAATCCAAGGTTAAGAGCCATCTCCTCATCGTTGTCAAACAGACCGTAAGAAGTACCACCTGCACCGTATGAGTTCTGAGCTGCTAACATATCGTCAACATCGAACCCAAAGTTTCTATCCAAGAAAACTACGTTCTCTTCAATAGCCCCTTGGTTATCAAGTCGGCTGATAATGGTATCCCACTCAGGAAGAGTAGTAGGGTTACCACCACCCCATATGTTTCCTCTCTGCTCAACAGCGTGGAAGATTCCTTCTGAACCTGCTGATCCGGCTAGACCTGTACCTATAGCAGCAATTGCTCCTGATCCTACTTCAGCAGGAACAGCTTCAATCATTGCTGTCTCTAGATAGTCGTCAAATCGTAGACGAGTCTCGTGCTCAGACTTCAAGTACCAAAGGTATCCGGAAGCTCCGTTCTCAGTTGTTACTTCGATCCATCCGATCTGAGCCATGTCAGAACCGTTAACAGAATATCTGTCTTTTAGGATGATCGGCTTGTTGTCAAAGATCTCATCGTCAGCTTCTAAAGAGCCTTGCATTCCGTTAGTTCCTTTTTGGAACTCAGAACCATAGATGAAAACTGTAACGTCAGCGTTACCTAGACCTGTACCCGCAGTTACAAGACCACCTGCTTCATAGAAAGCAACGTCAAACTGTGCGTTAACCAAGTCTACTGCTGTAACAACAGCCTTGTTTTGACCTGTACCACCATTCTGAGAAACAACAACTGTCTGACCTACTCGGATCGCAATGTCTCCTGTTCCCGGTACTAACGCGTCGTTTACTTGGAATGTAGCTGTATCTGCCGCTAAGATAGCTGCAGTACCTACGTCTGTGTATTTTGTGTGAAGTCTTCCTTGCTCTGCCCACTTAATAAGGTCAGAGTTAGAAGGCATTTCTGCTCCTACCATTCTTAAGAATGAGGAGATTGTTCGATTACCATATCGCTCAAATTCCTTCTCGTATGTATCAGGTAGATACTGATTAAGGAAATCGAAGTCGGTAATGTAGTTTGTTGCCAAAGGAACCTGCTCTGCGCTAGGCTGAAGTTGGAACCCCGGCGTGGCTAATACTGAACCTGCCATTTTTTTTCGTTTTTAAATTATTTAACTTCTGTTTCTTGGACTGCGAATCTTTAACCCACGACCTGAGTCGTTTGACAAAGACCTCACAGTTGTCCCTGATTTAGAAGTAACCTCGGGAGCTCTGCGTTCAGTCATGTTGACATTTTTAGTTTTACGCATCACATCCTCAGTCGCTTCAGCTTTACCCTGCTCATAAAAGAACTTGGCAAACTTCTCAGGATTCATAGCCATCGCTAATGCTCTGTGGTATCCGGCAGCGTCAGTGATCATACCCTCTTCGTTGAGATACTTGTTGATGAAATTCATCGGTGTCTCTTGGGCCTTCTTTAACTGATCTGCGTCACCCGGAGAAAAAGTCACAACCTTGTCGTCATCTAGTTTAAATTCAAAACCTTTGAACTCACTATTGAATAACTCCTCAGTCTTCTTGGAGAACCAATCTCTCCTTCTCTCTCCCTCCTTTTTCTGAGTTTCAGCTTCTGCTATGTATTGCTTATAACTTTCGATTTCCTTCTTCTCTTCCTCGGAAACAGAACCCCGGCTTGACTCAAGCGGTGCAGCGTAAGATTCCTTCTGTTCTTCGAAATACTTCTTAGCTTTAGCAATTTCTTTTTTCTTGGCTAACTTTATCTTCTTGATATCAGACTCATCGTCTAGATCCTCATCGTAAATAAAGTCATCCATCATGGCCTCAATGTCCTCAGAGTCTAATCCCTCCTCGGTAGCCATGAAATATTCTTTTAATAAAGAGTCCGGGTCCATGGAGTCAAAGTCCCTATGTAGCCTAACATAGTCATTGATCCCTCGACCTGTCTCTTTTTTATACTTTAGATAGGAAGCCACATCTTCAGGTAGATCCTCCTTAACCTCTCTCTCGGCTAGGAGCTCATCCATAGAGCTTATCTCCCTATCGTATCTGTCTTTAATAAATGAAAGAACGTCATTGTCGGTCATCCCCGCAGGCTCTTCAGCCTTTGTCTCTTCCACAGTCTCATTGACCGCTTCTTCTTTAGGTGTCTCATCTAGAGACTCTTCATGCTTATCTAGCAATTCCTTCTCTACTTCCTGTACGGATTTCTCTTCCGAACCACCTACTTCTCTTACTTTAATTTCCATTGGATTTGATTTTTACAAAGTTACATAAAAAATAAAGACGCTTATCTAGGTGAAAATTCCGCTAAATCGAAACCATCTAAGCTGTCTTCGTTTGATTCAAAATTCTGTGGTGGAAGATTATTCTTCCTCTGATTAATAAGCTGAGACTGCTCGGTGTTCTGCTGACTAATTCTCTTAGCCTTAGAGTCCTCCCTAGACTTCTCTCTTTCAGCCAAGGATTCAGCCTGCATGCCTGATAGCTGCATGTTGTAGTCAAACTCAACCTGCATCAACTGACGCTTGAGCTCTGCCTCGTTAGACATCTTCTCAATCTCGAAAGCAATCTCTGCCTGCTTAACCTGTATCTTCGACTGAGTCTCAGCCTGTATCTTCTGCATAGCTGTCTGTGCAGCCATCTGCTGAGACTGCATCTGAACCTGAGCCTGAGCCTGCTGCTGTTGCATCTGCATCTGCTGCTCCTTCTCCTGCTTCCTTACCCGCTTCATCTTCAAGAGTTGATTAGCCAACTTAATGTTCTTGATCTCTCTTATGTCAATAGCGTCCTCAAGATTAATATCATTCTTCGATAGTGCCATCTGAATGTTGGCCTCTAGCTGTGCCTTCTCCTCCTCGTCCGGGGAAACCTCGATGAATATACCAAAGTCGTAGATGTAAAGGTCAGATATGTCATTCAATATACTTACGTTGTACTTACCAATCTTATTGGCAAAGTCATCTCTAAAGTCAGCATACTCTAATATGTCTGCTATCCTGTAGGATAGAGCCTCAGATAAAGACCTATAGATATACAGGCTACCATCCAATATGTGACGGGTTGCTGTGTTGGAGTTCAGTGCCGCCAACTTCTGAAGACCAACCAATGAGTTAGGATCAGGAACCTGAGCATCCCTCGGACCTAGCCCGGTAACCGTCCTGATCATGTCAAGGTAGTGGTTGTAATTTGTTATAAGCATCTGAGTCTTAGCAGCCCCCGAGTTGCTATTGAGCTCCTTGATCGGAACCCTTCCCTGATTAAAGTCACCATCCTGCGTATAGCTCCTACCTATTACACTACCCGTTTGGAAGTATAGCCTTAATGCGTCCTCCGGATTGTAAGCATTGCCCGTACCAAGGTCTACCTCGTTGAGACCATCAGCATCAATGAACACACCATCAGGTACAATCCTAGATATTACCTGCTGTAGTTTCAGGTGGGTCATCTGAATAAGATCAGCGAATGGGATCATCCTTCTTGTGATAGACTCAATAACTCCCTTGTACATCCTTGGAGCTACAGCTACATAGTTTGGAATGGCGTGCTGACTTGCTGACTTTGGTCTTACCATGTTCTCAGCTAACTCCCACTTAAGCAGGATGTTTGTCCCCATAACCATAACGCCCTCGTACCATACGTCAATGGTCTTCTCTATCTTTTCAAATCTCCCCTCCTCCATCATCTCTACAGGTGGGTTGAACTGATCGTCCTTCTCTATTACCCGGCTTCCACCTCCTTCAAGTATCTTCTTCTTGTAGACAAACTTCTTAGTGGTCTTGTAGTTGAAGTACATAAGAGTACAGGTGTCCCTATAAAAAATATCATTATCATAGTACTGAGCTACATTAAAGTAATCATACCAAGACTGACTGTACTTGGATATCTTCTCCAAGTCCTCGTTGGTTAGGCTAGGGTCTATCTTTCTTGTCTCGGTAATTGGAACAGTCTTTATCTCGCCCCAATAAAAACAGTCCTTAAAGTGAGGGTCTTCAGTGTAGCTGTATACCACATTAGCAGGATCAACGTATGATACCTTTACTCCTGCACCGGGAAGGAACTCATGCTTGCCAACTGCAATACCTAAAACAGCTAGGTCATAATCAAAACGCTTTCTAAGATCTATGTAGTGGTTCTCCTCGAACAAGGTATCTATAGCCTCCTCCTCTGCTATCTCTATGGCAGGCTTGTACTTAAGCTGCATATACAGGGCAAGCTCCTCGTCATTTTGGGGTAGCTCCTCAGGGGATGTAACAAACATCTGAAGTCCTGTGTTCTGCTCTATTGTTGAGAGCATATCCTTTGCAACCATCTGACCCTCGATCATGTCCTGATACTTGCTTCTCTTGGCCTGAGACATTGCGTCCTGAGAGAACGCCTTGGCCTTGAACAACCTGTCAGACATTCCGTTAACAACAATGTCTACAAACTTAGGGATGATCGGTACAGGGGTCCAATCAAGATTTAAGTAAGACAGGTCTCCATCAATAGCAAGCTCGTTCTTGTACTTAGCTATCGACTGCTCTCCTCTTGCGTATAGTCTCAGCCTGTGAAAGTCTCTCCATTGATTATAGTACCGACACTGATTGCCATCTCTCCGAAACCACTCGTACTGTATGGCCTGTCCTATCTGAAGACCAAACTCATCACTAGCCTTCTCTGCATCAGAGACAAATTGGCTTGGAAATCCGGCAGATGTAATGCTTACTTTTACGTCTTTCATTATGTAATTAATTCACTTGTTCTACCCCTGTTATTGTATCTAGCAAAGTTAATGCTTATTTTTGACTCTTTTTTTTCAGGCACATATAGGTGCTTCTGAGTAGCCATAATCGCCAAACCCGAGCTTATTGACGCATCGTGCATGGTCCTGTTGTTTATGTCAAACTTAGCACAATCAATGAGCGTCTTTGTAAATGGCATTGACCCTATCACATCCGGCTCCCGGTATGCTCCCGAGAAATCAAGTCCAACATACTTCTCAACATAGGACTCTATGGCTGCAGCATGAGCCTGCTTAACATCCTCAGAGGTGTTAGGGATACCACCCAACTCCTTCTCTGTTCTAGATAATTTATTGTAATGCTTATCAGGTCTGTTCAGACAGAAATGCCTGTACCCCCTGTTCTTGAAATGATACAGTAGCCTTGGCTTGTTGTTCTCCACAAGGATGGGCATACCATAGAAAACACACGCCATCAGTACGTCCTCAAAAAATATCTCTGCTGTCTGTGGCCTAGCAACATACTCCAAGAAGAACTCATTGCTAGGTGCATCATCCATATTATACTTGGTCAACCCATGGAGCGCACCCTTCGATCCACCACCACCTACCGTTCCCGATATGTCGTAGGTGTCACATCCAAAAGCTCCCACATGCTCGTTGCCCGGACGCTTGACCCCTCTCTGAGATATGACATTGTTCTGCATGTTCTTAGGAGGTGTCCAACTCACCAAGAACCTACCCCTTGTGTCAGGGCTGAATATAACCTTGGTGTCCTTCTGACCGTCCTGCCAATGAAAGCTTCCCTTTGTTAAGAAGTGCTCATTGATCATAGAGTCGTTGTAGTCTATCTGCTGATATATCTTAGTCAGGTTGAACAGTGATGACTTGCTCTCATCCCTGAACGCATGTGACTCACTCCTTGGGAACTGTCTGTAAAATTCATTCAGTGCGTCAGGGTCATCCTTTAGTGACTCAACCTCAGCCTCCCAATAGTCAATTGCTCCGTTTGTTATCATCTCGCCATCTATACCAACAACAGGCTCATCCGGTTTTCTAAACACAGGCATGCCGTAACGATCTATGAATCCCTCCATGTTCCACTCCATAGGTATAAATAAGGAGTACAATCCACTCTTGGTCTGACCATTGGCATTCCTGTTGAGTACATCCGAGCTCTCAAATAACTTCTTGAAGTTACCACCCCCCTTGTCTAATGCATTACAGGTAGACCCCATCATGCACTTGCCAATTATCTTACTACCCAAACGCAGACATGTCTTGGTAACCCTCCAATTGTTCAGGATGTTATTTGGCTTGAGCCACTTACCACTCTCATCATGGGCTAGGAACAATAGCTTCTCACCATCGTAGGAGTTGTCGTCTGTGTTCTTCCAATCTATAGTAGTATCCAATCCCTCCATCTGCTCCTGATCAATGTCGTACATGTTCTTCTTTGTGATCTTGGATGCAGGAACCCGGAACGCTAGTTCAGTCTTCGGCTTGTCCATACCGTCCTGTATCGGCTTGAAGAAGAATGGAAGCCTGTTTGCAATGGGGACAACCTTGTTGGTAAACATCTTCTTAGCATCAGGACCGGTCTTAGATAGTATACCGATCCTAGAGTCCTTAGCTAATGTGCCTACGTTGACACACTCAGATGACGACATGAACGAGAACCCGGACCGCCTGATCTTTAAGTAGTCCAATCCAAAGCTTCTCTTGTCAGCCTTGCATGCCTCCCAAAATAAAAAGAAGATCCTGTTGGCCTCCCTGAAGTCAGGATACCCAACGTCAATGCTAGACCACTGAAGGTACATGTAGTGAGCCCCGGTTATGTAAGTCGGCTTGCCGTTGTTCTGAAACCAATAGCCAAACTCTCTACGGTCAAACTCCTCCTCAATGTAGTCAACCCACTTGTCCTTAAATGTCGATGGCATCTCATTCCATTGGAATATAGACTGTATCTTCTGAAGAGGCTTTGGCAGCTCCTCCCTTACCCAATAGTCCTGCTTAGTTTTCTCCCACTGATGGGAGCTTTTTGGTAGTGCTACAACAAGACCGTATATGTTTACGATCTCTCCAATCTGTCCGGTCTTTGATATTACAATCAGGTCATACTTCTCATTATATCCATACACCCAAGTCCTGCTCCTGTTCTTAGTCTTAAGAACACTAGACGGAACATAACCCTCTAATACGGTATATAACTTATTTCCTCGACCTTCTTTCTGCAAAACCTACATTAGTATCTGTTCTAGATGGCCCCCTCTCGGACATCTCAATGTTTTCTTTTTCCTGCTCTATCCTAGTTAAGATCTCAAAGGCATCAAATATAGCAAGCTTCTTTGTGGCCGCAGCGTTCTTTAGCCTGTCAGCAGCCAACTCATCGTCAGGATCAGGCTTGATTATGTCCTCCTGAGCTACCTTGATCAGCTCCTTTACTGCCTTCTCTCCGGCCTGTATTATCTTAAGCTTTATGTCTTTACTGTTCATAATGCTAGAGTTATCTGATGGTCGTAAAGCCTGTACATCTTTTTGCCATCTACATTAAATTCATATTTCACCTCCGGGTCAAACCCAACAACGTCACCCTTCTTTAAGCCCATCGACCTGAGGTACTCATTAGGGTAAAGCATCTTACCCATCAAGGGCTCCTCACTCATTGGCTTAACAATGTAGCAGTCCTGAGGAGGTATAGGCTCAACAAAACAGAACCTGTCATGGGCCATCCACCTGCTGTCACTCTTGTACATAAAGAACTGATCAGGCTCTATGAAGAACATGTCGTCCTTAAAGAAGCTCTTGCCACTTTGCCTTCTCCCCTTCATGTCGTTGTAATACTTAAATACGTTGTGATGGACCAAAAGGATATCACCTTTTTTTATTGGACCCTCATAGCCTATCGGTGTCTCTATCACCTCAGCCTCCCGGTTGGAGAACTTGTGGTCCTCCTCTGATGTACTTACGATCAGGTCTAGACCACCTATAGATTTTGTATTTGAATATCTGTTGCCGCCAATTGGTTTGGCTATAAAATAATGCGGTGACCTCATTGAAAATATATATTGTATTCTATCGACACAGGAACTGTAGAGCTAAACTCCTTCCATAGTAGAACCTCATCACCACGCTCTATCCATATCTCAAAGGAGTCCTTCCTCTCGTTATACTTTATCAAGTGAATAACATAGCTATCATTTAGAATCTTCTGCCCTACTATGTAGTGCATTGCCCCGGATTTATAGTCAGGGCCGACAGCTATCTTCCTTATGTCCATTCAATTAAATTTGATAACCTGTCAAGTACAGGTCGCTAATTACTACGTTCTGAGCTGAGTCAATTCCAACTACAACATCAAACACATCACCAAAGGTTGTTGTCCCTAAAACAGGTAAGCTTACTTGCTTTGGTTCAAACACACCCCCTGAGTTTCTATGCTCCTGAGTTATGGTAAACAATGTTACAGCATTCTTTCTCAAAGACATGCTCACTACGAATGTTCCATTTGCGGGAACTAATATGTTCGCTGTAAGCATAACACTAAAACTAGCGTCTATCTTACTGTTGTAAGTAAACGACCCTGTGGCTGTACTTGTTAGAACCCTAGTTGCAACCGGGAACTGAATACCCCCTGTTGGTCCTGCTCCACCCACAAATGTCGAGTCCTGCACAACCACATCATAAGGAGGCCCTACTGCTGCTGAGTTATTCGACTCAATAACATTGTTGGCTATCTGCATTATCCCCGTTGCATTACTGTTTGCAACTCCTTGGTTAGCCTGAATAATGAAAGTGTTTTGAGCATTGTAGTCAAGGTCTAACAGGACTCCTGTTGTTAGGTTCGTATCTGTAAATGTGTTAGAGGCAATTGTTCCGAATCCTGTTGTACTTGCAGGGTCAACATACAATCCATCCTGAGTTATTTCAGGGTGTATGATTGACGAGTTTATGTTTATAACACCGTTACTAATACCGACACTTCCCGGTCCTATCTCAATCTGTCTATATGTGTCTAAGTTGGCAGGGTTACCCTCCTCAAACCAATTGTAAAACTCGCACGAGGATATCTCTAAGTGTCTTACGTCTTCAAAATAACACCCTGTTGACCCGTCAACAATGTACCAAAACAAGCAGTTGTTTAAATCTACCAACTCGAACCCGGCTACTCTCCAAACATTAGTTGAGTTCTGAATTTTTAAATGGTCAAAATCTAAAACCTTTGTTCTTTGGTAGTTGTTTGTTGGGTCTGCCGCATCAATGTTTGTAGCAGAAAGAATAAGTCCTGCAGGGTCTGTAACTTTAAGACTTAAGTTCCTCATCGTGAAGTCCTGATCTGTTACAGTAATCAATCTCGATGTTCCTGTGTAAATCAATCCATCAAGGTCCCTGTTCAATCCTATAATTGCGTTGCCGCTACTAACGGTTATCTCGCTACCACCCGGTATAGTTATCTGCCCCCTTACTAAATATGTCGTATTAGCAACAAGAGTAGTTGGAAGGTCAGATGGTTGAGTAACCAAAACCACATTTGTACCATTAAGAGATGGTGTAAGTATCGAGTTCTGCCATGGGGTTACAGGGTCTAGATTAAGCACCTGTCCTGCAGAGCCACCCAATGTAGCTAAGGTTATAGTCCCTGAAGATGTGATTGGGCCACCTATAGTTGTGAACCCTGTCACGCCTCCATCAACAGCAACACTCGTCACCGTTCCTGTGGCAGGAGTCTGCCAAGTAACAAACCCACTAGCGTCTGATGTTAGTACCTCCCCTACAGAACCCAACGTGTTGGTCGAGTCCTTCATTGGACCCTGAAGAATTGTAGTAGCCTCAATCTCTAAAGTATCTGTATCAAGAGAACCAATCCTAACTGTCTGAGCAACCAAATCTCTAGCCAAGTCAAGAGTCAGTGTTCCCTCATTAGAGGACAACAAGGTTCCTAGGTTAGCATCTGCATTTATGGTTAACGACCCGGCAACAGTAATCAGTGTACCTACAGCAGCGTCCTGAGATATGATGGACTGACCTATTGCAGTTGCTGAGGTATAGACAGGAACTACATAGGCAGAGCCTGACCCTAATACATAAGCCGCTAGGCTGTCTACTGAAAATGTCTTAGTCTTGTCTGAATCGTTTACGTCAGTTCCAATCAGATAGTCGGAACCTGCAGGGGTTGTTAATGGGTATGAGGATGTGTCGCTTATTCTAGCCATTGTCTTTTTGTTTTACCTCCCCGGTCTGCATATTTATGATGGAGTCCTTTCCGTATTTCTCAATCAGCTTGTCTTCAGCCGCAGTAAACTCCTTCTTCAATTGTCTAACCGAGTCGATTAGTGTTGCTTTTTGTAGTTCTAAATCGCCAATGGCCATCTTGCTTTTTTGAAGTGTGCCATGTAGACGAGTCAATTCTTCTAGTTCTTCCTTGTCTAATTTCATTTGAATTTGATTTTACACAAAGATAGATAAATATTTCCTATCAGTTTTTTATAGCACGATACACCATGACTCCTGCCACTGTGCCTGCTGCGAACTTAACCCACCCCCGTTGATACCACTTAGTATCAGGCTTGAATGTGTAGCTCTTGATTCCTGTAGCACTCACATAAGGATTGCTGTTCTTCAGCGCAACGATGTACTCGTTCTTCTTGAACAACCCGTTCTTCTTTGTGCCCACAGTAATGCTCTGCTTGTTGGGGATCAGGATGGAGGCGAAGGTGATGTCCCTCTTTGTTATCGCCCCGGATATGCTGTAGTGTAAACTGTCAATGTTGAACTCCTTCCTGAAGTCAGCACAGGGAAGGGTGTCGGTAAATACCTCAGTTACAGTATCCACCTTGTAGATGGTTATGACCTCTGTGTGTGAGGTCAGGTTCTTTATCTTTAGGTTCTTAAACTCGCTCTTCATACTATCCTTTAGTGCCAAGAACCTTTTCTCGCTTATCTCTATAGCTTTGTTATAGGATATCATCTCGCCATTGCGAGCCCTGTACACCATTGCGGTGTCCTTATAGTTTGATAATGCGACAGCTTGGTCCTCGGCAATCTTCCTGCCTTGGCAAGAATCTAGCCACAGGAAGCACAGGATAGCTATGACCGCCAATAATAAGATGGTCCTAGCGTCTATTCTCATTTCTTAGGAGGTAGCCCGATCAGAGAGTCTTTAGTTCTCAAGAACATTATTCCTATTGCTGCCAACTCTCCTGCCTCCATAGAGGTAAAAGACTTTGACATGTACATGTAGACAGCTCCTGCCAAAACAAGAACGCCTATTGCTGTGGTTACTATACCACTAGTAAACAATCTATCTATCATAACTTTTCTATTTTATGTTGTTTAGCATCTTATAATTCAGTAAATCTTGGTACTGTTTACCCGATATCGTGTAAGAGGTTTCACATAAAGTGCATTTCATATTAAAACGCATAACCCCGGTTGTGGTTGTGTATCTCTTTCTCATCTTTACGTGGGCAGTACCACATTCAGGACAGGTAAACTTCTTGCCATCCCATAGTGCGCCATAATGAATATTAGCCTTCGAAAGCTTTCTTAGCTTGTGGAATACACCTTCTAATATCACCACATCATTTTCACAGTACTCAATCATCTTGTCAAGTGCCTCCTGATCATTATCAAGACACACCCTCTTCCATAAATCAAAACCTCCCGTATCAGTCTTTCCACCAATACCAAAGTACCCGGCCAAGTAATCTAGCTTGTTGCTGTTCATATATAGATTAGCTCTAGCCATCTTCAATGTGTCTACAGTCCTGTAACTATTCTCTGTCTCTATGCCATGGTACAGGCATCTTGACTTTATCCAACGCAAG
>CP070801.1:878064-880737 GCA_020343575.1 Candidatus Aenigmatarchaeota archaeon
AGTCCCCTGTTTGCTGGTATTATGGTGTCAAGGAAAACAGCGAAGCCGATTATGAAAAGAACAACCTGAAGCGCAAGACCATACGGAACAAAGAGACCACCAGCCATAATGATGCCTGAAAAGAAACCCTTGAGTGCGCTTATCTTACCTACTATAGGAACGTAATCAATATCTCTCTCCATATCAGAACCTGCCTTGGGGATTAGCCGTAGGTTCCTGTGGCTGTGGGGACCTCTGTTGCCTCAAGGTTAAAGTGCTCCTTGATATCATTCCTGAAATTCATTATATAGTTCCTGCAGTGCTCTATGAATCTTCTCCTTGCCCTGTTGTAAAAAAGATAGGAGTACATAAGCCACACAGGCTTCATGAAGATACCCCAGCCACTGAACTCTGTTATGACCCTTGCATGGAATACAAGCTTGAATTCCCCGATATTCTTTGCCTTTGACCTGCTGCCCTGTACCTTTACCCTGAGCATCATCTTGCTGAACCTGCTGAACTCCTTCTTAATCCACCACCTTGTATAAAAGGTAACAGGATCACCGGCTATGTCCCAGTTAATCCTGTAGTTATTAAAACCAGATGTGCTGACATGGAAGAACGGCCTTATGGAATCCGTTATCTTTTCTGCAACACCCCAGGGGTTTGGACCCTGGTATTTCATCCTTATATACCTGTCAGGAACAAGACAATCATCCCTTATAACTATCTTGGCCATATACCTCGCCTTACGAACTGTTACGGAAACATGGACAAAGTCCATGTCAACTTATACCTCACCTTGCGAACTCGAAACTGGCTGTTGCCAGTCAAACTATGAGACAGGACACCTTGTGAACCCTTTACCCGTGTCAAACTCTACCCTCGCCGTGCGGACCTGGCATGCTGCCTTCAGGTCTTGTTTCTGGTTTCTTTTCCTCTTCCCTCCCGGTTTTTTTCACCTCTTCCCTTCCGGTTTGGGGGACCTGTGTTTCAACCTCTCCCTTTAGCTCCCGGAAGAACTCCCTCATATTCTTCATAACCAAAACAACAGAATGCCTGCACTCCTCTGCGTACTCCTCCCTCTTCTTGTGATAGAATATCCTGTGCCATAATGTCCTTAACATTTCATAGAAAAGGGACCTCTGCCAGACTGTGTCCTGTGGGTATTCAGACCTCAGAAGGCTCCTTATCTCAAGCTTTGCATTACCTGCCCCTCCATTACCTTCACCCCACAGCCTGAACCTTATGTAGAGGTAGGAGAACAGATCCATGTCCTTATGGAGCCACCACGTAACCTTGAACTTGTCTCCCTTTTCTCCCTTACCCCAGTTGTATTCAACCTCCTGTATGGCAGAATCAGGTACCCTGAAAATACTCTTCATGAGTTCGTACGCCTTCTTATAAATCTTTGACACATTCGGTCCAACAAACCTCATTGTGACTGCCCCAGGTTCCTCTATGAAGCAGTTGTCTTCAAGTGTGAGTTTTGCTCTTGCAAAAACCATAACCAACACCTTATATTTAATTATTGTTACTAGATAAATATTAATATATGTTCGGGATAGGAGGCCTCATACTGGGCATAATTCTGATTTTAATAGGCCTTTTCCTTACATTCTTCTTCCCAGGCACCCAGGAACACCAGCCACCACCATTCGGTGCAGTGGGTATTTTTCTTGGACTCATCCTAATAATAATAGGAGGGATACTGGTATTCGTAGCTTAAGGAGGCTTATAGAATGACAAGACCCCTAACCCTTGAAGAGAGGGAAAAGATAAAACAGGAAATCCTGAAGGACCCTATCCTGGGTATGAGCGGTAAGAAGCAGATAGAGTTCCTGGATAATCCAAACGTGCTTGTTGTAGACCTCCTGCAGAAGATTGCAGAGGATAACAGGGACAAGCCGTTCACAGGAGAGGTTGTCTTTGGAGCCCCTGGAGAAATGGAGATAATCCTGGACTTCACAGGCCTGAGAGGATCTGGTTCCAATATATACCATGCATTTATCTACCAGGCACCCAAGTGGAGGTGTACTGTCAAGAAGGTTGATGAGTCATTGTATGTCTCTCCTGTCTGGGCTGAGTATTACAACCTGACCATTGCGCAGAAACAGAAGCTGGAGGGAGCAATAAAGACAGGGCTTGCCTCTGCAACCCAGGCTGTTGCTGATTATGAACTCCTTAAGCATGATTCAAGGAGGTACAGGGAGGTTATAGACTACTTTGTGAAGGCTGACAAGACGAGTGATGAGCATGTCCTCAGGTCACTCTTTGTTGACAGGGTTGATGCCTACACAGGTGAGGGATTTTCAATGGTGACAATGGCAAGGAGATGGCCAACAATAATAACAGACTTCATAAGGATGAAGACAGAATGGACAGACCCAAAGGTCATAGATGAAAAAAAACAGGTAGAACATATAAGGAAAGAGCTTGATGTATCTGCTGCAGAGGCAACGGTCCTGAAAACAAAGAACAGTCTTTACAGGGAATGGGTAGAGCTATTCCTTCCGCAGGTAAAGGAGAGGTATGCAAGGATAGAAAACCTTGTAAGGGCAAGGGAGAAGTCAGTGGATGAATACAGGAAATGGCTCAAACCGTATATTGCAAAGTTCAGGGTAATGAAGGAGGCAGAGGAAGGCAGACCAGGTGCATGGGTATCTGATGCATATGTAACCCCTGGTTTCGGAC
>CP070801.1:880837-883447 GCA_020343575.1 Candidatus Aenigmatarchaeota archaeon
TCTTAACGATGATGAAATAAAACCCGGAGAATATGACGTTTTTGTTAATGTCTCTTACCTAACGGGTTATACAACCAAGGAAACAACATTATTTATTTCACCTATGGAAGCACTAATAATTCCTGGAGAAGTGATCAGCGAAGAAGCTTATATACCAATCTGGGTTTTCTTCATACCTGTTATACTCCTATTTTCATACTTTATTTATATCCGTAAAGGGAGTAATGTCTTATAAAGCATATATTTATTATTTTAATCTATAATATTATTACTAAAGTGATTTAAAATGAGAATTAAAGCCACTGTTTTGGTGTTGGTTGTTATCCTAATCGCTGTTATAGCTTTTAATTATTATAATCTGATGCCCAAAGGCATTGTAACAGCCAGTGTTGTTGAGAAATCTGAGGGCATATTATTAAGATACGAAAGGATAAGATACCCTTCAATGGCCATAGTTTCAGGTTCAGGAACAGATGTTGGTTTTGATATAGGCGATGAACACCTAAATTTCGGACTGATACCAGTTGGGGGAGGAGGAAAAAGGTTTTTGAATATTGAGAACCAAGAGAGCAGAACAATTAATATAAAACTAAATGCCTACGGGAATATATCAGAATTTGTAAGCTTTAACATGAACAATTTTATCCTACAACCCGGAGAGAATGTAGAGGTTGAGGTATCATTTGATACAGATGATATGACAGAAGAGGGGGAATACAGCGGTGAAATTGACGTCACCAAGACTGTATCAAAGAATATCGTAGGAGATCTCTTTTTAGGGTGGTTCTAGTGAAAGCAAAAATTATGATTACCTTTATAGCCCTATTTTTATCAATAAGCATAGCAGGTGCTACTGAAATAGAGGTTCTTGTTTCAAAATCTCTTGAAGGCAATCTTAAAGTAGCAGGCATACAAAATGATGCAGGTGTTATTGAACTGAGCACAGAATTCCATAATACAGGCAGTGTTTCCTATAAGGCAAGGGTAAGAATGGATGTACTGGATGGAACAAAAACCCTATTCACAGGATGGAGTGATAAAAAAATGATAGTGCCAGGGGAACGCAAGAACTTCAAGATATATTGGTATAGAACCAATACCAGAGGAGATTTCCCATCCACTATCAGGGTTTATTACGGAAATGAAATAACAGAACCGAAGATTGTAAACCTCACTGTATATACAATAAATACAGAGGATGTCTTCAAGATACATGATTTCAAAACATATGATGATTATTTGAGATTTGATCTTGAAGCCAATAAAACCGTAAATGAAACCATTGTTTTTGCTTCAGAATATCCAATGGGATGGATTTTTGAACAAGTAAAGATAGATGAAATAAAAGAGGGAAGAAGTGCTGAGGTTATAATACCTTATCAAACAGATCTTTATTACCAGGATAATATTAAAATAATGATTGTCACAAAGGATTGTAGGTACCATAAAGAAGATACATTCGGGCTTGAAAGGTTAACAGGAATATCAAAATACATTAACCTGTTTCTGGACTGGCTGAAAAACCTGTTCCGTTAGATTTTTTTAATCATCTTTTCTTTCTGTCTTTTTCTTAAATACCAGAAGTTTATCACAAAGGCAACCGCTGCTGATATCAATATGATCAAAATGGTGGATATATATCCGGGCAGCAGGAAAGGAACCATAGGGATGGTTGCCATTGCAAGTTCATATATAGACATTTCTAAATTTTCCCTGACAACATCAAGTCTATCCTTTGCCTTTTCATACTCCTCTATATTATATAATTGTTGCGCTGATTCTAATTCCTCCTCAGCCTTATTAAGATACCAATTTGCAAGTGTTACATTCTTTCCATCAGCAGACACTTCTTCTATCTGCTGCTTTGTTTTTTGTATTATATACAGATAGTTTTCTATAATCCTTTCAACAAGTTCCTTTATGTCCAAATCCTTGACATGAATATTGATTTTCCCTCCCCTCTCCCTCTCATCACTTTTAACAGTAAACTCCATGGAGTATGTTCCTGTATCTATCCTGTAAGGCACGTTAAAGGTGATAAGGAACATACCTGACTTGTCTACGGATATCTTATCTATCTTATTAGGGGTTATGTCAAACGGTATTCCTGTCAACTTAGCAAAAAACATAACATTCTTTAAACTCTTATTTCCATAACCAGTGTTTTTAACAAACAAGTAAACAAGATAACTCTGGCCCTTTGTAACCTCTATTTCATTTTCATATTCTAAGGTTATATTGGAAAAACCGAACTCTTCTTCAAATGTAATAATGGGAGCTCCAGGTGGACCAGGGGGTATTTCAGGTAATATTTCAGCATAAGGTGTAACATAAAAGATTCCCCAGGCCTCTGCAACATTTCCATAAGTTGGAACAGCATGTATCCAGTGAAAGCTACTGTTATATGGTGCGTATGTTGTAGTGAAAACCCTGCTTTCCCCTGGAAGCAATGTGACATATCTGTCATTAAAGGAGTGGAGAATATTTGTAGCATTTTCAATCAGTATATAAATTTCAATTCTATCTGAAATCCCAATACTGCCTGTATTTTTCATTCTAGCTGTTATTGTCATCATTTCGAATTGATCCACAATAAAAGGATAATTAAGA
>CP070801.1:883547-886383 GCA_020343575.1 Candidatus Aenigmatarchaeota archaeon
ATGTGTACCAGATGTATACTGTAAAAACAGATGAAGGTCCTATAAAGAGGGATAAAGTATTAAAATATTTGCATGATAAAGGAATTATGTGCAAGATTTATTTCCACCCTGTACATTCAACCAAGCTTTATAAAAAACTTGGTTATAACTGCAGGCTACCCGTAACCGAAACGGTTTCAAATAGGGTCTTGACCCTGCCTATGTACCCGACATTGACAAAAACAGAAATGGATTATATAGTTCAGGAGGTAAAAAACTCCCAAGGTGATTGAAATGGAAAACGAAATTAAGGATTTTTTTAAGGGAAAGAAAATCCTCATAACAGGCGGAGCAGGCTCAATAGGCAGTGAAATTTTAAAAACACTTTTGAGATGTGAACCAAAATCCATAAGGGTCTTAGACATAAATGAAAACAGGCAGTTTGAACTGGAAAATGAACTGAAATACCCAGAAAAACTCAGTTTCCTTGTGGGTGATATCAGGGATAAAGACAGGATGATTATGGCAGTTGAAGATATCGATATTATCTTCCATGCAGCAGCCCTGAAACAGGTACCCTTATGTGAATACAACCCATTTGAGGCTGTGAAGACCAATGTACTGGGAACCCAGAATGTCATAGAGGCTGCACGGTATGAAAAGGTGAAAAAGATGATAACCATAAGCACTGACAAAGCGGTGAACCCTGTAAATGTTATGGGAGCTACCAAGCTCTTGGCAGAGAGGCTTACAATATCCGCAAACTATTACAAGGGTAAAAGAGAAACAACCTTTTCCTGTGTGAGATTCGGTAATGTATTGGATTCTAGAGGCTCTATTATCCCGCTTTTAAGGGAACAGATTAAGCAGGGTGGCCCTGTTACAATAACAGACTCCTGAATGAGAAGATTCATAATGAGCATACCAAGGGCGACAGAACTGGTTTTAAGGGCAACCAAAGAAGCGCAGGGCGGTGAGATATTCATTTTCAAAATGCCAGTTATGCGCATAAAGGATTTAGCAGAAGTCATGATAGAGGAGTTTGCACCTAAATACGGATACAAACCAGAAGATATAAAAACCAAAATCATAGGCATAAGGCCTGGTGAAAAGATCTCTGAGGAGCTTATGACAAAGGAGGAATGCAAGATTATAGATGAAACGGATGATATGTTCAAGGTTCATTCACTGGTTAATTTGTTTGGAACATCTTCAGAAAAAATAATCACAAATTGTAATAAGAAATTAAAATACGACTTAGAAAATGAACGTCTGTTGGATAAACCAGAAATAAAAAGAATTTTAACTGAATCAAAAATCTTTAAATAATTAGTGTGCTTTAAACCATTCTACTGTTTTTCTCAATCCCTCTTTAAGATCTATCTTTGGTTCCCAACCCAGCATCTTCTTTGCCTTGTTTATGTCAGGTTTCCTCCTGGCAGGATCATCACCCGGTAATGGCTTGAAAACAATCTCTGAATCGGATTTGGTCAAATCCCTGATCATTTTGGCAAGATCCAAAATGGATATCTCGCTTGCATTCCCAACATTAAAAACCTCACCATCCAATTTTTCTGTAAACATCATTTTTTCCAGGGCATCTACCATATCAGAGACATAGCAGAAACTTCTTGTTTGTTTCCCATCACCATAAACTGTTAAGGGTTCACTTCTGATGGTTTGTATAATAAAGTTCGGTATCACCCTGCCATCGTTTTTCCTCATCTTAGGTCCAAACGTATTGAAAATCCTTGCTATTCTCACATCCATCTTATGGATTCTCCTAAAGGACATAGTCAAGGCCTCAGCAAACCTTTTTGATTCATCATAACAACTGCGCGGACCTATGGTGTTCACATGACCAAAGTAGGTTTCTTTCTGCGGATGCTCTTCAGGATAACCATATACCTCTGAGGTGGATGCCAGCAAAAACCTTGCATTCTTCTTCATAGCCAAAGAGAGCATGTTATATGTTCCGAAGGAATTGACAAGCATGGTTTCTATAGGAAGATTCTGGTAGTCAATGGGTGAAGCAGGTGAGGCCAGATGGAATATATAGTCTATCTTACCATCGATCTTCAATACCTTGGAGACATCACACTCAATTAATGAGAAATTTTCATTATCCTGAAGCCTTTTTATGTTATCCTTTGCCCCTGTAATGAAATTATCAACACAGATTACCTTGTAACCCTTTTTAAGCAAATCTTCACACAACCAAGAGCCTATAAAACCAGCTCCGCCCGTTACAAGGCAGATATGCATTCAACCACCCTGATCCATAAGTTCTTTCTCTGTCTTCAAAAGCGCCTCAGACGTCCCAACATCCCTGTATATACCACGGTGCACAACAGCATAACACGGCAGGCCATGTTTTAACATAAGTATTATAGAATCTGTTATCTGATACTCCCCTCTTGCCCCCCTGTTTGTTTTTTCTATAAACTTGAATATATCCGGTTCGAAAACATAAACACCGTTTATACCAAGCCATTCCCCATCGGTTTTAAGGCGCTCCAACTCCTTCTTTGTTTGTGGCTTTTCCATCATATCAAGGACCTTTCCGTTCTTGTCTATCTTCACAATACCATATCTTTTCGGGTCTGCTACAGGTGAGAGACCAATGGTACATTTTGAGCCCACCCTTTTGTGCAAATCAACCAGATCCTTAACTAGTTTATCCTTTGGTTCTATTATCTCATCACCAAGTGTGACAACAAAGGTCTCATTGTTTACAAGGGGTTTTGCTATGTATATGGCTTTTGCAATACCAAGTAGTTCTGTCTGAAACCTGTAGGAAACATCTACACCTGTCCATTTACCATCTCTAAGATAATCAAGAACAGCACCCTTGTTA
>CP070801.1:886483-893271 GCA_020343575.1 Candidatus Aenigmatarchaeota archaeon
ACACATACCTCAACTATCGTTATCTCCTCAGCATCAACACAAGAGGTTGTTACGTCTATTGTTCTAGTTCCTCCTCCGATGAAAATAAACGATTCAACTAAGATACTTATCTCTGTAACCCCAACTACATTCTTAGGCACAACAAGAGATCCTGAAGCAGCCCCATTTATGAATCCCGTAGTTTGAGAAACCCCATTAAATGTAGCTGTAATACTAAAAACCGAATTGGCAGGCACATTGTAATCAATAGTCACATCTCCAACTAAGAACCCAACGTAGACGCAGTACTCCTCGGTCTCTTCAGCATTCATTGTCAGTGCTCTTGTAATGCCACAGTTATCGCAAGGAGCCTCTATTGGTAGGTCTATGTCATTGGACGATAGCACATACTCGTTCATGTACGGGTCAAACGCTCCCAACTTCTGTGTAGCAAACGACTCGTTGAACAGGTCTCTAAACCAAGAGCGCATACCCGCTTCTGATATTACGGTAAGCTGTTCGTTCTGACCATTACCCCTTAGCTGTATAACAGCACCTCTTTTAGCATCAGTGAAATACTTGTCGTACCCCCAAGAGACATAGCTCTCAGGATTGTAGCTTATACCATACTCCTCAGTACGAGCTATCTGAGTACCTAAGACCTCAGGTACAGAGGCTATTGTTCCCCCTGCTGCCGAGTCGGATAGTAGGTTCTTCCCGGCAAGGACGTAAGATATCTTATCCTCCTGTAATACCAATACATCAGTCTCCCTTCCATCCATCTTCTGAATAGGACCGAAAGAATCCTCTAGTGGCTTAAAGTTTAACAGCCCTAGGTTAAATTCATTTAGCTTGTTGACATTTGACTCGTCATTGTATACACCACTGTAGGTCATGTCAGCAAACCTGTCTGCCTCCTTATAGTCCTGCGCTGAGGTTGACAATGTTCTATTACCCAAGTCGAAGTCCTTCCCGGTTATCGAGTCCCTGATCTTGTAGCTCTCAGCTCCATTGCCAAAAGTAAAGCAGTTAAAGAATGTCGTATCTATTATAGCAGGAAGTGTTGCTGTTTGGTCCTGCACGTTTCCACTATGGAACCCGGAGGAATCAATTGCATACGAGCCATCAGCCTCGTAGAACACATCGGGCTGAGTATCTTGAGGTATAGTCTCAAAGATCATAGCAGGCTGAGCCTTTATCACCTTTAATCTAGCCTTTAAGCTAACCTTCCTATTACTAGGCTGATTAATACCTGTGCAACTAAGGGAAGATAGAATCTGCAACCTTACTAATCCTGCACCATCTGTTTGCCATTGAAGATATATCTTATCAACCTCACCAACGGGTGTCACAGGGGAAACACATGTGGGAACTACAGAAAAGGGTGTTGAGGGAGGACACTGTACAGCCAATACGTTCTGAGTAGAACTAGAAGCACTATAGTTTTGGTTTATAAATGTTATTATATTGTTTGCTTCCCACCACTCCTTAAGATTTGAGTAGTCAGCACTAACAGTAAATGTTCCGCTATACGACATCTTTCTAGGAGTGCATTGATTCCCCACTCCATTTCTTATGTTTGATATGCTAAATTCTATTATTGAACCTGCAGGTATATCAACATTTCCCGACGCATCATAGCCTCGAATGTCATCGGCAGCAGCCGTTACAGAAGTACTGTTGTACGCCTCCCTATCAATTGACCACTCAAATATAGATGTGTTTACGCCGCCTATTATTGTGGTTGTGCTAAAGTCTCTAGCTAGTATTTTCATGTAGACCCCTGAAGGCAAAGTAGGGGCGGGAGAAGGAAGGAAGCCTGAAGGCTTAGACTCCTTCTCTAAGACGGTAGTATACGCACAAGAAGATAATGGACCTAAAGCATCTGCCTTAACAATAAACCTATCTCCCTCCTCAACCTTTCTAGCGTTCTCTCCTTCTAGCAATATGTAGGTTTCGTTTGTAAGAGTGTCGAGATAATAGAACTGACTGTATATTGTCTCGTAATCCTCCCGGTCAGCTTTCAATACAAACTTATACCTAGTAGCCCACGATGGTGGTTTCTGAGTAGCAGGTATGGTAGCTCTTATGTAGTTTTTGCTAGATGATAATCCACAAGGAACATGAACAGAGTTATTAGGACTTACTAATGTTATGGTTGACCTGTTAAACTCATCCATGTAAACAATCCCTAGCTCGTAGCTTCTATTGCTGTGCAAACTTGATGGAGCTCCCTGACTAGTGTAGTTAGCATCTATGGCAGTATTAATCTTATAATACTCATACGAATCCGTTGGGCCTGATGGGTCTGTGAACCTCATCGACACAAGCTGAAACCCTATCTCGTTAGATGATGGGCTAGATATAATAGATATCGGCTCACCCCCTGCATTTATTCCACTTTCGTTTTCTGCAAATGCGCCTAGGCTTCCCGGGATAATACAATTGAATATGTCAGTCCAAGTAGTCCCATCACAAGACGTAGCTACAGGCTCTATATTATAAGCTGCCCCAACAGCCTCGATAAAGTTAACATCAGAGGCTAAGTCATAAACACTTGTGTAGTCTCTAGGTAGAGAGTATGCGAACGAAAGTTGAATTGGTTGGGTTGTTACAGGTGGAGTAGCCCCTGTAAAGCTTTCATGTTCAAACTCAAAATCAATACCTAACACACCGCCCTGATCAAGAGATATCCCTGACAAATCTATTGTCATAATAGAGTTAACAACAGTATGGCCAAGAGCTCCGGGGTCAATATTATAAGTTCCTGTGCTTAAAGAAACAGGAACATCTACTGTATTGAGAGCTTCAGATATAAGCTCTGCTGAATACTCGAACCTTGTTGGGTTGCCATTAGCATCAGTTAGGTCGTAACCATCTACATAGTTCCCATACATCAAACGATTACCCATTATGGTCTGAGCCTGAGCAAATCGTGGCACGTTATCATACAGCCTTAGTATCTCGTAGTCAGGCAGGATAGTGTATATCTTACCGTTGTCAAAAACAATAGAGTAGTCAGTGTCATCTGCAATACCCAACTCTTGCTTATCAAACTTCTCAATAACCTTAATAGTACTGTCAGTATCTTCCTTAAACAGGATATCGAAACCAACAACCAAGGGTCCTCCCGAGTTGACCGTTACACTAGCGTTGTTGATTGTGTTCTCCATCCCATCATTGAGCTTTGATGTTGTATTGTAAGAGAACCGTCCGGGGACAAATGCAGGAGCTGTGAACTGAGAGGTAGCAGAGTACTCATTGTCCTCATAGCGATATCTGTAGGCAAAGCAGATGAATCGCTCCTCCATGAAGTTCTCCTGAGCTCCTGAGTTAAATGTTGTGAAGGTGGGGGCTGCAATGGGTGGCCGCTTTATAACAAGAAGCGACTCTTTAAGGAGGTCGGCTAAGGCAGTTGTTCCCCCACCATCAATGTATTCAACACCTCCCCCAATAGCAGGGTTGGTGTAATTTCTTCTTATGTTTATCTTCCTTGGCGCATTATAGTCGTCTGTGAAAAACAACAGGTCGTCAACCATGTCAACCCCGGTGATCAGGTAGGTAGGGTTGAAGTTCAATGAGGTGTTTACATTGCCTCCATCGTTAACACTTACTACGTGGTATTTAAGCAACGAGCTCTCTACGTTGATAGAGACAATCATGTCTAGCTTCCCGGTAGGAAGGGCGGGGCTTATTGGGAAGTTGGGGTCGTGAACGAACCAATAGATAGTCTCTCTTGCTCCATCACCAATAGCACCGATACACCTTGCGTCTTCACTCAAGGCTGTGCCATCAATAAATGTTAGATCCGACAGTTTCTCATTACCCTTAGTATTTTCTACAGAGCCAATCTCAGAATCTTCAGTTGAGCCTAGCCTTACGTTCAAAGCATCTACATACTCACCATTTGGGATAAGCCTCTCATCGAGCGACTTATTCATCCTCCCCTTTATAAAGTTCCTCTGAATATTAGCCATGCTACTTTATCCACTTTTGTCGTCCACGAAGGTTCATCAATAACCTGCCCGGGTGTATGTTACTTATTCTGATCTTAGCGTTTCTAAGTAACGCCGACTTCTCCTTTCGAGCCCTCATTACAATGTACTCCTGAACACCAAGCTTAGTGCTTAGTATAGCATACCTGATGTAGGCATACACAAACTCTTCAAATAATTTATTGACAGTGATATCTGAATCAACACCGCCCTCCATACCATCGGACACATACTCCAATACACAAAGCTCTCCTGCCATGTCAGAGCTGAAGTTGATCACTCCGGACTTCTTGTCTATACCAAAGGTAGGATTGAAGTTAGCTGTCTCGTTGTTGAGACCATATCTAGCACCTATGGCTCTTTCAAAATACCACTCGCCATCACAGCAGTATCCCTCTACCCCATCAAACTGACTGCCCTTGTTCAGGTAGATGCTCTTCTTTGTCCCGGTAATTCTTTCAAGGTCAAGCGTTGAGAACTCAGGCTCCAACACATTGCCTGCAGCATCGAACAATATCTTGCAGTTGTTGTCCTGAAGGTATGCCTTAGCTGAGGTAGCTTGAATGTTCTCAGTCAATGGCCGTAGGTATCCATCCTTATACATGGATATCCTTACCCAATTCACATAATCCGAAGGAAGAACAAATCTCAGTGTATCACACACCGATAGCTCTAGGACCTTTATCTCTTTGAATGCATCGTAGTTCAGCTCCTGTATTGCCCTCTTCGCATGGAACAGGACCTTGTATCTAGGCTCGTTGTTTATCAAAGAGTGGTTGCCTGAGTACATCAACATGAAGTTGTTGACAATGTCAGACAAGCTTACATACTGATATGATCCCCAATTGGCATCCTCAGGAACTGCTCCTGCGTTTTCGTAATACTGATATGCACTTAAATACGCCATGTCTTATTTTTCTTCAGCAATATCCTGAGTCTCCTCCGAGTTAGCAAAGCCATATACCTCAGCCTCTCTAATAGATACTCCTGCGTACTGTAATATTTTTAATACCAATGTAACCTCATCCTCTATGCTAAGCTCAAAGTCCTGAAAGTCTGCAGCACTCTGATCAAAGGTTGGCTCCCCATTCGTCAGTGACACATATGTCCACTTAGGATCTTTAGGATACCTGATGTAGTTACACTCAACCTCGGTTGGAGCATCGAATGTAGATGGGAGTACAGTGATGGTGTCTCCGTCTAATGTGTATGCCGGGAACAGCTCAGATGGAGCTGTCAGCATCGAGTTGTTGAGCATGGTTATCTTGCTTTGATGTACCTTCTCAGCCTCACCCTTAAATACCCTAGGTGGCACAGAGGCATCGTAGCAAAGCACCTTTAGTATCAGGTAGTAATCATCCCCGGTAGTTGTTATTGATGGAGCAGAGAACCTGTTATCAGCAATATGAGTAAGGTCATTAGTTACCGAGAACAGATCAATAACCTCCTCAAGACCTTTCTTTATATCAGCGTATCCTGTTCCGGACTGACGAGTGTTTTCTTTCATTACCTGATAATTGTACTGATAGAAGTAGTCCTGAAACAAATCTAACTGCGCCTGCTTAGCAAACAGGTTAAAGTCTGAAGGAGATAAGTATCCGTAGTTATTTTTATTCAATACCGAGAGTACAGTATTCCTAACTGAGTTTATCATTTTCAACCCTTTTCACAAAGATAAACAAAAAAAAAGAGGGGCTCATTTTTGAACCCCTCTCAACTAAATCATGGAAAGCAGAAATCATGAAAGTTGATTTTCTAACATCTTTAATGCATCCAATCCATCATCACTCTTTAGGTAGGAGGATACCACATACATGGGGTCCTCTCCAAATGGAATCATCAGCATTCTCTTTTTATTAGAAGGGGTGTTGAAGTATACCTCCTTCTTATTATTCCTGAAAGATAATAATTTTTGATCAAAGAACTTTTGAATATTTGACTCGTAGCTCAGATTAGGATCAGATACTGCCTTCATAAAATCTGCAGGATATGCCTTAGCATACCGGATCATGTCTCTTTTGAGCTCTGCCGTACTTAATGAGTCAGGGTTTCTCTCGAAAAGAACTCGAGTTAAGTTCTCAAGATCTTCCACGCTTAAGTTCCTAGCCTCATGAAGAGCATCAGCCTCCATATTCATTTGCTCTAGCTCCTGCTCAGCATCCTTCTTATCGTCAATCTCAACGAACCTAACTCCGTTGTATGGATGATAGTGAAGGAACTCCTGTAGTACAGGATTAGTTCTTGGAACTGACAAGAAGCCATCCTCAAAGATTACAGGCTCAACAATCGCCTGACCATCCTGCTCGTCCTCAAATGGGCTATTCTGATTTCTAGCGTATCTGAGTGCTCGGTTGGTTTGAGTCTTCTCGTCAAAATAAAGTAATGGGAATCTCTTGTGATTTCTTGTCGGCAGTATGTAACATAAAGGGGCCGCATCCCTTGTAAGCTTGTATGTCTTGTCTTTTAATTTCATTTGAATTTGATTTAATTAAATAAAGGGGGCACTAAGGCCCCCAATATCAGATGAACATGTAATATTACTCTTGGAACAAGAAGAAGTTATTCGCACCCATGGTACAAACACATCTCTCTGACAAGAAGTTAACCTCCATTGCATCAAGGTCGCTAGTAGCTGCGCCACCTGCTGAACCTGTAATCCAAGTCTTATATCTTCGGTCCTCAGTTTGAGAAGCTCGATATCGAACATGGAGAAATGGTCTCTTGGCATTCTTACCAAGGATTTGGTCGTATACAGTTGTAGAACCTGCAGGGACTAATAGTCCATTTACACGCCCTGATCCTGCACCTGTCGGT
>CP070801.1:893371-897968 GCA_020343575.1 Candidatus Aenigmatarchaeota archaeon
ACAAACTTGGCTGATCTGATATGTTGCAGGTGATGTTGTGCTGGCCAAGCACATCAGTGGAATTCTCCCAAGTCCACAATGCAACTCCAGACTGGTTTGTCAGGTTGTATCCTAGGAGTGAATCATCACCGTAGAAGCTCACGTTATAGTTCTCAATACCAAGGCTCGTGTTGGCGTCTGTTATGTTGCAAAACAGGCTAAGTGTTGCATTGCGCATACAGACAAAGGTCTGGTTGTACGTGCATTGATTAGAGGATATATTCCCTGAAGAAACCTCACTCCATCCGTATATCAGGATATCAACCCAGTCTTGGCCGAACTGGTAGTAGTCACCTGACGCATTCGCAAGGACTCTCCTCTTACCAAGGGTTTCGTTGAGTGGAATACCCCATGTCATGTTGTCCCCTGAACCTATCCCAGTTTGTGAGATGACATTCCTTGGAAGCTCTGCTCCGGAATCCAGTGTTATGCAGTCCCCGGATGAATTGGCAATGCAGATGTAGTCTATGTAAACATGGGACGCCCCCATCCCACCACCAGAGTCCAAAACGTCGTGTATCTTAATGGATACGTTTTTCGCAGATTGGAATGAGGTGTTGTAACATGAGTAATCATTCCACTGGGACGCCGGATAGGAGGTTCCTGGTGTAGTGGTAAGGTTGCAGCTACTGTTCCCTGCCTCCACCTTGAGATAAGCGCCTGATGCATTGTTGAACTCACCCCAAGCCCTGTATCTGACCTTTATGTAGCTGGAATTGATCTGAGTTGTCAGGTTTTGCTCTATCTCCACTGTGTTGCATCCCACTGTTGTGCACTCTGAATACAGATACAGTGAATAATTCCCAGTGGTTTCTGTTCCCTCCTCGGTTGTATAACCCTTGCACCTGTCAATATCAGCAACAAAGCAGTTAGCTGATTCTATGTACTGCCATTTGGCTGTGTCGTTGTTCTCAAACCCTCCGTTCAGGATGTAAGAAATGTTGTAGTCGGAGGGATTGGATTCATTGTAGTAAATCCAGTAGGTCTTGGACTGGTAAGCATCCAGATTCAGAAGGAAAACAAGTTCAGAATAGTTGTTGGGATACTCCTGGCTCTCATTGGTCTCATTCTTGTTATCGTCTGTCCAGGCCTTGACCTCACTCTCAACCTCTGATCCGCCCTGAATAACAATTGTGTAGTTGATCTTCCAATCACTCAGGTCTATTCCAAAGTCCTCTAGCTGGGAACCATTTATTATGAAGGGTTCTCTTGTCCTGTTTATTCCACCACTCTCGTTGAAATCTATCCTCAAGATCCTTTTCCATTTCTTATACCAGGTGACATTGAAATCGCCTGGAGAGGCAAGTTCACAGGTGTCATTGGTGGTTGAGTTCAGAGTAACGTTATCTCCTTTCTTATAAGAAGAGTAATCAGATGGGTTGGTCACGCTTGTGTTCAGCTCATCCGTCATGTTTATCCTAGCGTGGCTCTCATTGTTCCATATGTTGTAGGACTCTGATGCGCTTCCCGAGAGGGTTACATTAACCCAGGCGGTTCCCAGAGAAACACTGCATGCGGGGTGCCATGAGTAGTTGCAGTACCCCGTTGCATTGGTATCAGAACTGTTGATGTACGTATCATTGAACCAGAAGGAGCAGTTGTAGCCAGATGCATTGACCCAGTTCCCATACTCATCCTTCAATCTTGCGAGGAAATAGTTGCTTGAATTTCTGAGCAGGCTCTGGTTGTCATGTGGCAGCAGCATGGTCACATTCAGTCTGCCCTTCACACTAACAACAAAGTTGCTTGAGTTCATGTCCAGGTAATAGGTATCATTGTAAACACCTGCCACCCATGTCTGGTTTGCAGCGGAGTAGGTGTTGTTCGGGGTGAAGTCGAAAACACAGTGACCAGAGGAGTTGGTGACGTTGTCGTGACCTGAATCAAACTGAGAGCCGTTGGTGGTTACCCAGAACCTGCACGAGACCCCTGAACCAACCCAGGCGCTTTGGTTGGTGTCGTTAACCCTCACTATAAGGAAAACGGTCTGCTCCCTGTCTACAGAGGATTCATTCCCATATATATGGACTATAGAGACGTTGTGCTTCTGAACATCAGGACCAGATGAGACTGATGTGTTCTCCTTCGAATGGATGGGGTCCCCGCTTGCATTGAAATCCTGGAATTCGAACTTGTAGCTGTTCAGACCCATCCATGTGTTATCAGATGTGAGGTTGAAGTACACTGTCTGGGATGATGTAACATTCTGGAACCCCCTGGATGTCCAGACCCCGGTTGTGTTCAATCTGACCCACAGAGTGATGTTAACCTCGTTTCCCTCAGGGTCACTGACATAGACAGAGTAGCTGAAATTCTCACCCCATATGTCTGAGCTTGGTGTGACGTCTGGACTCGAAAGGTTCGCATTGAGGTTCCTCAAACCACCAACCTGCCAGCTTGTGTTTTCTGTGAACGATGGTTGTTTGAAATCGAAGTAATCGTAAACACTATCTGAATTGGTGTCAATCTTACACGCCCAGAAGGTGTCGGATCCACAGGTTGTTGAATAATAGCTCGGTGATGAGGTGTTGCAGTCACTGGATTCTGATGATGGTGTAATATCGCACCACTGTGCAGACCACCAGACCTTCAGGTACTCAAGTCCCTTGACCACGCTGTCGTTAAGGGTTACGTTGGCTGTTACGTTGGTCAGGGTCATGGTGGGGAAGCCGGTGATGTTGTAGATGGTGAAGTTCTTTTTCCAGTAGTAATTGTCAGGACCTGTGGTGTTGTATGGGGGCAATTCGCTCATGTAGACAGGGACGTCGGTGGACATGTTGTTGTCCCAGAGCAAGGCGTAGTCTTCTGTAGTCATGCCTGTGCTATTAACAGTGAAAGGAGTTATGTTGCAAACATTGTCCCCGTTCACTGTTGTTGTGTTATATGTGGTTCCATTGAAGTCGCATGAAGTTGCTGTGGAGTTTACCTTTACATATCTGATCTCAATATCATTTGCTGGATTTTGCCAGAAGGTTATCCATCTCACCAGGTTACCCACGGATTCATTGACTTGTATGTTGTTCGTCCTGGACCATGTAGATACATTCTGATAAGTTATTTTTCCCGAAGCATTGTACCAATAGGTTATGTTCACAGCAGAAACGTTGAGCTTTCCCTCGTAATCCGAATGAAAAATAAACGATACATTGCAGAAACCGCTCGAATCCTCTGTGCAGGTGTTCAGAAAGCTTTGTATTGGAGAATTTATCCCATAAACCTCCTGGGTGTCCCTGAGTTTCCCTGAGTAGTTCCAGTCGTATCCTCCTGTGGCCCCAACATCTATGCTCAGGTTGGTGGGGAAGTAATCGAAATTGAAGGTGTAGAGATAGCCATTGCCTGCCCCAGCAGCAACCTCGTTCCCATCATCTATTGTAAGGTTTCCTATTGCGATGGTGTTTATGAAGCTGGGTGCCTCGAAGTCCCAGATTAGACCTCCGTCCTTGTCAAGCGTATAGACTTTCTTGTCATTGGAACCACACACAACCTCGTTCCCACTGTATTGGGTTGTAACATCACCTATCCTCACGCTGTTAATACTCCCGCCAGTAGAGTAGTTCCAAACTATATCACCAGTTGAATTTAATATGTAAACATAGTTGTCTGCTGATCCAACAGCAATCTCGTTACCTGGATCTGAGGTCACGTTTCCTATATCCACGCTGTTGATAGCTGATGCTCCAATGGTTACGTTGTTTACCACATCACCCGTGGCGTTCAGTATGAATATCTTACCACCGTTACACCCGACTGCTATCTCATTGCCGCTATCGCTTGTGACGTTACCAACAACTAATTCATTTATGCTCGTGCATCCACCGATGCTAGAGCTCCAGTTTTCACCACCACTTGAGTTCAAAACGTATACCATGTCCGATCCTGCTATCACCTTGTTCGACCCGTCCTCGTATAGGTCAGCTATCTTAACTGATTTGACATCGCCTCCAGTGTCCTTTATCCATAGTATGTTGCCGCTTGAATTCAAGAGATAAACACTATCATTCGAGGAACCAGCAGCTATCTCATCTCCAGAGTCTAAGGTTACATTGTCTATAAACGTGGAGAATATCTGGCTGTTTACAGATATGGTGGAGTTCCATATCCAGGACCCATTAACTCCATACAACAGCCTGACTGTCCCATCGTTGCCCTGAGTACCTGCAGATATCTCATTATAAGAATTGGGTGTGGCGTTTCCTATGGATATCCCTATAAGACCGTTCGATATAACGGATTTTTCGTATATCGGGACTATCTTGCCTGTCACGTTAAAGGTAGCGTTGATTATGGTTGAGTTCTTAGGAATAGCTATCCAGAAAGTGACGTTCTCGCTCCCGTTGTAGACGTTCTCCTGACTCGAGGTGGTGTCATTGAACAGGCTCTCATTGTACTTGAACAGTGGGGAATAAATATCTAGGACGAAGCTCTCCTGGACAGCTGCAAGTGTATTAAACCTCACTGACATAATACACAGGACTAAAACCACCAGAACGAAGAACCACTGCTTTTTCGTCATATATTATTATAACTATTCTTTCTATAAAAATATCTTAAACAAATC
>CP070801.1:898068-901985 GCA_020343575.1 Candidatus Aenigmatarchaeota archaeon
ACCTAGAGTCCGACAATCCATGGAGTGCGACATTAGAGACAGACATACAGACATCTGAGACTATTGACTATACGTGGTTTGAGAAGAAGGAGGCATCGTGGTTTGCCTTTGTGCGTAATACAACTGCAAGTCCGGCTGATGTATCTGAGTATGCGCTCAGGTCTCTTAACGGTATAGGTCGTAGCACAGCCATCACAGGTCCGGCTGCAGCTTTGGTGGTTGACTTCTCTATATCGCCACTGATCTCAATTGGAAGTATTATAAGTGTTGGTGATGGTTTCTACTACAGCCTACCTCCAACATATGAGACCCCTGTGTTTATGGGGAATGTTGTTGCTGTCAATATAGACCTACCTGCAGGGATTAATCAGGTGGTTGTGGATACCACTGTTGCAGGTGGATCCATCCCGGCTATATCTGATCCTTACTGCTTCTATATCAAGAACGGAACGGCAGAGTCCCATGGTGTATTGGGTCATTACTGTCAGTTTACCATCGAGCTACCCACCTCTGTGTCCTCAGTTCCAACTGAGCTGTTTGCTGTGGAGTCTAGCATAATGAAAAGTTTCCCTTAAAATTGGTATCTTTGTTTATCAATGGAGCTAACTAAAGAAACGGCAGACTTAATCTTTAACAAGAACGTAAGCAGGGATGCTCTTCTTGAGTTTGAGTCATTGCTGAAGAATACAGACGGATCTTTTGTTGGTGATTCGGATCATTGTCCATTGAAGCACTCATTCTCTGATGGTATCTATGTTCGGGAGATAACGATACCTCAAGGGATGTGGGTGGTAGGTAAGATACACAAGCATGACCACCCCAACTTTTTATTAAAGGGAGAGGTGCTTGTGTTTACTGAGTCCAAGGGTTATGAGCATTTAAAGGCCCCATGCTCTATGATATCTGACGGCGGCACTAAGCGTGCGCTTTATTCTATCACTGAGCTTGTTTGGACAACGGTACATCTTAACCCTACAAACACAAGAGATTTAGATGAGCTAGAGAAAATAGTAATAGCTGACTCATTCAAAGATTACGAGAGGTATCTATCCTCTAAAAACAATGTGGTGAGCAGGCTTAAGGGATACATAATTAAAAAACTAATGTCATGAGTTGGGTAGCAGCAGGAGTAACAGCAGCAGTGGCCATAGGGGGCGCAATAAAATCCTTCGATGATGCAGCAAAACAAAGGAGGGCTCAAGACGAAGCCGATGATGCGGCTGCGAGAATGTTTGAGGATGCTAGGGGTAAGCTAGAGACAAACTTCTTCGAGGCTCTATCTATTGCCAAGGAGCCTTACGAGCTTCAGAGGGAGGCATCATTAGCTGCAGGTGCTCAGGCTATTGAGGCTGCGAGAGAGGGTGATGTCCGGGGAGTTGGTGCTACAGCAGGTCGTGTACAGATGGCTCAGGAGGAGGCTCAGGCCAAGACTCGTGCGGCAATGGCTCAGGAGATGCAGAAGCTAGAGCAGATAACAGCACAGGAGGAGTCGAGGCTCAGGGACGTTGGTGTTCAGTTAGATCTAGCTGAGGCTGAGGGAGCACAGGATGCTTCTGCGGCTGCAGCAATGGCTGCTGCTGAGGCAACAAGGCAGGGGACAGAGAGCTTGGGTCAGGCTGCTATAGCTGTAGGAGGAGCTATACCTGCATTCCAAAAGACAAAAGGAGCAAGACAGATCAATAGAGCTAAAAGACAATTTAGAAAAAGTGATGAGGCTGCTATGGGTATGAGCTTTTTAGATTATTCTTTAAATCAAGCTTCTATGGGAAAGGGTATCTTGGCAGGGCTTGAATATGGAAATATAACATCTCAAAAAGATTTTGAAGACGCTTTATATGGTATTGGTGGAATCATTGAGATAGGCAATCCTTCTTTTAATCTAAGATAATGGCAAAGACCTACTATAAATATAAGCCTAGAGAGGTAGAGACCCTGATCAATTGGGGTGAGATAGGAAAGACAATCACTGATCAACTGTCTGCACAGGCTGCTGCTCGTCAGCAGACAAGAGATGACGTAAGACAGCAGGAGGCTGATTTCGCTCAGAAAATAAGTGAGGCTCCTCAAGGTGTTACAGAGGACTCCAACGCAAAGATTATAAAATTTGGCAATGACCTCTCTGATGCTATGCTTCTCAATACTCGCATGCTGAGAAGTGGTGCGATTAGTCTAAGGGACTATCAGCTAAAGACCAATAACCTAAAGACAGGAACAAAAAACTTTTTTGATATAGCAAACAAGTTCAACGAGATGTATACTCAGAGGCTTACAGATGCTGAGGAGGGCAAGACCCTTGATGCTGACCTGTGGTTGGGTGAGCTCACTCAGAACCTAGGTGGCTCCGGAAGTCAGCTATACATTGACCCGAACAATTTTGTTGTTGGTATCACACAGACAGAGACCGGGGAGGACGGGGTTACCAAGTCCAAGGGTAAGCCGATGCCACTTAATGTGCTCTTACCTGCACAGAACCAAAGGTTCTTTAAAGAAGATATTACAGGTGATATAAATAATGAGGTGAAAAAGCTTGGTGATATTATCAGGTCTTCAAATGAAGGAAGAACCATTACGGAGGATGCTAGACTAGAACCTGAAAGGTATAACAATTGGAAAAATGCCATGATCAAAAAGTTCACAAGCACCCCTAAGTATCTACTTAATGTATTGTCTCAGTTCAACTATGACATGGTAGAGAACGAGGATGGAAAGCTAGTCCCATCCTTAGACCCAATTAATTATGAGTACGTGCTTAATGAGGAGGATGCAGGTGGAAATAAGATATACATGAAGGAGAGGGACAACGTCCCCGGGTTTGAGTTCAGTGCTACTAAGGATCAAGTAAAGAGAGCTGAAAAGATTGTTGATTATCTGATAGAGTCTCAGGTTAAAAGCAAGGAGAAGACAACTCCCAAGCCGACAAGATCAGGCTCTTCTTCTCCCACAGGCAGAAAAATCAAAGCTGCGGATAAGGCAAGATTAAATGCTGCGATTCAGGTCTATACTGCAACTACAAAAGCAGAGAGGGATGATGCGCTTAGTAGTCTCAACGATGAAGATTATGTTGAGTTCAGGTATAAAAAGCTACCTCCTGAGACAGTAAACGGACAGACGGTTACTCCTATAGAGATAACGGGTATTCCTGCTGACGTAGATGATCCACCTGTACGTATAGGGGTTATTGGAAGAGGAATAGATGATTGGCTTGAGACTTCAGGATCACAATTCATAGGTGTTACCGACCTGAATAAAGCCAAGTCAGAGGCGGGCTATGATCCAAACAAACAATACAGCCTTGGTACTCAGGATTGGAATCAGAGTTTCTACTATGACCCAACAATACCGGAAACTCAAGCTCAACTTGAAAGAGAGGATAATTGGTGGAATGAAAATCTTGACAAACAAATAACAAATGTGACTAGCGGATTATCAGATTCGGACAAAATAAATGAGGATAAAGTTGCCCCGCTACTCACGCGTCAGCCATTACTTAAGTTCTTTGGGTTTTCGGTAAAACCCGATACGAGAGGTAGGGAGATCCTTCTTTACAAAGACAACGAGGTTGTTGTTGGCGTGGAAGGTAGTGATGCTGATGGGGTTATGGATATAAGCACTGTAGCTGCCTCAAATACTTCCCTTGCAAACATAAGGAAGTACATAGAACGGCATGCGAAACTCGGCGATCAAGAACCGTATATTAATTGGATTGAAGCTAACGAACCGCCTAAATAATAGAAAATGAACGATTTAGAAAAGTTATACGAGCTTATAAAAAGCGCATCCCCATCTTTTGGTTTATCTATCGAAGCTTTCGCTGAGAGCATGAACGATGAAAGCTACGTAGATAGTCTTAGGTCTTGGGCTTCCGAAAGTTCTCATGAGATAGTTGATGAGATTGATTCTTTGTCTTTGTAGAGGGG
>CP070801.1:902085-905045 GCA_020343575.1 Candidatus Aenigmatarchaeota archaeon
GGATGAATACCCATTTTGAGTAGGTTCCCTTGAAGAGATCCTCGATCTTGTATCCTGCTAGACCCAGGAGTATGGCCACAACCAGTATACCACATGCAAGAACAAGCCCCGCTCCGAAATACTCAGCAAAGAACGTCACTATCCAGACATTCCAGCTGGAGTAGAGCATCACAAAAAAGGCGATTATTATCGAAACAAGTCCCCTTGCTGATTTCGGAAGTCTCTCTCCAAGCGACCATGATAAAACACCATAAAATATGGCCAACGCCAGTAAGAATGGAAACAGGTATAAGAAGAATCCCATGTATTGCATGTTTTGCAGCATCTGCTGCAGTAAACCACCCTGGAACAGGACTACGACCATGATATAATATTGGTTGGTTAAGTTTATAAATGTTAATACAGCTCGATAGTTAGAACAACCGAAAGCTTTTTATAACTATCTCAAACCCCTTGATTTCTTGCCAGAAGACGTCAGACCCCGGAAAGCCCTGCCTTTTTGTTGAGGTCTGGTTATCCATTTTATATCCCTGTCCTTTTTAACCGAGGGATGGTTGGGATCAACCAGTATTATCTCAAACCATTTTGATTTTCCATCCTCACCAACCCAGTAGGAATTCAGAACCTCAAGGTTCGGGAACCTTTTGGCAACCTTCTCCTCTGCAACAACCTGCCATGATTTTCCAAGAGGATAGAATCTTCCTGATCTCTTGGGCCTCCTTCCACCAGCGGGTTTGGGTATTTTTCTTTTTCCCCTCTTGACCCTTACTCTTGCAACAACAAAGCCCTGCTTTGCCTTGTAACCGAGTTTCCTAGCTCTATCAATCCTGGTGGGTTTATCTATTTTTGTTATTACCCTTTCCTTTCTCCACAGGATAAGTCTGTCTTTCCAGATCCCACCAAGATTCTTTTTCGGACTCTTCCAGACTTCTGCAACCTTTTTGTACACGTAATCACTTAACTAATTAATTATTCAACAAATATATAAACACATTTATAAAACATATATAAATTTCACTGAATAATTAATTAAAGAGGTGCGCTTATGCATGCAGCTGTGAAAGTCATCATAGGAATTATAATATTAGTAATTGGTCTGGGGCTTTTCGTGGATTCGGCTTACAACAACGCAATAACAGGCGTAGAGATTCATTGGCTGGAGAACTTTGTGATCGTCCTCACAGGGATAATACCAATATTCCTTATCCTGCTCGGACTGTTTGTAATCTGGCTCGAAGTGGATGAGCTGAAGGCAGAGAAGGAATTCAAGGTAGAGGAAGAAAAGGAAAAGGCCAGGATGGAAATAACAAAACCAGTAACCAAGCCCGCAAAGAAAACAGCAAGAAGAAGGAAGAGATAAACCACCAACTTCCTTATCTCTCAAATCTATTACGATTTATCAGTATCTCGATTCGACAATAGGGATTTTGAGACAATAAGCTTATAAATATGTTATTGGAACAAGTTTTCTTTAAGTGATTTTTATGGACAGCATGTTGGCTCCTGGTCACACGATGTGTGCAGGATGTGGTGTAGCAATAGCGGTTAATCTCGTATCTAGGGCAGCTCCCAAGGATGGTGTGATAGTTTCCTGCGCGACCTCATGCCTTGAGGTGACAACCTCTGCATATCCCACCACTGCATGGAATGTTCCGTGGATTCACTGCGCATTTGAGACAACATCCTCAGTGGCGAGCGGGATAGAGGCTGCTGTAAAGAAACTAGGGAAACCCTGGAAGGTTCTTGGAATAGCTGGTGACGGGGGAACCTTTGACATCGGATTGCAGGCGTTATCTGGGATGCTTGAAAGGGGTCATAAGGTTACACAGGTCTGTGTTGACAACGAATGCTATGCAAACACAGGTGTTCAGAGATCCGGTGCGACTCCCTATGGTTCATCCACAACAACGTCTCCTGCTGGTAAGAAATCATTCGGAAAAACCGAGTGGAAGAAACCACTTGCTGAAATAGCAGCTGCGCACAGAATACCATATGTGGCTTCTGCCTCTATCGCATACCCCCCCGACCTGATAGCAAAAATGAAAAAAGCGTTTGAAAAACAACCCTCCTTTGTTCATATACACTGCCCCTGCCCCACGGGCTGGAGATTCGATGTGAGCAAAACAATCGATATCGCAAAGCTTGCGGTTGAAACAGGAATGTGGGTTCTGTATGAGATAGAAGATGGAAACCTCAGAATAACCAAAAGGGTGACTGACAAAAAACCCATTGAAGAGTACCTAAAAATACAGGGAAGGTTCAAACACTTGAAAGAACCTGAAATAAAGAAGATACAGAATTACACGAATTCTGAATACGGAAGACTGGAAACAATAGAACAAAGCAAGATAAAATTTTGGGGTGTTTAGGAACCCCAGACATTATCAAATAACGGTGTTGCCACATTCTTAACAGCATGGGAAGAATTAGTCCAGAATGCTATATCCTGTGTTTCATGGACATCCTTGTCATCTGTCAGTGCAAGCATCATATTGTCCCCATCTATTATGAACATTCTGCCCATTGAAGAGTCTAGGTTTTTCATTGTAGCAATCTCAGAGAAAGCGTTAGTCACTGTATTGTCACCCAGTGGAGCAACAATCTTCAGTTTGATACCGCTTCTTGATATTTTTTTCAGAATTCTGAAATGCTTTGAATAGAGATCATTAAGACCCTGTTCGGTTGTTATGATGTTTATGTACTTCTTGGCGTTTTTGAAGGCAGACCTCAGCTGCCTATCGATTATGTACCTGCCCTTCAAGGTTCCTGTCAGCTCGGTTGGCTGGACTATATCCAAACCCTTCTTATGCAGGCCCTCTAACTCGCCCAAAATCTCAGACTCCATGAGCCTGCTTATCCTGTCAACCATCTCATCATGTTTTCTCTTGAGAGTCTGTTTCGTCCTCTCAAGGGCCTCTTTGGGTGGAAGGGCAACATACCTGATTGGTTTTGATGGCTGA
>CP070801.1:905145-909440 GCA_020343575.1 Candidatus Aenigmatarchaeota archaeon
CCTGATCCGCTACAGAGTAGGCGTTCAGAATAAGTTGGTAAACGTCAAGCTCGGGTTCAACAGACCAGAGCAGCACGTTGTAAATCTTAAATTCACCTGGAATCAGGTTTTTAACAACAATTGTTTTGTTGTTGTCCTTCAGATCAACCTCGTCTCCTACCCATGTGGTATTATCTAGTACAAATTCTCCTAACCCAATGAAGTAGGGGGGTACGGGTAAAGTGGTGTTTAGTGTAATGGTTACATTATCACTCTGGGCTTGTACATTCCTTACGTAAATCTTCACAGTACTAGATTCTCCCATTACCATGTGAATGTTGTGCCTTGCGAAGTTTGCAAGGGGGTGGGTTCCTATATTGAAATTGTTGCTCATGTTTATGTTCCCTGCTCTGTCTATGACCCTTACCCAGTAATCCATCATTATCGCTCCTGTGAATTCCACAGTAACATTACATTCACTTATTCCGCCGTAAGGGCTTGCAGACCCACAATCAACAGAATCTGCGATTTCCATGCCTTCATCCAATGTTAATATATATTCTATGTAGTGTTGGGCAACACCAGATATGGAATCTGTTGCATTGGATTTCAGAATTATCCTGTCTACATTCGTTATATAACCACTTATCTCGTTCCCGTCCTCATCCTCTGCACGCAGAGTGTATTCTGGCGTAGTTAAATCAATGGTTGTGTAGGCATCTGGTACAGGAGGCCAATCTTCTATATGACCTGCGGCATCCCTTCCCCTTGACCTGAAGTAATAGGTTGTGTTCTCTATTACAGTTGTCGGAGAACTGGGACCAAATACGCTTGATGTGTTTGTTGTGCAGCCAAACCAATCGTTCCATGTAGCGTTATCATCACTCCACTGAATATCATAACAGATTAGATCGAATCCTGACCAAGTGACCGTAAACGATGTTACATTCAGCCATCGGGTCAACGTATCTACCGAGGATATGGGTTTTGTTGTATCCACTGTTGTGTTCTTTACAGCAGACCATCCTCCCTCGTTATCTGCAATATCGGTTGCTCTGCACCTGAAGAAGTATGTGCATCCTTCTTGATATCCTCTCTCATACGAGGTCTCTGTTGTGTCATCCAGGCCATTTAGATAATCCCAGGTGGTGGACAACCCGCACCCGGTGGTTTCTGCCCTAGCCTGAACATCGTAGTGCTGTATACCTGATTCTCCATCAGAGCCAGACCAATTAACTGTAAATATCGTGGTGTTTGTATAAATTGGTAGATCCTCCATTTGACAGGTAGGAGCAACCATATCAACACTTATGCCCTCTACAGAAGACCATCCCCCAGTGTTCCCTGCATTGTCTATCGCCCTGGCCCTGAATTGGTAGGTTCTGTTGTTCTCCATCCCTGAGAAGGGAAGGGTGCCGGGATTAGAAGAAGATGTTGTCCAGTCTGTCCATCCCTGAACAGGAGAGCCATCAATTGTTCTTATCCTGTACTGCAGCTCGAAGTAATCTACCCCGGATTGGGTATCTGAACCGTTCCAGCCCACAATCACAGAGTTCTGGTTTGTCCATGTGGGCAGGGGATTGAGAGTGGCGGTGGGTCCTGTCTTGTCAATCAGGAACTCAACAGGGCTTGAGAATCCCGTATTGCCAACATTATCCCTTGCAGCACCACACACCCAGCTGTGGAAGGATATGGTCTGCGTTCCTGGGGGTGAGTAATCATTATTGTAGTCAGTAGGACAATTTGAGATGCTGGTTGCTGAGATGTGCAGTCTGTAGGAATTCACATCACATCCGCTGGCTGAGTCTGTGCAGGAAACACCTGCCGTTGCATCTGTGTTCTGCCAGTTTGCCGGGGCCCCTGTGACAGAAACAGTTGGACCCTGCTTATCGATTCTGAAAACAGCGCTTTTTTCAGGTAGCTCTATATTGCCAACGTTGTCATCACTGTAAAAACAAACCCTCCTCCGACAGATCTGGCCAGAGTTGCATATGACTGTTCCTGATGTGCCTGGGGTATAGCCGCTCAATCCGCATGACTGACCGGAATTTATTATCTTATAATAAGTTGTATCACAGCCTGAATCTGGATCACTACAACTCAGTGTGAAGTCTACATTCTGACCTGTCCAGCTACTGCCATTCTGGTTTATCGAAGTGGATGGTGCGGATTTGTCTATGTAAAAAATATTGCTGGTTTTTACACTTTCAGCGTTTCCCTTTACGTCAGTACTGTAGAAACATACCCTCTTTCTGCAGGTCTGGCCGGCACTGCATGTGACTGTTCCTGATGTGCCTGGGGTATAGCCACTACCGCAGGGTTGGCCGTCATCTATGATCTTGTAATAGGTCGTATCGCAACCCGAAATGGGGTCAACACACGTCAGCGTGAATCCTACGTCATTATTAGTCCAAGACTGGCCGTCTGGATTTATTGTGGTGGTTGGAGTTGATCTATCACTAGCCAGAGGGCAGTTATCTACATTGTTTGTATCTATTGTGTAGGCAGAATCACATATTCCATCAGTATCGCTGTCTGTACATGTGTCAGAATAACCGGTTCCAGTTGGGTTTGACAAGTAGTTACCACATACCCAAGGACCCCCGTCTATGTTTGTCCCTGCCTGAAGGTTGGTGTTCAACGTGTTGGTTGTCGGAGGGGTTTCAACAGATCTGAGAATGTCAGTGGTGGTTATGTAGTTATTGTAAATAACCCAGTTCCTTGGAAGATTTCCTGGATTACCAGCATTATGAAGGCCTACAGCCCTATTGCACTGACTTATACGGTTATTGTATATGTAATTATCTCTGGAATTTGAGCCGAATCCCCAGACTGCAGCTTCGTTCGGGAAATTTCTTATTATGTTGTTTCTTATCTGATTTCTCTCAGATCCTCCGACCATTCTTACACCAGTACTCGGGCCGTTTTCTATTATGTTGTTTTCAACTATACAGTCATCTCCTTCAGCGATTCTTATGGCTGCCCATCCGACATTATGAACATGGGAATCATGTATGTAAACATTGTTCGCTCCGTTACGGAAGAAAGATATGCCCCATTGAAAATTCTCTACTTCGCAATTTCTTATTTCTATGTTATTTAAAGTGACCGCGACATTTTCAATATTTATCCCTCTACCAGTGCCCGCACCAGGACCTGAAATTTTATAGTTCTGGCAATCCAAAACCCTGTTGTTTCTGCCTATGCTTATACAACCAGCACTTGAACTTATATCCTGTGTTAGGTAAACAGTACTGCATGGGTTGGTAGCTCTATTTAGCCTGTTGTTACAGGTTGAGCAACTGTCGCAATAACATGTCGCGCCAGAACTGGTAGTGTATGTAAACTGTGTACAGGTTGGTTCGGGTGTCATTCCTGTAATACCATCCATATAATTATTGATACAGGGTTGGCTTTGCTGCCCATCACTACATCCGCCACAGGTCACTGTTAACGTGACTACTGCAATGGTTCCTGTGCTTGATGGTGGGATGGCGGTTCCTGATCCTCTGAATCCTCCAATCGTTACGGTTCCTGCCACATCGTTCCCGTCCACTGCAGCCCAATCCGATGTCAAATTCCCTGCATTCACGCTCTGAAAATTAAACATAGTTGTATCGTAGGTGAATTCCAGCCCAAAGGTTTCTATTTCCTGTATGTTTGCGTTAATTGAGATGGGGATGGTTACAATGGTTCCTGTGTTCCCTGTAGACGGACTAGATGAAATCGATATTGTCCCAGTGCTAATAGCAACACAAACACCACCCTGATATACATAACCGGTTCTGCAAATATACTCACACTTTATCGAACTCCTACACGAATCAACCAATACTCTTGGCCTGTTTCCAGGAAGATTCTGATTATCGTCAGGGCATAAAATCGCGTTAGCAGGAACAGTACCAGTGCAAACATAGGGGTGACGCAACGGATAGTTATCTATATTATTCTCAGCGACAGTGTAGGCAGAATCACATATTCCATCACCATTACCATCTGAACACAGGTCAGAGAAGCCGGTAGCGGTTGGGTTTGAATAGTAATTGCCACCTCTCCAACTTCCACCAATAATATTGAATCCTATATCAACTGGAATCTGAGCAAGATTCGTGTTCCATAAACTGATTGGTAATTCACCAGTCTGTGCATCGGTTCCGAAATCATTATCATTAAACAGGAAGTTATCATAAATCCTCCAGTTGCTGGGAAGCCATCCCCAGAAACCAGGTCTACGAGCAAAATACACTGCGTACTTATTTCCAGTTATGATATTATGATACACTAAATTGTCCTGAGGGGGATTGTTGTAATCCGAC
>CP070801.1:909540-912443 GCA_020343575.1 Candidatus Aenigmatarchaeota archaeon
GGTTTCGTGGGGAATGAGCATATTGACTGGACCAATGCCACCCAGACCCTTCTCACTTCCGGTGGCATTCAAACCGGGATTTTCATGGCCTATGGAAGCAATCCTATTTATAGATTGAAGCCAAATGCTACGGGAGAAACTTCCTTTGTCAGGTGGTTGGATACAGGGGGATTAAACAGGTGGTCCATCGGGACTCAGAGCCACCAAGGCTCTTTGGTTATAAGAAGGGAGTCCGGGACCCCCGGGAATGTAGTTGTAATAGAATCAGGGGGCAGAGTCCTTATCCCCACTGAGGTTGACACTGGAAAGGTCACCATTGGCTCATATTATCTTAATTCCCTTATAGCCAACAACAAAGTCCCGGACAGTGACAAATGGGATGGTTACCAATTTGCAGATTATCTTGATTCTGATAATCCTGTAAAGAAAACCTCAAATCCGACTTTTAGCTCTGTTTATCTTTCTGATTCTGGATTAAGGCTTCAAAAGAGCACATCTCTTTATGTAACCACCCCGTATGGATATATTCACATTGGCCCCCAAAATTCTTCCTGGTGTCATATTTATAGCGGACTAAGTTTTTATTTCAATCAACCTATTTATATATCAGGGACACAGGTTGCCCTTGTGAATCGTAAACTTGACGATTTTGGGATTCCTGATGACAACACAGACCTGAATGCCTCTACATCGAGGCATGGGCTTCTGATGAAGTTGCCCGGGGGCTCAACTCAGTTTTTGCGTGGAGATGGGACCTGGCAAGTCCCCCCAACCGGTGGGGGTGGTGATATTCATTATTCAAGAACACCCCAAACCTTAACCTTGACGATAGACAACACCTGGCGAGACCTGGATGTGACCACCTATACAAGCTCATCAGCTAAGTTTGCGATTCTTTGGTTAAATATAAATGTCTCAGGGTCATATAATGGAAATCTTTATGTGAGAGAAAAAGGTGAGACTCTTGCCTGTGCTGGAGTTGAAACCGAGGGGCAGAGTGACCATGACCATTTTGACAATAGTCATTGTATTGTGCCTTTGGATAGTGGGGAAGTTTTTCAATATAAAGCCTACAGGAGCAATGCAAATGTTTCAATGAGCATAAAAATTGTTGGATTGATTGAATAAGGAGAATATAAAATGAATGAAGATGAGAAGAAGGAAAAAATTGTCTTTGCCCTTCAAACAGGGCTTGAGAAATTCAAGACTCAGCCCATAGCTGATTTGGTAGATTTCGTAAAGACTATTACTCCAGCAAAATTAAAAAACTTTATCCTCACTTCATATCAGAATCAAGCTGACCAAGAGAGGGCTGATGGAGAGGAGAAGATATTATCTGCTGAAGCAGATGATGTTTATATATCAGAATTAAGTGAAACCCTGTAAAAAAAAAGGAGAAGTTTATATGTCCAAAAAAAACAAAAAAAATGTGGGAATCCCCAAAAAGAAAGAGGAGAAGGATTCAAAATTCATTCCCTTTGGCAAGATTCAAAAGAGCTATTTGAGAGAAGTTTTTATCAGGACCAATCAAGAGTTTAATCATGCGGTTGATGCTGTTTATGAGGAAATGGGCATCCAGGAAAGAGTCAACAAAAATCCGGAAAGATTTAAAATTAACCCGGACTTTAGCGGTGTTGAGATTCTTCCGGTCCCCCCAAAAGAACAAACCGGAAGGCCACCTGAGACACCGGAAAAAGAAAATGAAACCCCACCAAAAGGAAAAGACCATTGATATTAATTTGGACTGCTGACACACAAAAGACTGGGCATGGGAAGTGGGACCCGGGTGACCGTATTGACACAAAACTTCATGGGGTCCCATTTAAGATCGTGAAGGAGTGGAAAAAGAAGAAGCTAGTCAAAGAGATCAGGCCGAGAAAGAAAAAAGTCAATCCCAATCAATAATATATTGAGTATATGTGAGAGGATTTGTTGTGGGTCTCCAATCATTCCCATCATGGAGCAAAAAAGCTCTCCATGCCATAGTTTCCCCTGGTTTTAATGTGCAATTATAGAGCCTATCCGGGTTATATATATCAGTGAAAAAATGGCAGCAACCATCATCAGAAGGGATGGAAACCTGACCCAAAAGAAGCCAATTTGAATCAAATATTTTTATTAAAATTGATACATTATAAGCGGTTGTGTTTCCTGTGTTTTTTAACACTCCCTGGAAATTGCCCTGACTGTCTATATATCCCATAAAACCAAAATATGGATTATTTTCCCAATCCGCAATTTCACAAGTGGTTGTATACACTGTTGAATACCATGAAGGATTGTTGACCATTTCAATATTTGCCTGTAGAGGATTTGGATTTCCTGGCACATATGGATTTTCAATTCCTTTTTCGCATGAGATCAGAAACAGAAAAATTAATGTTAAAATGAAAACCTTACTTTTCATTTTCAACCCTCCAGAAGCAATTGAATTATACCTTAATTATAATTAAAAATCAATCTCTCCCCTCTGGGATTGATATGAAAATGTGACGGTTTTGTGACTTCCCGGTTGTGATCTAAAACCAACATTATTCCTTATTATTAGCAATTTCCCCATATATGAATGTGACGTAAATGTGACAATAAATTGGTATAAATAAAAACACAAAAAAACATAAAAGCACATTCATCCTTCCGGAAGGAAACCTGGTTTTTCCCTGGAAATCAGGGGCTTATGGGGGAAATAAAGACATGGCGAGGGACGGAATCGAACCGCCGACGCAGAGATTTTCAGTCTCTCGCTCTACCGACTGAGCTACCTCGCCGTGTTTTGAGGGGCTAATTCAAAATCGCTCCTTAGTATAATTTTCCATCTGAGCAATGTCAATTATTAAGTTGATTTTTTCAAATCGAAACATTCCAAAAGTCTCTCCGTTCACTTGATCCTTTGTCTATTGACA
>CP070801.1:912543-915951 GCA_020343575.1 Candidatus Aenigmatarchaeota archaeon
AATAAAGGCAGAAGTTATCGTTGTGGATGATAATTCCCCTGACGGAACAGCAAAAGCATCTGAACAACTGGGGAACAAGTTCCCGGTCCGGGTTGTCAAGAGGAAGGGAAAGCTGGGCCTGAGTTCTGCTGTAATTGAAGGCTTCAAAGTAGCAAAGGGAGACGCCCTTGGAGTGATGGATGCTGATCTCTCCCACCCAGTCGAAGTCCTGCCGGATATGGTTAAGAATCTGGAGAACTATGAGATGACTGTAGGCAGCAGACATGTAAAGTGTGGTTGAATAGAAAACTGGCCCCTCCACAGGAAAGCTCTGTCCAAGTCCGCTATACTGATGGCAAAGCCACTCACACCCCTTAAAGATACAACATCTGGATACTTCATGATCAGAAGAGAAGTTCTAGAAGGCCCTGAGCTGAATCCGAGGGGATTCAAGATATGCCTCGAGATAGCTGTGAAGAGCGGAGCCAAAATAAAAGAGGTTCCCATAATATTCAGGGACCGCGCAGCAGGAGAGAGCAAACTAGGTGGTAATGTTATGTGGGAATACATCCTGCATCTGAAAGACCTCTACAAGTTCAAGATAAAAAAGAAACTGAGGGAATGAATAACTTTTAATTAACCAATCCAAAATAATATTTATGTACTCCAAGGGAATCCAGTCTGTTCTCAAACGAAAGAGAATTAGGATAGCAGACAGAGTAAGAATCCAGAAGGGAAAGAAAAGCTATGAAGGACTGCTCATGCCGAAAACCGATGCAGGGGACCCAGAATCTGTCGTAATTAAGCTGGACTCTGGTTACAACATCGGTCTTAAGTTTGAGAAGGGAACAAAGATAGAAAAGAGCAAAACCCCAGAGCCAGAAGCGCTCATAGAGGAAGAGAGGTACGAGCTTGGGAAGATAAGCAAGAAGCTTCTGAAGGTGACTTTTGACAATACCAAGCCTCCAATCACTTTGATAGCAACTGGGGGAACCATAGCGAGCAGGGTCAACTACAGGACAGGTGGTGTCACCGGTGTAAGCAACCCAAAGGAAATCCTCCACAACATACCCGAACTCTCAACCATAGCCAACATGAAGATGTCTGTGCCTTTCACCAAGATGAGTGAAGACATGGATTACAGGGACTGGCAGGAGATTGCGAGACATACTGCAAGAAGGCTTAACTCAGGAGATAGGGGAGTTATAATAACACATGGGACAGACTTCCTCCACTTCACTTCTGCAGCCCTTTCCTTCTTTTTGCAAAATCTCCACAAACCCGTTGTCCTGGTGGGTGCGCAGAGATCGAGCGATAGGGGCTCGAGTGATGCAGGTATGAACCTTATATGCTCTACACATGCGAGTGTGAGTGACATCGCTGAAGTGGGGATATGTATGCATGGTCAGCTTGATGATTCCTACTGTCTGTTTATCCGTGGGACAAAGGTCCGTAAGATGCATACCAGCAGGAGGGACGCATTCCGTCCGATAAACGAACTTCCCCTTGCTAAGATATGGTCCAACGGCAAGATAGAAAAAATAAACCGCAACTTCAAGAGAAGGAACGATAAGGAGCGAGTGAAACTTGACCTGAAATTCGAGCCCAAGGTCGCAATATTAAAGGCGTATCCTGGTTCAGAGCCGGGAATAATAGACTACCTGGTAGGAAAAGGATACAAAGGATTTGTTATAGAGGCAGGTGCCCTAGGCCACGTCCCAACCTTTGCTAAGAAATCCTGGATAGATATTGTAAAGAAATATACGAACAAGGGAATCCCATTCGTAACAACGTCTCAGACCCTTTACGGAAGAGTAAACCCGAACGTCTACACAAATCTTAGGATCCTCCACCACGAAGCCGGAGCCATACCAGGGGAAGATATGCTCCCAGAAACCGCTTACGTCAAACTCGGCTGGGTTCTAGGACACACAAGAAAACCCGAAAAGGTCAGGGAGATGATACTCACCAACTACGCAGGAGAGATAACCAAGAGAAGTCTGCCCCAGAGTTTTTTGTATTGATTTTATGGAAAGGAAAAGACCGAATTTAATTGTGGACGCCTTTATTGAGAAGGATGGAAAATTCTTAGCTATTAAAAGAAGTAGTGCAGTAGAGGTTGGGTCATGGGAAACTCCAGGAGGAAGGGTTGATGTTGGAGAAAGAGTAGAGGATGCCCTGGTTAGGGAAATGGAAGAGGAAACCGGTTTGAAAGTCAGAATAAAGAGATTTCTTGGTTGGGGCGAAGGGTTTGACTGTCCCCATCAAGATGGATATTTATGTCAGAGATTTGTTTTGTATTTTCTCTGTGATGTTGCTTCAGGAGAATTAAAGATAGATCCTGGAGAAGCCTTGGAATACAAATGGGTTACCCCTGAAGAGTTCAAAAAACTGGAACCCCTTAGCAAACCGATAAAGGATTTTTTTGATAAAAATGTTCTTTAGTAAAATCTATAAATCTTGGGAGGGGATACAGGAAGAAAAGTATAAAAGAATTCTTCTAGGTTTTGACACAGACCTGCTCGCCAAGGCCTTTTCAGGAAGGGTTCTTGACATGGGTTCAGGCTCTGGTTTCTTTGAGAAGTTCCTGGAAGAACAGGGCTTCAATCTCTCCAAATGGATATGCCTTGATCCTGACTCGGACATGCTCAAGGAAAGTGGTTTTCAGAATATGCTCGGGGACGGGAACCGTTTGCCTTTCAAAAGTAAGAGTTTTGATTGCATAGTCTGTCTGGACTCCATTCACCTGATAAGGGAGGATTTCTTCTGGGTACTGAAGCCAGAGGGATTCACCCTTGTTTCACTTTTCTACAATCCCGGGAACCTCAAAGAGAAGAGAAGATTCCTGAAAGAAAGAATGAAAAATATGGAAACCGTGAAGGAGTTCCAGATTGAGGGAAGGGAAAACGAGATATTCATCCTGGCGAGAAAGAGATAAATATCAGGGTTCTAAAAGAATAATATGACTGGTCTGGATTACAAAAAACTTGGACTGAAGTGCGGAATAGAGATTCACCAACAGCTCGAAACGCACAAGCTTTTCTGCGACTGTGATTCCTCAATGCAGGAGAAGTCTGATGCAGAGGTTATTAGGAGGCTGAGGGCTGTTGCCGGGGAACTTGGAGAGGTTGATGCTGCTGCACTTCACGAGGTTCTGCGTGGTAGGGAATTCCACTATAAAGTCTATCCAAGCGAATCCTGCCTGGTTGAGACAGATTCAGAACCACCCCATGACCTGAACAGAGAAGCTCTGGACACGTCCCTGACGATTGCAATGATGCTCAATTGCGAGATACCGGATGAGATCCATGTGATGAGGAAGCAAGTCATAGACGGTTCCAATACAACAGGATTCCAAAGAACAGCGGTCCTGGGATTGAATGGGTGGCTGAAGACCTCGCTCGGGAAGGTTGGAATAACAAACATCTG
>CP070801.1:916051-921776 GCA_020343575.1 Candidatus Aenigmatarchaeota archaeon
AATCCGCCTCCTACATGGCAAGGTACATAGCAAAGAACATAGTGGCTGCAGGCCTTGCGGACAGATGTGAGATTCAGTTATCCTATGTGATTGGTGGAACAGAGCCCCTGTCAGTGATGATAGACACATTCAAGACAAACAAGGTTCCTGTGGAAAAGATACTGGAGGTCGTAAAAAAGCATTTTAATCTGATGCCATCAGGGATGATAAAACAACTGGATTTGCAGAGACCGGTATACAGAAAGACCTCGGTTTTCGGACACTTTGGAAGGGAAGACCCGGACTTCACATGGGAAAAGACAGACCTGGCAGAAACCCTGAGAAGGGAAGCGGGGCTCGAATCCCGGAAAGAGACGGAAACTCCTCGAGAAGAAGAAAAGCCTGCAGAAGAGAAAAAAGAGGTCATAACATACTAAACTAATAAACTAGAATATCAAATTATTTACCAAGATTCTATGTTTCAGGGGTTTCTCTTGTGGGTTCAGGCCTTTGTTTTGGAGTATGGATTAACAGGAACTTTCATAATTGCGCTTCTGGAATCCTTCATATTCCCGGTTCCCACTGCTGTTATAATAGCTCCAACCACAGGGTTTGGTCTAGACCCCCTCACTGTAACGATAGTCGCTACTATTGGCTCTGTCCTTGGAGCCCTTGTTGGATATAGTCTCGGCCTCTATCTCGGGCACCCCGTGGCGGAAAGGTTTTTCAAGAAACACATACCAAGGGTTGAGAGATGGTTTGACAAGTACGGGGCATGGGCAGTTCTTATAGCGGCTTTCACTCCAATACCCTTCAAGGTTTTCACTTGGTGTGCAGGAATATTTAGGATGGATATAAAGAAATTCATTCTGGCATCAGTTATAGGGAGATTCTTCCAGTTTTTGATAGCTGCCTACGCGGGAAGCCTGATCGGGCCTTGGATACTAAGCTTTTTCGGGGTTTAATTCTTGTTTATTATAGAAATTTTATTTAATTAGCCAACTGTATAATTATATATATGGTCTACGTTTTGGTCTCAAATTTTGTTACACTACAAATTTTCAGGCTTGGGGATAGCTGTGGCGTATGCTAGATACTTCAAGAGGGGGAAGAAAAGGTATGGCCCTTTCTACTACAAGAGCGTCAGGATGCCTGACGGGAGAGTAAAGAGTGTATATTTAGGTAAAACCCTACCAAAGGAAGAGACCATCGAAACTGAAAGAAGATTTACCAGCAGGAATGTGATAATAATAACTCTTCTGGTATTAATAGTTATTGGAGTAACAAGCTTTACAGGCTATATTATTCTCAGGCCCATTCTAGTATATCACACAGAGACTCTTAACATGACTATTAACACAAGTCAGGAATATGACTGGAAGCCACAAAATCTGGGGGAGCTGAACTCCATAAAGCTTTCAGGCTCTGTGATAGGAAACGGGAGTGTAAGGGTTTACATAAAGAGCCAAGGAAAGAGGTATCTAATTCTCGACAGATCCCTACTCGAGTATAAAAACTCCACATTATTTGGTTTCGTCCCATTTGTTAGAGCTGAGAATATAGTAAATACAACGCAAGATATCGTATTAAATTTTGTCGACATCTGTGTCGACACCTGTTTCCTTACAGATCTGAACGAGAGCTCATATAAATTGGTTTTTGAGATGGAGAATGGGACCATACTGGAGATAATGGAAATAAACTACACGATAGTTGAGATTGAAGTGGTGGAGGAGAAGACAGAAAAACTCAAGGAGTTAAGAGAAAAAGTGATAAAGCTTTTACCAGAAAAGGATAACTTCAAGATGAACGAGAAGCCAAGATTCAGGTTCACAATAAACGAGAGCGTGGAACCAGAGGATTTGGGCATGTTCGTTTACGACCCAGATCAGAAACTGTCTGATATGAAAGCAAATGTTTTGAAAGTGGCTGAAGGAGAGTTTGATATAGAGCTTTCGAAAGTAAGGGCGTTCAGACCCGGAGTATACAGACTGATTATAAGGAAAGAAACTTACGAAGAACAGACCGAATTCTTGTGGGGCGTTCTCGCGATAAATACACACAAGTCTATATACCTCGAAAACGAAGAGGCATTCATAGGGATTGCAGTCTTGGACAACCAGGGCCATATGGTCTGTGATGCAGATGTCACACTGAGTATAATCAACCCCAGAGGTGAAATAAAGAAACTGAGAACATCTGATGGGACAATCGAAGTTTCTCCAGAATGTAGAGTTTATGGTGTAACAAACCTCCCTGATTACTACACATACTATAGTGTGAGCTTGGCTGGAACTTACACAATGAACTTAACAGCCATAACAAGGAACGGTGTAAGAACCATAACAGACACTTTCGAGGTCAAAAAACAAGTAGATTTCGACGTGGAACGAAACGGACCCACTAGAATCTATCCACCTGCAAAATACAAAATGATTTTTACCATTAAACCAAAAAAGGATTACGAAGGTTCGGTAATAGAATACGTTCCCTCACCTTTTGATATAACACCGCAGAATGGTTTAACGATAACAGCCGCTGAGGACATTAAAACCCTTACCTGGAATATGAAATTAACAGAAGGATACACTCATGAAGTGGAATATGAATTTGACGCACCCGATGTTTCTCCATATCTGTTTGTTCTGGGTGCTCTGGAAATTGGTAACTGGAAAGAGGCAAGGCAGTGGATGATTGCAAGCGATGTGCCTGTTGAGGTGGGTTATTGTCGAAATTTGGACACTGCTGACACTGTTTATGAACTGAACCAGTCCGTTAACAGCAACTCAAGCGCTTGCCTCAACGTTACCGCCAATAATGTTACGATTGATGGTAAGGGTTACACACTAACCTATGCCATCACAGACACAGGCATAGGAGTAAACTCAAACGGATATAGCCAAATTACCATCAAAAACCTTATAGTAACCCAGACCAACACAACAAGAACCAACAGCCCGGCAATCCGTATATATAGTGGCCAGGACAACCAGATAATCAACAACACCATAGACGTGTATGGAGAAAATTCCCCAGATGCATATAACTACGGTATCCGATTCAGGAACGTAACCAACACCACCATAGTCAACAACACAATAATAACCAGAACAACATGCGACTACTGTCATGGAATCTACCTCACAACCGGCAGTCACAACCACACCATAGAACACAACTCAATCACAACAATAGGAGACAACAGCCACGGTATTTACTCAACAGGTTCAAGCCAGCAAACCATTTACAACAACACCATAGACATGCAGGACTATTATTCGCGGGGAATATACCTTTACAACTCATCCAACAACATAATAAACCAGACCACCATAACCGCAGACCAGCAAGCGGATGTAATGCGGATTGAGCAATACTCCTCCGACAACATCATAACCAACAGCAATATGACAAATCTACTTGCTGGGGGGTGGGGAATAAGGATAGACACATACTCCGATGACAACAACATAACAAATGTGAACATAACCGTAAAATACTATGCAATAACATAAGACAGCTGCCAAAGAACGTACATATACAATGTCTACGCAAACGGCGGAGAGCTGCCAGGCATATACGTTCTCACAAGCAACGCTAACGACACAATAGTAAACAACTCGGTAATGGAAATGGACCGCTCCACACCTTCATCACTAGGAGCCATCCATATAAGAGGACATGGATGGAAAGTGACCAATACAAACATATCAACCACAGGAACCTATGCAGCAGGCATATACCTAGCTGGTTCAAATAACTTCAACGGAACAAACGTCACAATAAAAACAACAGGCTCGGGAAACTCGGAGGCGATAAGAATGTCGGGTTCATCAACAAACAACTACTTTTACGACAGCACAGTAAGCGCCACCAATGATAACGATGTTTTCTTCTATTCCTCTGGTTCAGGAACCCTAAACCTAATCAATACCTCAATTGTAGACAGATCTTGGGATGGTTCGGCTACACACACCCTCAATGTATACTGGTACATGGACGCTTATGTAAACTACACCAATGGCAGTTCAATGTCCGACTCCACCGTGGCTGCCTGGGACAAGGATGACAACCAAGCCTTTTCAGAATCAACAGGCAGCTCTGGAAAGATTTCAAGACAAACCGTTCAGGAATACACCCAAAACAATTCAGGCAGCAATTACTACTCCAATTACACTGTTAACGCCAGCAAGACTGATTATTACACCAACACCACAAGTGTTAATCTCACAACGAATAAATTACTTTATTTTGCACTCACTGAAATCCAACCCATAAACATAACCCTTAACCTAGATCCCAACCCAGCCAACCCAAACCAGAACGTAAGCATTTATGGTCATGCTAATCAAACCGATGGAAACAACGTAACCAACAACATTGTAAACATATACATAAATGACTCAATGTATTACCATAACAACAACACGGGCCTTTTGGAGAATACGACAGCGTGGTGGAACACAAGCTGGGGATATAGGAAATATATAAAGACAGAATCCTCTGTATCTTCTAACCTGGATAACGCAATCATAATGATTAACTTCTCTACAACCAACCTAATATCAGAAGGTAAAATGAGATCAGACTGTGGTGACGTTCGCTTCACAGATTCAAACGGAAATGAATTGGAATACACACTAGAAACCTCCACCTGCAACTCTCCCAATACAGTGTTCTGGGTGTGGGCTAACCTGACAGGAAGTGCAAACACAACAATATATCCATATCATGGCTACATTGTAGCATCACTGAAAACAGATTACACAAACCCAGATAATGATTTAAAATTGTACATGCACTTCGACAAATCAAGTGAATATGAAGAGAATGACACGTTTGTCTATGACTTCAGCAGGAACGGGAACAACGGAACCTGCTCTGGTAGCAGTTGCCCGACTTGGGATTCGAATGGAAGGTTTGCAGGAGCATTTGATTTTGATGGGAGTGATGATTATTTTGCAGTAGCAGATACGGATGATTTGAATACAGGAGGACCATGGACTAACAGAACGACAATCCTATGGTTTAATGCGAACAATGTTACCAAAAGACAGGTTCTTTATGAAGAGGGAGCAGGAACACGTGGTTTCAACGTCTACGTTGATGATGGAAAGGTGTTTGTAGGAGGATGGAATGATGACGCAGGACAGAGTAATTGGCCAGGCACTTTCTTGAACACGACAATCTCAGTAGATACATGGTACTTTGTAGGATTTGTTTTGGAAAACGGAACAGATAGTGCGGGACCCGATAAATTCAAGGGTTACATAAATGGTTCAGAGTTTGACAGTGGAGACGGAAGGAAGATTTATGCACATTCCGCAGATATTGGTATTGGTGCCATGAATGATGGAGCAATGTTCCATAATGGCACTGCAACCGGAAACGGATATTATTTCAACGGCTCAATCGATGAGCTCAGAATCTACAACCGCTCGCTTTCTGCTGATGAAATTCTATCGATATACAATTCAACTAAGGACTACTATATCGCCAACCACAGCCTTCCCCGAACGGATGGCTATGGAAACTACAATTACACCTTCAACGCCAGCACAACAGGCAACTACGAGATAAAGGTCAACACAACATATTATGGGAAATATGCAGAAGCCAATGACACATTGATTGTACAGGAAGGTATCACAAAAGTAGTTTATTGTCAAGAATTGGATTCTGAAGACACAGTTTATGAATTAAACAGATAGATTACAAGCACATCTGGAAACTGTTTCAACATCAC
>CP070801.1:921876-925833 GCA_020343575.1 Candidatus Aenigmatarchaeota archaeon
AAGGTTATGTTGTTGTAAAGATCAGAGGTTATGTTCAGTACCCAGAAGGCTGTCGAGTTCATATCATTATAGCATATTGGGCTGCCGCTGAACACTATACCCACCTTGAACCTCTGCGTTCCTACGTGGTAATCACAGGTTGCGTTGAAGTCGTAGTTGAATACTGAGCTACCATTGGTGAAGTTGCCCAGAGCAGCTCCCCATTCACTTGCTGCTTCGTCCCTTGTTACATATAAGTATCCCTGCCTACCAGCACCTATACCAGATCCTGAATAGTTATCGAAGACCTGGACAGCTATGAAGGTCGTGTTCTCACCTACTCTGCTGACATTGGTCTCGTTCCCGTCAAGTATCGTGAAGGTGACATTTCTCATTAGAACCTCTACTGTATCTGTTCCAGAGGTTGAGTCACCCATATTCTGAGAATCTGTTGCATTTATCTTCCAGTACCAGGTTCCTATATCATTGCAGGATGTGAACTTGTACTGAAGAACTTTCTGGGTATTTATACAATCACTCTGCTGTGTACATGTTGTGTCTGTATCCACTGGGTTACCCCAGTTTGAGACGTTTTGGGTTACGTAAAGTCTCAGTGTAACATTGTCATCATCATCCGTTACATTTACATAAAAGTATATGATTGATTTGGCATCATCCGGTCCCCATGGAACAGCTGTTGGAGATGCGTATTCTGCTGATAAGTTAGGGGCAATCTCATGGAAGAATACCGACGTATTCACGATTGTTCCGTTATTGAAATAGGTTTTATTGGACCACATGTAAACATCATACCAGCCCCCTGGATATCCGGTCACGTTCCATGTACAGTTGAAGTAGCCGTTCGTTTCGTTGTAAACTGGTTCGCAAACATAATGGGTTCCCTCGTGGCTAACGTTGAACCTCACGTTTGAACTGTTTCTTGGATTGTCACAACCATCCAAAACCCTTCCCTGTATCGAGACATTTTCAAAATCCTCACAATATCCACCTGGGCATGAAACGTTGGTTACATTGTTTACGAGGTCTCCGTATATGGTTATATTAGGCAAAGTTCCTGTGTAGTTTTGGTCTACATAGCATGTTGTGTTAAGTGTTCCTGCTATCCAGTTCCTGACCCCTTGCAAATAATCACAGTCCGGATTTGGATCAAACAAGAATTCAACATATCCACTTTCATTCGTATCGTTTTTCATTCCAGAGTCCCAGTCTGAATCACTACGTGTAACCCATAATGTTCCATTGGTTGGGTGCTCGCTTCCGTTCACATAGGTCTGGTTGTCATCATCGTAAATCCTTATGATGATGGTTGGTGAAACAATCTGGCTTCCTGACCTGTTTACCTCTGTTGGATTACCTTGGGTTATGGAGATTGTCACATCATCCTTTTCAACAATGAAGTTGTCTGGGGAAGTGGAGTCTGACCCTCCCTCCCCATCGCTTGCATTAAACTTGTAGTACATGGTCTTGTTGGCCTCTGCACAAGTATGGTATATTGACATGTTTACGGTCTCTCCTGGGTCACAGAAATAGCATGTGTAGTTATCTCTCTTTGTCCATGGGTCACTTCCTGTTGAGGATTCCCATAATTCAACTGTAGCGTTGTTCCCATAATCTGGGTCATAAACATCCACGCTGAAGTTGGTCAGGGCACCCCATCCTTCAGGGGTGACGTTCTCGTTAGAAAGTATAGGGTCGTTGTTGAGATATGATAGAAGTAAGAACACATCATCCTCTATGAATGTTCCGTTGTTGAAGAGCTCTGGTAAAGATACATTTGTTATCACATCATACCATCCTGTCGGATCGCTCTGGGTGGTCTGCCATTTGCAGGTATAGTTACCTGGTGATGCCTCTGTAAGATTTCCGCAGGTGTAATTGACGCTTGCATTGTATCTTACTGTTACGTTAAACGCAACACCTGACAGATTCGTACCACAGTCATCGGTTATGTTTATATAAAGGGTGGCGTTGTCCTGTTGGTAAAATATACCGCTGGCGTTTGAGGGATCCGGGTCAACCAGGAAGCTTCCATATATTGTCACGTTGAAGATTGATGAATAGTTAACTTTGTAACAGTCATCTTCTCCTGTGAACCCCTCCCATTCCTGCTTGCCAACATCATATCCGCAGTCTGGCTCGAACATGTAATGAACATAACCGGAGGAGTTCGATGTGTTGAACCCATCATTGATATCTGGAGAACCTGTCCCATTAGAGGTTATGTTGAAGGTCACGTTTATGCTAGGTCCGTATGCTAACTGGTTTCTGTCTGTATCCATTACCTCTAGGATAAACTCAGTGTAATTGGTTCCTGACCTGTTTACAGTACTCTCATTTCCATAGTAATGATAAATTTCTACATCGTCTCTATCGATTATGAAGTTTTCGTCATCACCTACATAATCTCCTGCCACTACCGAGGTCTCGTATGAGTTTGCATCATTGTCCGTTGCATTGAATTTGAAGTTTCTGGTTTGTTGTGGAGATCCTCCAAGATCAGGACAGGTAAAGCTCTGATTCCATTCCATTGTCGTGTTGCTGCAGTTTTGACATTGTATGTCACCGTCTATCTTGGTCCATGCAGGATCTCCTGAAATTCTTTGCCATGCCTGAACAGTTACATTATCGACTTCCTCATCTGATACATTTACAGTGAAGTTCCTGAGATATGCCCAGCCATCCTGCCTTGGTGTCACGTTGGCTTCCCTTAGTCTTGGATTTATCTCAAGGTAGAAAGCGTGAAGGGGTGCTGTTTGGTTTGGATACGTATAGTTCTTCTCGTCAGAATAATATGTGTTTGCATCCTTCTCTACTGCCTTCATTGTTATGTTATACCATCCTCCTGGCTTTCCACTGGTTCCCCATGTGTAATCGTATATACCCCCACCCACTGCACTGGATGTTAAGTCTTCATAGTAGGAACCATGCCATGGTCTGAAGGTTACCTGATTTTCAAACCCACTTAAAAGAGTGTTACAGTCATCTCTCAGATTACCAAGGAAGTAGACAGGATTTCCTTCTGTATAGTTTCTTTCCTGTGGTAGTGTGAGTGTTACATTAAGGTCTCCCATAACAGTGAGATAGTATGACTTTGCAAGGTCGTAGAATGTGTCAACCTCGTCATAACACTGATCAATTGATTTAATCCTCCAGGTCTGCTGACCCACTGAGTAATTACATGATGCATTGAATACATATGCCCAGTGACCTGATGAATTGGTTGTAACGTTGTATCCATCATCCCAATTAACCCCACCGGAATCGGTTATCCATATCGTTCCGTTAACGCCTGCTTCAACTGTGATGTTTCTATCAGTGTCGTTTACTAGAACTATTAGTGTGTCTGTCTGGTTTCCTGACCTATTGGCAACTGAATTGTGTCCTAATATCACAGTGAAGTTGATGTCGTCTGTTTCTATTGTGAAGTCATGTGGTGTTGTCTCATTAATATTTTCAGCGCTGTTGTTATCGACCATCTTGAACTTGTAATAAGCAGTATCGTTTATGTGGGTGCAATTGAAGTTGACAGTAAAGTTTATTATGTCCCAGTCATTGCAAGTAGTACAGGTCTGGTTCTGTATATTTTCGAATCCATTACCATAATCTACATACAATGAGATGTTAACATTATCACCCTCCATATCCATAACAGTCACGTTGAAGTACCAGTATTCTCCCCAACCTCCTGATGCACCTGAAGTGACTCCTCTTACTTCTTCATCATCATATAACGGTGGGAAATTAATATCAAGTTCAACTGTTAGGTTCTCGGTTATGTTGTATTGGTAGCAGGAATCTGAGGTTGGGACAAGTGCATACCAGGTTTTGTTTCCTGATGAGAAGTCTTCGTTTGGAAGGAAAGAAACGTTTGCGAATCCTGTTTCGTTTGTATAGGATTCATTTATGAACTGCATTTGACCTGAGCTGTTTTCTACGTAGAACCTGACTAGTGGGAAG
>CP070801.1:925933-930119 GCA_020343575.1 Candidatus Aenigmatarchaeota archaeon
GAAGACTTTCTAAAGCTTTAGGCTATTCTTCGCCGACTAGTTCAAGTCTTTTCAGTTTACTTTTAAGTCCTTGTCTCAGTTTGGTGAGAACTTTCGCTATCTTGGGAGCTTGTTCGTCAAATGTCTTAACCAGGTTATCTAGCGCAGCTTCTGATAGATCAAACTCCCGGTACTTAGTACTGCCCTTAACAGCATCCAGATCAATCTCTTTTTCAAGAGCTACATCTTTAGTTTCACCTCGCGCTTCTTTACCAAGGTCTTCAGGAACTTGCTCACCTTTAGCTTTTCCCTTATAAGCATCCATTTCTGCTTTAGTAGCAAAGTACTTTACAGTACCATCCTTAAGGGTTATACCATACTTATATTCATTAAAACCTTCCAGATCTATAGAGTACATTACTCCTGCAGATGTAGGTGCAGACTTCATGACCTGGTTATTAGCTGTCAGAATATAGTTAGCCGCTTCCCTGAATGGATCCCGACCCTTAAAGACTCTGTTGATCAGATCTTTTATCTGGGTCATTAGTCTTCTGATCCAGTTCTTAGGTGCAGGCTCTGACTTGATTAAATATCTTCCAATCACTTTGGCTGCAGCTTCTTTTCTTAGCTTGCGCTCATCATTATTATATAGCTCAGAGTAATTCTCCAGGACTTCTTGCCATTCAGGTGTTTCATCTACCCGCTCGAGTAGTCTCTCCAGTAGATTATGATCTGCTAATCCTTCTACAAAGAAGTGAGCTGTCTCTTCCGGGAGTGCATCCAGACCTTTCTGAGTATTCAAGATATAAACTATAGAGTTAGTCAAGTCAGCCACTCCATTAGCATCCAAACCAAACTTTTCTTTCAGGCTATCAATAGCTTCTATTTTTACTCCTATGGAGTTCAGGAAGTTCTTAAGCTTCTGCTCTATCTCAGCATTTTCAAAAGGAGTTCTTTCCCCTATATCTAGCTGGTAGTTCAGCTTATCATAGTTTACAGGTATGTTTGCTGGAGTTCCTGCAGTATTCTTTGGATGTATGGAAGCCTTATCTGGCTGATTTATAATCCCTTCTACCAGGCTATACTTTTCACCCAGCCATTGGATCTCTTCATATGTAGCAGTTTTTCCTTTTTTATCTACACCAGTAAGCTTGTATAGCCTGAAACCACTCATCTTCCTGCTAGGGTAGGTCCTGTTTCTGCCTCTTATAGTGACATTGTTATAGACCTTGATGAACTTCTTCAGCTTATTTTTCTGACCTGGGACTTTAATTTCTGTGTACCCGGGAGTTGTGGGAATAACTAGCTTAGTAACTTTTAAGTTGGGCTGATTATTACCCTGCATGATGACATTACCATCATACTTAAAGTCTGTAGTTTCTACCTTGATCTTTCCTCTCCTGGTCAGGAATACATCTTTATTCCTGGGATCTATAGGATTAGGTAAAGTACCTACCAGATCTGGAGATTGTCGGATGACAACTTCTGCAGAATCTAGCAAAGCATCCGCTTCTTCCAGCATAACTTTGTTATCATTCCAGGCTTTTTCCAGACCCGAGTCCACCCAGTATTTACTAGGTATTAGATGGAAGAAACTTCCTGCGTCCATTCTGAAACCTGCAGTTAGTACAGCATAAGCTACTAAGTCTTTGCCAAACTGTCGGAGCTCTGCGTTATCTTCATTTTCTATCAAACTTAACCAGGCCCTGGATATCCTGTTTTCCTGGCTTACACTGGTGTCAGAGGTATTATTATAGTTAATCTTCTTAACAAGGCTTTTCTTGTTGAAGTCTCCCGGAGTTAACATTCTGAGCAGAGGATTCATCTTGGCTTTCTCATCCTTCTTCAGTTCAGTTAACCTGTCAGCCAATGAGTTCTCTGCACTGTAGAGTAGTTCTTTAACATCTACACCATCCAGTAAGGCTTCTCTTAGCTTATTGTTGCCAGTCAATATCAAGTATCCTAGTCTGGCATTGACCAGGTCTGTTTGTTCCCTGGATAAATATCCATCCCGGGCCCCTATTAGTTCAGCTATTAATGCTTTGACGTTGGTATAAGCCTGGGTATTATTAGGGAAGAAAGTCTTAGAGAAACTCTCTGCAGCTCTCAGCCCTCTCTCGAAGAATGCTGTCACCCTAGGTACCGGGCTATTCTGTATCCTGTCTGTTGGAGTGGCTTCGTCTGACATAAATACGTTACGGTCCAGTCTTATCCAGTCAGACCTGTCAGTGACATACTGGGCTATATTTCTGAACTCTTCTATTGCAGAGAACTTAGATAAATTCTTTGCTGTCTCAGGAGATAATACTTTGTTTACCTTAGCCAGATCTCTACCTGCATCATATGTCTCATCAAAGAGTTGCAAGACTTGAGCTTGCTGGGTAAGCTCTTCGCTGTTCATCACATTGAGTGGCATATTCACAGCACCTTCCAGTCTATCCGGTGTTAAGTCTATTGTCTGTGTTCCTGTTGGATCCATGGCATATCCTTCACTGTCCTGGAGCTCATTATATACAGATCTCAAAGCTTCATACCTATCCAGTACTTTTTCCTTTGCTACTGCATAGCTAGTCATGGGATTTAAAGCCATGTATCGGGCTATTTGCTGGACTATAGGCTGATTAATGAAGTCAATGGTAGTATCTAACGTGTAACCCAGAGAAGTCATCAGGAGGGCGCTATTAATGGTGTTCTCGTCCACTCCTAGCTTACCCAGGATAGGGTCTTTAGCATTGTCAAGCGCTGCGTTGTTCCAAACCTTTAAATTATCTGCAATAAGAGTCACTCCATCAGATGCATACTTATTGCCAAGACTGTATCCATATTCTGAATTTTCAATAATACCCTTGCCTGTAGGGTCTATAAGGTTTGAAACCATCAATCTTACACCAGCCCTGCCATAGAGAGTCTTACCGGTAATGTACGTTGCAGTAATACCTACAGCTGCCTTAGCAAACTTGTTGATATACTCCTGGTACATGTTAGTGTGAAGACTATTTACATGATCTCCACTTCTTTTAACTTCATAATGGGCTCTGTCTAACTGATCTGCCAAAGGTTTAGAGGTCAGAGGAGCTATGAGTTCACCTGCATGCTGATCTGATGTCAGTACAGACAGGTAAATATCCAGGATCTTGTTATTAAGCTGATCCTCGTTGAGTGTTTCTACTTTGGATACAAGCTTATCATACTTAAGGTTAATTTCCTCTGGAGTCTTTTCGCCTTTCTTAAGTTCTGCCTGACGTTCCTCTTCCAGTCTAGCTTTCCGTGCTTCTCTATGCTCTTTAGTATAAGCTATGCTATGGCCATCTTTGTTAACAGACCTGGACATGACAAACATCTTGTCTATGTCAAAGTCAGATCCCATCTGGACAGTGATTTCTGCGGGTACCATAATGGTAGATCCTTGTTCTCTTGGAAGAACCCGGGTAATTAACAATGGCAGTGCAGAGTTCTTGCCCTGGGTAGGAATTCTGTACCCAAGCATAGTCAGTTCTTTTTTTAACCTACGCCGTGTAGTGGCATCTATCTCTCCTACAGGAAGAGTTAAATTAAGCTTTTCTTCTAGGAATTGCTGAGATACAGCCACTTCTGCAGATCGCATTGCAGGCTTTTTAAGCAACTTAAACTCAAACTGGTCATAGTTCTTATTCCTGAGATTCTCAAACATGCTAGGATCCCAGCCCTCTTTTTTAGACCATTCCTCTGCTGTTGTATTCTTTAAAGAAGTCGGAGCTTTAGTCACACGCACCCTTACTGTATCTCCAGCATTATCGTAAAACTCTATAATATCCCCTACTTGGATATCTTGCTGATTATAAGACTTACTTCTATCTCTGGAAGTTGCTGTTCGATTGCCTTCTTTAATAAGCTCTAAAGTAGACTTACCTGCAAATTCAGGTCTCATTTGTCTGCCTCCTGTCCCATCACTAAACTTCATGGGAAGCCTAAATTTTGGAGGCTCTACGGTGCCCCGGTCTACAAACTTGAGCTTCTTGTCTGTAAGTACATTCTGGTCAGCCATCTGGACCAAGCTAGCACCTGGAGATTTTTGCTTTAGTATCCTGTTCCTGAACAAGGACATGATGATACTCTCGTAGCGCTGGCTGAAAGCCGGGAAGTCCAGAGCTACTGCAAACTTAAGCTTGCCCAGATCTTGCTCTATCTGGATGTTCTCTTCATAGTTCTCATGCAGCTCTCTCTTGAC
>CP070801.1:930219-935213 GCA_020343575.1 Candidatus Aenigmatarchaeota archaeon
CATTTTATCACTCTCTCTTAACCACCATTTCCAAATGAATGTATTACCTAACCCCATCAAACCTTTTCCAACCTGCAAACTGGCCCTTCTTGTTCCTCTGAATCAGGACCAGATCCTGGTTGGTTTTCTTTATAGATTTCATACATCCTCCTCAGATATTGAAGAGTTTAACCTAGTTATTAAACAAAATTCTTCAAGCCCACCATAAGATTCTATATAACCATCTGAACATGTCATTATGGTTTCCACACTGTTTGTACAAATAATTTCAAGGAAGGTACAACCAAATCTACATTTAAATTTGTAATTATATTCATCACAATCCCTATCATAGTAAATTCCATCTACAAATGTTAAATCAGGGTGTTCTTTTAATTCTGATTTTGATAGAATCTTTGTGGTACATCCACTAACCAAAAGTATCCCAATCAAAGGTAAAATAAGAATAACTCTTTTCATCAGTAAACCTCCAAGAGCTTTTTCTTTCCGCCAACCACGAACTTCTTGAATGTCTTCGGGCATGGCTTCTTTCCTAGCAAATCTTTGATGCTCATTTAATACCACCTCAAAGGCCAGGAGGCTTTGACACCTTCCTAACCAACAGTGAACCCTCATCAAGTTTCACCACATATGGTATTATTGGTAGGAATGGTTTATAAAACCATCACATACAACATCTTGTATGTTCTATGATTATATAATACAAGGTAATTATATAAATTATATATTATATGTGATATGTATGTATAGTGTTATAAGATATAGAGATGGAGAGAGAAAGTGTTGTTAGTCGGGGAAATCACATAAAATGTACCACAGCGATAGTTTTTTAAACCCTTATGGTAAATTAATTGTTATACAATAGTTGGTAATATTATATAATGGGGGTGGTAACATGCCAACGTTTTCAGTATCCTGTTCGGGAGAGATGTATGCAAGTCTTCAGAATAAGGCAGTAAGTCCAAGCAAAGCATTCCAATTAGGGAGTAGATTGATATTGGAACATGGAGTGAATGGGCTTGAAGAGATAATACAGGGAAACAAAGTATTGAAAAGAGAGGTTGGAGAACTTACAGAAATAAATATTGAACTAAAGCAGAGAGTTGTTAACTTGAAAGAAGAGCTTGAACACTGTAGATCCGAACTCTTAAAAGATTCCAAAAAGAAGAAGCCTGAAAAACCTAAGCCAGAAGAAAAGGATGTATCCTCTGAACTTATATCTGAGATTAAAGAAGAGGAAAGCCTGATTGATAAGAAGATAAAGGAAAGAATGAAACCCCCAGAGGAATAAGCGCATCACCTCTTCCTTCTCTTCTTAAGGCCTCTTTTTCGTATTGGCCCCTTTCCACCAGGCATAGCTTTGGCTCTTTTTCTTGGTCCCATCTTCTGCCATTTCCTTCTGGCCTTAGCTATGTTTCTTTTGGCTGCTCTCTTCTGCTTTGTTGTCCTTCTCCTTGCCATGAAACCCACCTCCTTAATGTCTTAAAATAACATCACTCAAAGAACCCTTCACCTATAGGCATATCAAACACGGATCTCTTCCTCTTCCGCTTCTTCTTCACGGCCTTGATAAGAGTCTTACGGACCCTAACCCTTGCGCCAGGTGGTGCTATCCTCCCTTTGGACAGCCTCTTTATGTTTGCCCTGACTGTATGTGCCTGTTCCTTTGCCTTCCTCCGCTGGGCTGTGGCCCTCTCCCTTAGGGTTTTCTTGGGAAGCCTTTCAGACACAAACTTCCTGGTTTCCCTTTCTGCCTTTATCCTTCTCCTTCTTTCCTTAAGCTTTCCTAATACCATTGTTCTCACCTCCTCAAAGTTCAAATATGCTCTTCCTTCTTCTCCTTTCCCTCCTACTTACTCTTCCCGTTTGCTCCACAACCCTCAGGGTTGCAGCCACAGGAACCAGTGTCAGGAGATCAGCCACTACTCCATTCGGCATTCATATCACCTCCTTTTATTTTAATCCACCACGCTCAAGCATCTTGGCGGTTGCACTAGCCTTTCCACTCTTCATTATCTTCTTTTTTCTGAACCGCCTTTTCCTCTTGCATACCATATGTATCATCTCCTCAGCAATGCCAACAGGCCGAATCCCATCAGCAAACCCATACCTATCAGCATCAATGGCTGCAGGCCAATAGCCAATGTCGTGTTCAATACCAACAGGATAGTAGGAGTGAGGACCACAAGGAAGGCTTCCAATCCCCAATTGAATCTAAGACCGATCAATGTTATTATGAACAGGAATCCAAGCGATGCCAGTGTTATATCTCCGAACACATAAGTCACATATCCTTCATAGACTGCGTTTATGTCCACCATCAGAAATCCCTCCCCGTAGTATATGACATGACAGCGATTATCATAAAGAGGTTGAAGGCTGTCCTTATGAATAGCTGTATCATAAATGGAACTGCTCCAAGTTCACCAACGAATGTGAATGGGACAAAAAGTATGTTAAGGCCTATTATCAGAACAACCCTTACAATGAAGGCTCCGGTCTGCCCCTGCAATACAAGGGCTGCGGTAAGAAGTCCGATAATAGCTAACCCCGTTGGACTGACAACAGCAGCTATGATCAGATTTATCATTGTGTTTATGTCACTGCTCAGGAAGTTAGTGAACTCAATGAATCCCACACCCAGGCAATTGTCAGTCCCTGCACAGGCATCCAGGGTTCCGAAGTACATGGCGAACCCTATACCGAACAGCAGTACCAGCGATATGAATCCTATCTGCCCCATCTATAGCCATCTCCTTTTTATTAAGAGAACGCTGAATAAAGTCATAGCTATCAGCGCATAAAATGTGAAGGACAACATCCCATAGTATACAAACATCCCGCCTATGGGAAGCCATGCCAAACCCGCAATCTCAGGTGAAATCACTGTCAATGCCCCTGCCACCACTATGAATATAATCACTATGAGAAAGTTTAGTGTGCTTGTGTCATACTCCTGTGCCATCCTTGCAAGCGCCTCATTCAGGCCGAACATCTGCTGTATAATTGGATACCATATAATTGTATTCTCATAGAAGGTTGAATCATTCTTTGTGAAGTTGTATGTCATTGAAACATTGCTGCATCCAATCACATTATATAAGACTGAGACAGATCCTCCTGTTGAGGAAGTGTCAACGGTGCTGTTTACCAAAGTGTTGTTACAGTACAAAGCAAACCCATATTCAATAAGAAGATCGCTGCTTGAGTTTATTGTGTAATTGAATGTTATATTGTGATACGACTGAGAAGAGTTATAGCTAATTGTTTGTGGATTTATTAATAACCAAATATCCTGAAACGGGGTTACAAGATCAAGGGTTACTGTCTGGTTCATTATGACACTTATCTCCCTTGTCTGGGCACGGAAATTAACGACCCTTGTATTGAATCCCGCAAGCGTCATGGTTGCCCTGTAAGGATCATTGTTGACAAGTATTATCTGGAATGAACCAATATCATCGGTCAGCCCTTCTGTAACCGTTGTGTAGGCGCTTCCTATTATCTTCTCCACATTCACGTTGACACCTGGCAAGGGGTTGCCGAATGTGTTGGTGACAGTGAACAGAACAGTCGCAGGATCTTCAGTTGTCCTCATAAGGTATGCTATTAGATTCTGGTTTCTATCGCTGGCATTAACCTCAACCACATATTCCCTCTGCCTGTACTGCCCCTCCGCATCATCTATAAATATGGCGTTTGTCCCGTCTATAAGGTCAATCTGGCTTACAACCAAAGTCGTATCATTGATCTGTTCCTCTATAAACAGTTCATTCACATAGAGGTTTAGGTCAAGTGTCTTCCCAGCGCCTGGTGCATAGGATGAGAAATTTATACGGACAACCACATCCTCAGTAATTGAATCCGGTGTCATGTTAAAGCATGATACTACTGTCCCTGAATCCTGTGTAGCTGCTGAACTGGATTGGAAATATGAATCCTCCCCAACTGCATCACCGTCAACAAGTATGCTTATGCTAGTATTCACTGCACCGCCTGCTCCTGTACTGCCCTGCTTTAAGTACCTGTACCTTACGCACGCGCTTTCAGAATCACCGACAAGTACAGTTCCATTTATGTACTCAACGCTTTCCTGGTAACCGACACCAGCATGCCCAACGCTTGTTGTGGAGTTTGTGTCAAAATCATTGTCATACGAGAGGTTCCCATAATCCGTGTTTGCGGTTTCATCTATGAAGGTCTTGTTTATTCCGAATGTGTTTACAATGCTTCCGGCAATGAACTGTGCCACAAACCTCTCTATTGATGTGTCGGGGTTTTCCTCATCGAATACGTTTATTGTAAGGTTGCTGTATGTGATTGGTGGAATAAAATTATTGACACTTCCAAGCGTTATGTTAGGTTCAGGATAGAAATATGTATAGAAGTAGGCATAATCTATTTCCAGTTCGTGATCCGTATCCTCATTAGTATTAAAGCCCAGGCCTCCGCTATCCATCCTGCATGCACCAGTAGTATTATCAACAACCAATGAATTACTTAGCCACATCTGATTATTAATATTCAAAGTCCCCCTGTTCATCCTTGCATAATACCACACATTCTCATTTAATGTGGCTGAAGCGCACTGTGCGGGTAAGCCCGTCAAATCTATACACATCCTATCATTATCAAAATCATATCTGGCTTCGGAGCAGGAACCGCTTGCACCGAATAATCTGTATCTCGGTCCTAAAGTGCTTGGACCCTGTGTTGGTCCCCTCCACCTGAAGACAAGAGAAGTCATGTTGCCAAGGGAATCAGTTGTAACCATGTCACCGCCAACATTCCAGACACCTCTTGCATATCCGCCAGCGTTCCAGGACCAACCTGCGCCTGCTGTCCAGACAGATGCATTTATATCATTATCAAAGTTGTCTGCGTTCTTGCCAAAGACTGTGTGTATATTTTCGTTAGGACTTGTAGCAGCACTGTTGTTATAATAAAGCCAGTATGATGTGTCGTTGTATGTTCCAGCTTCAATTGTATTATTA
>CP070801.1:935313-938567 GCA_020343575.1 Candidatus Aenigmatarchaeota archaeon
CATTATCTGTGGCATTCTTTAGCCAAAGCTCAACTATCACTGTGTCGTTATCTTCATCTGTAACATTAACCGTGTAATTATATGGTGATGCTCCCCAACCACCTACATTTGGTGTTACGTTCGCATCCTCAAGTATGATGCCTGAAAACAGATAAAATGTTGCATTGGTCGTGTTTATATTATAGAAAGACCTGTTTGTATACATTGTAATATTGTACCATCCAACCTCTTTTCCTGTTGAATCCCATGAGCAGTTATACCATCCGTTGGTTTCTTCTTCAAGGCCATTGGTTGTGTTGCATTGGTATGTTACCCCGAAACCGTCGTTTGTAAGGTTAAAGTATATTGTTCCGTCAGCATCAAGGTTTGTTATATTGTTTGAACAGTCATCTGATACATTTCCTCTGAGCAACATAGAGCTTCCCTTGCTATAGTTGGTATTTCCGTCAGGAGATGTTATCCTGTTTCCCATGTCACCATAGATTTCCACATAGAAAACCGAGGATGACTTGTTTTCATAATATGGTGAGTCTGTAACGTTAACCTGCCATGACCTGTTGCCTGGTACATACTCGCATGTTGCATTGAAATCTAAATAGTAGTATTCTGATGTATTGCTCTCTGTTTCATCTTTCCATGAATCTGTTTCATTCTCCACGTAGAAGTGAACCTGGCCAGCAGTGAAGTCTATTGTATAGTTGTTCAAATCCGTATCATTTATCTGAACCGAAAGGTTTGTATTATGGTTCGGCCTTGAATCACTCCTGTTTATCTTTGCACTTCCTCCCTCTATGAGGCTTATTGTTAGGTTGTCTACTTGTATAGTAAATGTGCCTGAGCTTGTGTTGCCGAATCCTGCTGTGTCATTTGCATCGAACCTGAATTGCCAACCCCCGACATCATATTTGGTGAAATTTATTTCAAAATATATGCTTGTATTGTCACAGCTTGTGCAGTTATCTGTTCCGTTCAGTACCCATCCAGAACCATTGTTTAGCCATAAGGTCACGTTAACCCATGTGTTGTCTTCATCTGTTATGTTGACAGTGAAATTGAACGGGGATTCACCCCATCCTCCTGCTGATGGGGTTACATTCGCATCTATCATGTCAGGTGTGGTTGCAAGGAAGAATGCATTCTCTGTGAAGGTGGTCCCGTTCCAGTGGTATGATTTTCTTGAGAACATTGTTATGTTGTACCAGCCTGTCGGTGGGTCTAATTTATTCGGATCAAAGGTATCGCAGTCGAAGTTTGTCAGGCTTGCGTTGCATTGGTAGGAGTAGTCTTCATGGGTTAGGTTGTACCAGAGTTCATCCACTGAGGATAGCTGGTCTCCGCAGTCATCTGTTACATTGCCTGTTATTGTCATGTTTGTGGTGTTCTCTTTGGTTTGGTTTTTAACTGAGAATATGGTGTTGTTGAGGGAGCCCCATAGGGTGAAGTTTATAGGGTTTGTTATGTTCTCCTTTATGTATGAATCATCATCATGGGTTCCTCCCTTCCATCTGTGGACACCGAGGTAGTATTTGCTCTTGTCCGAGCACCAGCCAACACTTTCCCAGTCTGTTGTTGAGTCATTGGCCATTGTTCTGACCAGGTAGCCTGTGTCATTCGTGTACCAGTACGTTGTGGGTGGTATGTTCTCTCCCTCTATCTGTGTCCAGTCGTAAACAGATATCCATATCTTTCCAAGGGTGTTTAATTTGGCGACTGACCTGTTATCTGTGTCATTGACATAGAGCGTGAAGTTTGTTGTTACGTTTCTGCTTATGTTTACGTATTGTAATGGGTATATGATGTCTACATTGACATCATCCTCTTCCAGTCTGTATGTTTGGGCTGCTGTGCTGTCCACACCGTCATCATTGGTTGCATTGAAGAAGAAGTACCAGTTGCCTATATGGGAGTAATTGTAGTCAAAGGTCATGTTGACCTGTGTCCAGTTCTCGCAGTCTGTGCAGTTGTACTCATCCACCATCTGATAGGTGTTGTATCCCACAACATCGGTTGATCTGTGCCATAACCTTACTGTTACGTTCCTTTTGAACCTGTCCCTGACCATTACTGTGAAGTTCCAGTCCTCTCCCCAGCCTCCTGTTGTTCCTATTGATTCTGAAGCGTTCACTGTGGCATTTTCTATGAGAGGTACATATATGTATTCCTTTACCTTTGTGAACAGGGTCTGGTTCTCCTGGAAGAGCCTTCCATAGGACCAGGTGTAGTTTATCTTTTCTATTGTTACATTGGAGAATTCGTTTACCGTGGCGTCTGAGCTATTGTATATGTTTATGTAGTGGCCTGTTTGGCTGAATTGTTCATTCTCTTCCACTGTATAGTTTGACCATACACTTTCCTGTTTGTTCACAAAGGAATAGTTTTGCCACAGTGTACGATTGATTCCGGAATCATCTGTTATGTTGACAAAACCTTCCCCTATTGTCAGGTTTGTTCCAGTGAAGTTATAGTTGACTAAGAAGTCCATCTGGGATAGCTCCTGGTAGGATTGATTGGGATGGGTGAAGGTGAATGACTGGCTTGAATCTATGCTCGTTATGTTTTCATAGTTCTGTAAACCAGTGGTATCCCTTATTCCCTGTGCATAAAGGAGTTTCTTTCCTGTTTCTGTGCAGTTAAGTGTGAAGTTTAGGTAATAGGTTTGAGTTACTTCTAAATCAGGTAATTCCCATGTTATTATGCTTGTCGTGTTATTATAGCTGCCTGACTGGGAGACATTGGTTGCGTTGCACTCTGTTGGTATTGTTAGGGTGACGTTCCATTCATTACTTGTGTTCACATCTCCAATGTTTGTTACCTTAAGGCTATAATTATATGTTATGTTTGGCTGTATTGACCTTGCCTCTGGCCATGGATACTCGTCCCTCTGGTATACATCTATATCAAATTCCAGGTGGGATTCATTTGTGTAGTTCATTGTCTGTACAAGGAATTGCTGACTTTCTTCCAGTTTTTTATAACCATCCCATGTAAGATTATAAATAATTGTCCCAAGAGCTGATGTATCAACTGGTGACTTAATTTGATATGTTGCAACAACATGTTCATCACTATCAATAGGACTTGAAATTTCCCATGTGAGTATGTTGTTTTCCCAGTCTGTATCAAAGGTATAGCTGACATTACCCTCAATACTTGGGCTTCCGGGCGTCCATCCAGATGATATTGTTTCTTTTAATGTTGTTGTTCCTGTTGTTGCTGCACATCCCTTGTTATGTATAACGAGTGCTGAATCAAGG
>CP070801.1:938667-941661 GCA_020343575.1 Candidatus Aenigmatarchaeota archaeon
GGCAGGTACGTATTCTGTAGAGGTAAGGGTAACGGGAACGAAGTTGAGCGATATACTTGAATTCGAGATAGAACCTGTTCATGATATTGTTGAGGTGGTGAAGAGGATTTCCACGCCTCTTTACGAAGACGTTATAATAACGATTGAGAACAAGGGCAATGTTATAGAGAAGGACTACAAAACCTACCAAACTCTTCCAAACAATGACCTGATAACGGGAATGGTGACCGAGCCCATCGACTGTGAGGTCGAGGGTGAGAACAAGATCTGTGGCTACCTTGTTGAGGAACTCACACCCGGTTCATCTGCCATGATAACCTATCGATTGAATTACTGGGTTATCTATGGTGAATATGCGTTAATAGTACTGATAATAATTGCAATAATCACCTTCTCTTTCATAAGGGTGACAAGCCCGACCATAGCCAAGAGACATGCAAAGAAGGGAGAAGATAAGCATTCGATAATCCTGGAGATCAAAAACCCGTTCATGCATCACCTTCGAAATGTCATCGTAAGGGATTGGGTTTCTCCATTGGCAAGGGTTCTACATGAGGAGTTTGAGATGCTGATGCCTGTTGTCAGGAGGTCTGAAGCAGGAACAGAGTTGATATGGAAGCTCGGGGACATGAGACCGAAGGAGACCAGGATTATTACGTACAAAATAAAGACCCTTGTCCAGGGAAGCCTTCGAATGCCAAAGTCGTATATGAGGTTCAGCAGTGACAGAGGCAAAAAAACAAGAATATTCTCAAAACAACTGATAGTGGAATAAAAAACTATTTTTAAATACTAGCCACACAAAAAGAATTAATACCATCCCGGGGTAGCTCAGTTGGTTTAGAGCGCACGGCTGTAGCCTCCTGAATGGTCTGTTGAGGACAGAAGTCCAGTGATAGACAGAGACCGTGAGGTCGCGAGTTCGAATGTGGGAACCTCCAGCAACCACCGATAATCTCGCTCCCGGGATTCCTTATTTATATCCAGAATATTTATTGCAGCAAAACATAATAATTATATGATATCAGGCCTCTCAATTCTGATTTTCGTATGCACATTCCTCATACCAGAGTTGATAGTTCTAGGCTGGAAAAGGTTTTTGCATTCGGTATATGAGGCAAAGAACGGAACACTAAACCTTATTTATCATATATTCTGTATGTCTTTGCTTATGTGGGAGTTTCAGACAAGCGTTTTCAAAACCATCGTTTTGTGGGGATTCATATCCATAGCCTTTGTAGGCATGTTTGCCCTTCTTATGGGAGTGATGCTGGGAAGGGAGACCGAATATCTACTCTCTGAAAGCAGAATTTATCATAGTTTCAAAATGTTCGGCCACCCCTACGTTATTTTCCCTCTAACCATGAGCGTTTCGTTTTTCATGTACATTTTCCAGTTATAGATTTATTCTACACCCAACATCTTCCTGAAGATAAAACTCGTGGGCAGGACTATTATCAAATACCACCAGAACCAGTTGAGCTGATTTCCAAGGAACGGTAGGGTTATGGGCATGCCTATCAAGAGCTCCCCATACGCCCCTGCCAGCCACCCCAAAGCTATCACGAAGATTATAAGGGAAACGAACATGGGCTTCATACTCTGCTTCATTTGCTTACTGCTCGCCTTAAGCATATCGTTCGATAGCTTGCTGACAGCATCCTTGTCACCCGACTTCTGGGCCTTCTTTATCTTGTCCTGATAGAACTTAATCTCCCTCTTCGCCTTCTTTATCTCCTCCTGGTTGGTCAGGAGTTTGGTGAGCAGAACCATGATTAGCGACAGGACTAAGGAGATTATCAGAACCTCCTGATACCCAGGCAAACCAAACACCATTTTCATACCTCCTTTATTGCAGTGCAAGGGTTATGACATCAGTCATTTCTTTCAGAGCGTCTTTCAGGTTCCCGTATTCCACCCTCACAACGTTTATCGCGGACCTGGTCAGGGTAGAGTAACTAACTGCACACTTTAAATTTATGTCTTGGTGATATTTTAATTCCCTTACCCTTTCCTTACCAAATTTCACTAGTATTTCTGGATTATCCAAGTCAACGTCAATAATCACTATAACATCGGGTTTGAAGAATTTAACCGATTGATTGGATAGTGTGGGAAGATAACCACTGGGCGTTCTTAGCGTGAAGTAACCGTTCACTATTATGTGATTTTCTTTGTCCTTAAGGGAATCTACTTTTTTCTTTAAATTTCTGTAAAAATCCCTCTGTATTTTGTGCATATGCTCAATCCTTTTACTGAAGCTCCACAGGTCCAACTCCTCGGATTTCTTGTCAACGTCATACGAAACCAGATCATCAAACCTGATGTATTCAAAGGATGGCAAATTCTTCTTTGAACCACTCAAGACCATTTTTACTATTGAATCCCTACCTGACTCCGGAATGCCTGTGACGAAGATCAAACTCATTTTCCACCTCCATTATTTACCCAAAAGCTTTCTCACAGCAGGATGCATGTCTTCCATGTGCTGCATTGCAAGCTCCTCATAAAGATTGTAAATGATGAGCGTAGCCAGAAGTATTCCGGTTCCTGTTCCCAGCGCTCCTGTGAAGTCTGCATACGCTGCCAGGAACCCAACAGCAGCCCCGCCCAAAATTGCGAGACCTGGTATATACCTGTTCAGGACCCTTTCTATGATCCTGACATCTCTCCTGTATCCAGGGATTTGCATACCAGTGGACTGTATCTGATTCGCTACGGCCTTGGCATCCATTCCTGCTGTAGCTACCCAGAAAACTGAGAATATAACCGCTCCCACGATCATAAAGAGGGCATAGGTCCCGAACCTGAGAAGATCAATCATAGCTATGCTTGCAAACGCGGTTATACCCAAACTCGATACTATCAGTAACTCTATTATGCCACCAATGGCAGCAAAACCAATAACGAGCTTCCATCCCGTCCTCTTTGTGAAATACGCCAGAACAGCTCCCAGGAGGGCGAAAATGCCCATGGTTATCAAGAGAATGGACA
>CP070801.1:941761-945172 GCA_020343575.1 Candidatus Aenigmatarchaeota archaeon
ACCAGCTCAGAATTGTTTTTGAGACCACGCTTGTCCTTGAGAGCTATGAATTTCTCTGCCTCTTCACCAGACAATTCCAGTTTGAGCTTTTCTGCCATCTCCTTAGCAGCTTCGATGTCCTTTGCCACAGCTTGCTCTACATCCTGTACGGTACGCTCCACTTTGTAGTTCTTTGGGTCAGAGAGTTCTCCATACCATGCAGAGAAGTATGCTTCACCATCCATTATGGTCACGTTTCCTGCTGCGATTTTATTGCTGAGCAACCTGGTTCTCTCTGAAGGCTTCAAGCTGACTATCTCTGTGTCCGTGTAACCCAAAGCCCTGAGACCACGCTTAGTTTCTCTGCCGATGTCCCGGCGTCCATACTTATCAGCCAGGTCCGGGTAATCTATCAGCACATCATCAGCTACACTGTCAGGATTAGTAGCAAGAGCAGCCTCTACTGAGCCACGGTGATATGCCTGAGCTGCTTCCATTGGATCTTCGATGCCTGTGCTCTGAATAGCGTCAGCAAATTGCGTCTCAGATATGCCCCTGTGGATCCCTGAAGCATATATCTGGTCAATGTCAGAGATCTGTGCCTGACCACGATAGTAGGCTTTGATCTGTGCCGTCAAGTCCTGAGACTTATCCGGCATGTGCCTATTAACAGCAGTCTGCAATGCTCTGAAGTATCTGGCAATGGCCCTGTCATCACCAGCTCTGAATGGCATAGACTCTTTAATTCGCCTGATAGTGTGCATCTCAGGTGGGGCTGTATCCAGAATGTAGTTCTCCAATGGCATGGTATATGGCGCTGGTGGCTCTGGTGGGAGTCCAGGTGCTGGTGGAGTTGGTGGTTCAGGTAAGTCCATCTCACCAGTATTGGGATTTGTGACGGATGCAACTGCCATGTCAACCTTGCCCTGGGTGATGTATTCGTCTCTGGCCCTGGCAAGAGCTTGCATGTATCTGTCTTCCAGGCCATACCTCTTTGCCAGGTGTGGATACCTGACCAGGAGACCATCGGAGACTGTACCTTCTGCGAACCATTTCTCCACAAACTCCGGAGTTCCAGTGATAGCCGGTGGCATCCCCCCTCCTGCCAGTGGGATCCCTTCGCCTGCCAACTGAATAGGTACAGTGCTTGCATCCTTCGCCAGGTTGGAGATAACTTTGATCTGCTCTGCAGGCACACGAACATCACCACCCTGGTCCAGCTCAATCACGATCTGCTGAGGATCCGAGATGTTGATAACCGTTCCCTGCAAATATCCTTGCCAAGGCAAACTCACCCTGGAAGTAGGCTTCAGGAAAAGATCATCCTGCACTGTTGGGGTAGGCTCTGGCATACGGTCCATGCCCATCTGGATAATATCATCATCACTCACCATCATCCGGAGCTGCTGCACCTGCTCGGGAGACGTGCCACTTCTGATAGCCAGGCTTATCTCATCGGCTGTGAAGCCTGTGTCAGCCGTGAGCAACTGTCCTGTCATCTGCTCTGCAGTAGGGCCTGGAGTAGGACGTTGCATCAAGGGCTGTGCCAGAGGGCCTGCTGCTGCTTCACCTGCTCCGAAGACACCAGGTCCTGGTATCCTGGGAACTGCCACTCCTGGAACTTGACCCATCGCAATGTCGGCTGCTGCAACCGAAGGAACGGTTACTCCCCTGGCTGCTGCCTGTGCAAAGGGACCAGGCCCTCTAAGTAGTGGCTGCCCTGGTATAGTTCCTGGATAGAAAGCTGTCCCATGAGCAAACTGTCTAAGCTTTGTCAAGTCTTTCGGAACGAAGAGAGTGAGATCACCAGTAGGAGACTTCTCGAAGAACAACCGGAAATGTCCAAACTCTTCTGGAGACATGCCTGCAAATCTCTTCTGCAGAGCTTCCAGCATCATCTTAGCTTCAGGAGTACCTTTGATTGGAATCCGGCTTGCAATCTCAGGATTGGCAATATTGGCAAAGAAGTCAGCTACCATCTCGTTACTCACAGGCACACCCTTACCAAACTTCCTGACTGCACGATAGGCTTTATTCCATCTCCATGCTTCCTTCAATGGTACAGTGACAGGGAAACGTGCATTGATCCAGTTCAGGCCTGCCTTTGTCGCAGGATTGATGACGTACTTACCACCTAAATAGAACGCTACATGACGTGGCCATGTCTCCGGATGTGTGAGCTGGTGTTCCACCCATTCTTGGGGAGCACTGATGATCAGGGGAGCTGTAGCCAGAACGGGATGCTTTGCTATAAAGTCATTGGAGATTAGAGGAACTTTCTCTCCACGTCTGAACCAGCTTGACCGTGGATTAGTGAAGGAATAAGCCAGAACTTTCTGAGCAGCTCTGAACTGAGTATCAGTCAGCTCATCACGTAGATCTGCTATTACTGTCCTGAGATATTCTTCGCCGATCTCATCAAATGTGGGAAGTCTGCCCATATCTGCCCACTGGTTGAGCTGCTTCCAGTTCCTGGCTGCCACTACTTCCTTCACGTCTTCTATAGGTGGGATGTAGAGAGCAGGAGACCACTCACGTACCTTTGCTCTGGCGCTGTTGATTTGGTTTCTCATCTCAACGCCCAGGTTAACCAAAGGCTTGTGGACAAACTCTCCGTATCCCTCAGCTATCTCCTGTCCACCAAGAGCCAGTTCTTCTGCGAGCCTGGCTTCCGACATGGCTGCCTTTGCATAGGGACGTAGATACCACGGTATCTCTTCTGCTGCCTCTTCTAAAGTGAGGACTTCAATGCCGAGATGCTTCCTGAGATTGTCCACTTCGATTTGGGTCATCCCCATCATCTTATACATCTGAAGATACTTCCTGAATTGCTTACGGCGTTCATCTGGCTCAAGCCGACGGAGAGCTTCCAGGCCTTGATCAAGCATGGCAATCTGCTCTTTGGTATAACCAAGTGCCGGAAGCTCTCTTTTCTGACGTGCGAACGGGCCAGGAAGGGTGGCGTAACCTCCTGGCTGGGCTGCGTCAGAAATTCCTGGCTCGAAATATGGCCTGTTCTCAGGAAAGAAGCGAGATATATCCGTGGGGTCGTAGTAAGCAGGCTGAGGATCCACACCTATCAAAGGCTGAAAAGGTCTATCAGGAGCGAAGAACCGGCTTATATCAGTAGGGTCATCGTACTGTGACCTGCTCATATATCGTGCTGGATTCCGTAGAGACATCATCTCACCTCTTTGATATTATTGAACATAGTAAGAAAGTCCTGAGCCATTAGCGATGGGCTTGCTTGATAGGCTTTTGCGTATGATGTGACCTTGTTGGCATACTCTCTAGGCTCTTTCATCCTCTTCCATGCATCGTTCCTGAGCCTGGTATGTCCTGCGTTGTAGGCTGCTAACCAGCTCTGAATATTTCCAGGAGTGTAATTATCTTTCAGCCACTTCATGTGGGCTAGACCTGCCTCAAGGTTTC
>CP070801.1:945272-955203 GCA_020343575.1 Candidatus Aenigmatarchaeota archaeon
AGCATCCTCAACGACCCTCTTGTTGTCAATCTCGATTCCAATTTCCTCATAGGTGCGACATTTCAAATAGACAAGACCCCTAAGCATAAGACATTACATCTCTACGAAGCGGACCAGGTGGAGAAACACTTGGAGACTCCAGACAAGATAGACAACCTCTACAAGAGAATCGAAACGATGGAAACTCGCCTAGTCCAAGCCATCAACAAGCAAATAGACGCAATTGATCGCCTCATCGAGAAGCTCACCCCAAAAGAACCTGGAGAATCTGGAGGAATGTATAGATAGAATTGGAGAGATGAATAACCTAACCATACATTATTCCGACAACCGAATCATTCTCCCAACGCTTCCAGAGGGTTCTGTGGATTGTGTTCTTACTTCTCCTCCATATTGGGGATTGCGAGACTACGGAGAAGGTGCAACTTCTATTTGGGATGGTGATCCTGATTGTGAACATGAATGGGAGGAATGCGATAGTTCATTTAGGGAATCTCATCACTTCACAGATAAGGATAATGTGTGGAGACCCTCTGGTGAAGAAAAAGCCAAAATAAAGAAAAAGCCAACAGGTTTATGTCAAATTTGCGGAGCATGGAAAGGCCAACTAGGACTAGAACCAACCTGGCAGCTTTACATAACTCACATGACCGAGATCAGCAAACAAATAATGCGTGTCCTCAAACCCACTGGAAGTTATTATCTTGTTATGGGGGATACTTATGCTGGTGGAGGAGGAAACACTTCAAAATACACCTGTGGACCGCAAGGATTCCAAAAATCCAACGAGAGATTACCAGCCGGACGTCCGGTCACTCAGAACACAGGATACGATTCCGTCACCAAACCCAAGCAAAAGCTTTTCATCCCTTATCGAACCGGTATCGCACTTCAAGAAGATGGCTGGATATGTAGAAATGATAATACTTGGGTGAAACCGAACAATATGCCGTTCTCTGGGAAGGACAGGCTTACCTGTCGGACTGAGAGGGTATTTCATTTCGTAAAGAGCAACAAGGTCATCCTTTGGAGGAACATTGAAACAAATGAATGGGTTCAGACAGAACCCGAAGCGAAATACATATCTTGTCCAATATGCGATGGTTCTGGGGAACTGCAGCTCACAGTGGGATTCATAGAGGACTATGCGGACACCGAGTTACCTGAGAGGGAATTTGTCTGTGAAGAATGCGAGGGCGAGGGAGAAATCAACATCTGGCGTGGATACACTTACTGGTATGACCTTGATGCCGTAAGAAAACCTCACATAGTCTGCGGAGTTACCGACAAACGACCAATGGGGGTTCTCCGTCAGAGACTCTATCCCGGAAGCAAGTACCATGGGGCCGATGATCCACATCTCGCTCAATTTCAAAATACGGACGATAGAAAGGGACTTCAAGTCCCAGGACAACAACCTCAAGGAATCCACCGAAAGAGACATTCAGGATACTACGGAGCTAACGGAGAATATCTTGTCAATCCAAAAGGCAAGAATCCAGGAGATGTTCTTGAAGTTAAGACGACTGGTTATCCCGGCTATCATTATGCGGTCTTTCCAGAGGAGTTATGTTCGGATTTCATAAAATCAAGTTGTCCACCAAACGGAATCGTATTAGACCCCTTCGCTGGATCAGGAACAACCCTCAAAGTAGCACTCGACCTCGGAAGAAAAGCAATCGGAATCGAGATCAATCAAGATTATCAAGAGTTAATTGAAAGAAGATTAAGCTGTCATGTCCCGGAATGGAAAGAGAAATACGCCATCCAGGATGCGAAGGAGAATGGAATTGTCCCCCTCACCGAATACTGAAATGACACAAAACTCCCTGATTATTCAAGCAAATATGACAATCCAGATGATGATTGCTTATAAACCATGAAAGACAACTCTATTTCCTTTGAGATTGGAGATTCCCTCATTCTTCTCGCTGAATTGAAGGATGACCTCATAGATCTGATTTTCACGGATCCGCCCTACAACAAAGGCAAAGACTACGGAGAAGTATCCGATTCCAAACCAGAGAAGGAATTCTGGTTATTCAACACTGAATGGATGTTTCAGCTTCACCGAGTCCTCAAACCTGGACACCACTTCTACATGACCTGTGCTCATGACCAGATTGACGACTTCAAGAGAATCGCCATGGATCAAGGTTTCAAATTCAGACGATTATTGATATGGGCAACGAATGAGTGTAGAGGACACATGAACGCAAGAACATGGTTAGCAAGTTATGAAGCTGTCTTGTGGTTTCAGAAACCTGGAAAACCCTACGGTCTGTTCAATAACTATCCCTATGCTGCTCTTGATGTTCTGCTCTACCGTTCCCCTCATCGCAACTCCAAGAAGGACAAGAAATACCACATCGCCCAGAAACCTCTTGAATTGGTCAAGTGTATCATCCTCAAAAGTAGTCAAGAAGGCGACTTGGTGTTGGATCCGTTCTTAGGCTCAGGTACGACTCTAGTTGCTTGTGTCGAGACGAAAAGAAAGGGTCTTGGCTTTGAACTCAATCCTGAATATGAATCTATTATCAGAAAGAGACTGAACGGAACGAGAGTTCCGACATCTCTACGGAGGTTTGAATGATGAAAGACGGAAAACTCGATATGCTGAATACAGACGAGCATACAGTTGCTCTAGTTGTTGCCTGTCCGGAGTGCGATAACAACCATATCGTCAAGATATGTGTAATGGGAATCGAAACAAAAAGCCTTGAGGAATAAGACCCACATTTCCCAAGGACAATAGAGAATCAACTGTCCCGAAAGAAGATGCTGACGAAAAACATCTGGTGTAAGATATGACAACCTATAAATACAACTCTCGCTATTATCTGGTGCAAGGTTTGACAAACTTACCAATGGGGTAATCAAATGGTGAGATATAGACCACAACGAGAAGCATCCGAGGTCTTGACCTGGGCAAAGGAGAATGTCATAGACGGACTCCCCTACACTCCCTCAGCGAGATATGTATTCTATGTGGTGATGCACGAATTCGGATTTGGAAAGAAAGACCTCAAGCGGTTTGAGAAGTGGACAATCAGAGCAAGAAAAGGATTCTGGAATGGTTGGCATCCAAATATACTGAGTGATTCAATCAGGGAAGCAAAGATATTCGGAGGAGGATACGAAACCCCTTCTGACTGGTTTGCGAGTTTCCGAGAAGATGCCTGTCTCCTTGACAAACGCATCAACCAAGAATACTATGTGGAAATACATTTTGAGGCTCAAGCCATGTACGGACAGTTTGAGTATTACACAGATGCCTATGAAGTTCCCCTTATTCCTTTCAGGGGCGACGCATCAATACCGTTCAAATGGGAGATAGCCAAGCGACTTGAGGATATGTGGGAACGATACCAGAAACCAATAATGATCCTCTACTTCGGTGATTGGGATCCAAAAGGTCGAGAGATTCCTGAGAACGCTTTCAGGGATATCAATCGCTGGTGTTCTGCGAGGTTTGAATTTGTCCGTTGCGGTCTGACGAGGGAACAAGTAAGGGAATTGGACATAAAGGAGAACCCTGAAAGACCGGGAACATATCAATGGGAAGCGGTCAAAGACAAGGATGCCAGAGATATAATCCTGTCAAATCTTGAGGAATATTGGAACCAAGGTGCTGTTTCAGAAAGGGTCAAAGAGGAGGAGGAGGCCACAGCCAAGTGGAAAGAGAGTATCGAATCTGTTGTTTCAGAGTTGGAGGAATCCTGATGGCACACAAAAAAGGAACTATCCTCACCAAGTACGGAATCACCGACAAGGACATCATGCAGAAGATCCTCAAGATAGCTGAGAAGTAAGGTGGCCGGGTCAATGAGGCAATCAGACTCCTACACCTGACAGGAATGCACCCTCACTCTCTCTTGGAATTGGACAACATCTCTCACTTGGTGGACAGAACTCTCAGATGGCGAAGGGTCCGAACCCAAAAAGTCCTCTCTGCTGAATTGGACGACGGAATGATGGAAATCGCAAAATCGTGGCTCACCAGAAAGAGGAAATACAGCACCAGTTGGCTCAACCAGGTAGTCAAAGAAGTCGGAAAGAAAGCTGGTTATCCTGACCTCGCACCCACTACCTTTAGACACACCAAATGTCTTGAACTCATCAAAAAGCATTCAGATGAGAAACTAATGGTCCCAATAGTCATGCAGAAGCTCGGTTGCACAGAAAAGGTAGTGTTCCGGAACGACGCAAGGTTGTTGGAATTGGAGGAGAAGTCCATTGAGGAGGCGTTTGAGTGAGTAAACTTCCACCAGCGGTAAAGCGATTTCTTATTTATTGTTGTCAAAAGTCTGAAACTACATGGAAGGAATTGTGGGAAGCATACAAAGAAGTTGCCAGTGAATGGGGGTTTGAACCAACGAGAGATGCCTTGCTGGAGATTGTGGAAATAACAACTCCGAATGGTATGTCAAAACCCTCCCCTCAAATCTCCCCCGATCCCGATAATGAGGAATGATATGTGTCTGTCTAGTGTTAAGAACATACTCAAGACAATAGGAGATGAATAGAAAACCCCGACACAAACACCAATGGCGATACATTTCTGCAACTTATTCTTTAGAGGATGGCTTAATTAAAGGTCGCAAACGATGCATCATTTGTGGCAAGGAAAAATGAGGTAAGGAATAATGTATGAAGTAGAAGTAGAAATAGAGGGCATTCGCCCACTCCTTCAACATCGATTTCCTGATGTTGGAGAGGCCGAGAAAAAGAGCAAGAAAAAGACTGGTAGCATTGACTACAGCTTGGAAGCGGAGAAGTCCGCATACCGAGACGAAAAAGGGAATCTCTACCAACCATCAACGCATATCGAAGGTGCTCTGGTCAAAGGTGCAGTGAACTTCCAGATAACTGGAAAGGGAAAGAAAACCTACAAGGACTTGGTGAAGGCAACCGTCTTCGTAGAACCAGAGGCAATCCCACACGAAATCCAAGACTACGAAATCGACAGCAGACCAGTTGTTATCCAGAGAGCAAGAGTTGTCAGATACAGACCGAGACTTGATGAGTGGAAACTCAAGTTCAAGATTCAAGTCCGAGATGATCAACTTCCCAAAGAAGTTCTCAAGGAAATCCTTGAATACGCTGGAAACAATGTAGGTATCGGTGATTACCGTCCCAGATTTGGGACATTCATGGTTACTTCCTTCAAAGAGGTAACATCCTAGGGTATGGTCTGGTCCCGTCAGGTGAGGTCGGTTTCGGTCTGGCTCGGTGGGATTGGGTGTGCTAAGGTGCGGTGGGGAGAGGTATGCCAGGGTATGGTTTGCTGAGGTTTGGCTCGGTTAGGTTTGGTGAGGTCGGGTAAGGTAGGGATTCTACAACTCTTAACAATCCATAACAAAATCCAAATATCTCCACTTTTATATACTCTCCCGAATTGAATAGAGCATTCGGGATCGTCCTTCTTTTGCTGTTCGCAGGTATTTTCTTCATTCCAAACGCTGAAGCTGTTGCCGAGATATACACCTGGAACGGTGCAGCGGGTCCGAATTGGGACGATGCTTTGAATTGGGCGGGTCCAGCGGGAGATTGGCCAAGGGACAACGACGACGAGGCGATTATGGATGGTGCTGTTGATTCAAATGTCCAGGACGGAGCGAACCCATCAATCACGATTGGCGAACTCGATATGCAACAGACTTACAGCGGGACCGTCACAGCCATGATAGATATGATAATCGATGACGCTGGAGCACAGAACGGATACCTGACGATCAGCGGAGGGACACTTGACACAGCGGGAGTCGATGTAACCCTTGACGGTCTCTTGACAATCGATCAGAACGGTTTCTTTCTCGTGGGAATTGGTTCAACAGTCAATATGCCAAACAACGGAAACCTGACAGTGACATCCGGAGCTATGGACTCTGGTGGCATCGTGACAAGCTCAGGATACTACGACTTTTTCATAGACTACGATGCGGTTCTGTGGCTCAACAACTCCGAGGTCACCCACGCTGATCCCGTCATATCCTTTGAATACCATATCGGTGCTGGAACCACAACCACTGTGAATGAACTCCAGATAGCTCAGAGTGCGGGTTCCGATGCCATTGTGAACATAACCCAGCGTGATTTCTCGGTCAAGAACTCTGGAACCGTTCTCACTTTCCAAGTGAACAGCGGAACCGGAACCTCATCTAATTTCTACGTCAGCAACCTCACGACTGGACAGTGGTATCAAATAGATGTTGATGGCATCGAACTCATAAAGGTTCAAGCTGTCGGAAGTCAAATAGGCTGGTCGTACTCCGACTTCTCAACGAGAACCTTCTCCGTCAGCCACACAACCGTAGGAACGGGAGAGGGTGGACCCTTTGAACTCAGTGCGGAGATAGGGGTTTCCCAGAGTAGTTACAACATCTTTCACTTCATGGCAGAGGTCAAGGCAACCAACTTCATAACGTCCTATCATTGGGAGTTCGGAGACGGGATCACATCAACTCTGAGGAATCCCAATCACGAATACAGACCCAGTTTCGTGTTCTGGGAGGACTACACCATCAAACTGACCATCAAGGACGATATGCGACACGAAACGAGTGCAACCGCACATTTGAGAGTGATCAACTGGCCAGTTATCCTTTTGGTCGCTGCAATCGCTTTTGGTGTCGTGGCTGGAGTCATCTACGGAGTCAAGAAAAGAACCTCTAGGTCGGTCAGGAGATGAGGAATACATTAGTCCAGCAATTCAAACAGTTCAGATACATCCAAAAGGAGAAGTGTAAAGGTTGTCATAAGAAACACAAGGAAATAAGAGATTTGAACACCTTGTTTGTCATAAGTGTAATCATACTTCTTTCATCTATTGTTTTCTGGGATAAGACAATAACCTTCTTTGCCACCTTTGGAGGAATCATGTTTTTTCTAATTACTGGACTTCTTCTTCTCCTATTAAGTTTGCCATTGTGTCGTCAAAGAGAAAAAATGATTAGAAAACGGTTTCAACTCACAGGTAGATAATGGCATACCCAACACTCAAGCGGAGAGCGAATCTTTACTGGACCAAGGTTAGCGATAAGGCAAAGGAAAAAGCGGTTGCCATAAGCTCCATCTCTCTTTTCGTCGTGATGAGCATCTTCATGGTGTGGCTCTACGTCTCAGGTGAGAACGTCCTTGGTCCACAGTATTTCAGACAGGACAAATTACTCGTACACATAATCGGACTTCTGATGTTTATGATGCTCTATGTCATCTGGGTGCTCTTTCCCAGAAAGCACAAGAACAGACGCATCAGGTACAAGAAAGCCAGGGAGATAATGGAAATCCCCCTTTTCAAAGCCATACCCGGCGTGTTCCTCGGTTCGCTCGTCGGAACCGTCGCTGGATGGATGCTTTTCAATGTCCTTTACGGAGTCCCAGAAGTTGTGTTCAGTTGGCAAGAATCCGTTTACCTGTTCATCTACTTCTTCGGGATCGTTTCAGTGGGCGAAACGATAATGTTCGTCAAGATCATGTACGACATCGGTTCTGGAACCGAAGATAAGGATGTTGTCTCAGGAAAGAAGTTCTCAACAAGGGGTGGCATAATCTCAGCAACCTCTTTCACAGCCTTTCATCTCGGAGTCATCCAGGTCTGGAACCTGAACGCACTTGCTTGGGTGTGGCTGTGGGGATTCATCTTCGTGAGGTTCAGCAAACCCATCTTCATCAAGTGGAAAGGAAAGACCAGACAAGTCCCTTGGCTCGGAATAGGTTTCGTCCTTGGCCTTCACGCATTCCTTGATATAATGATGGTAGTATATCCACTCAGTTTCATGGGAGGCTAGATAATGAAAAGAGTATTGATCTGCTTGTGTGCTCTGCTTTTGATGACCCTGATACCTTTCTTCTCGGAGGAGGTTGAGGGTGCTTTGCTGGAAGATGCTATGTGGGAAACCCTTGATTGCCCATTCACCGAAAATGGAGATGATGGACCTACCACTCTGGTTGATGGAGGAGGTGGAATATTATACATCGGTAGTTATGATAGCACTTCACCCTATGAGGCCAGTATTTATCAATGGGATGGGTCAAGTTGCACATTTTTCCAAGACACAGACCAGTATTACATTTACTCATCAGTTGTCTATAATGGTTCTGTATTCTGGGGATCGAGGGAATCGCCAAGCAATCTCAATGGTAGAATCTACACCTATCAAGCAAATGGAACATTCAATTTCATCGACCATAGAATCTGGTTCAATGTTGGTGCAAATGATCCTTGGACGGAGGCGATGATAGTTTATGATGATAGATTGTTCATCACTGGAACATATTCTGTGATTGGAGCACCTTGGAACAACCATTTCTATATGAAGTGGTGCTCAACGACTGGTTGTTGGGATGCTGCTTTGTGGGATTGGGTGGATACCAATCAAGCCAACATTGGTCGGATAGATGATGCTATTTCAATGGCTGAATACATTTCAAATCTCTATGTCGGAACATACGATCCCGCAATAGTCTTGAGATACTACAACAACAATCAAACCGTATGGCATTCTCTGAATGAACAATACGCCCAAGCACTCTACTCCACCTATCCCGATGGCGTTCCAGACACGACCACAGGACAAGGAATCTACGGTATGACCGTTCTCGGAGACGGTGATGGTTGCCTTCACGTCTTTACCTATGCTTGGGGTCATAACTGGACCCTGTGCGACACTGGTCTCAATTGGGCGTTCAACAATCTCACCCAGAACCAAAATCTCATTCGGAGCATGAATTACAGTGATGTGATTTATCATGGAGCTAGAGATAATAATGGAGATTACATCCTCCAGACCTTTGACAACTACACATTTATGCCAGTTTTCGAGTCCAGACAATCGACTTATCACTGGCAATACATAGAGGAATTCCAGAGTGAGCTTTACGCCACCGATCAGGTGTATCTATATCACCGGATGATGACCGCTCCCTTAGTCGAGATCAAATCCCCAAATCAAGGAGAATCAGTTCAAGGTTACATCAACTTCGTTGCGAGGGTCGATGATTCCACCAAGACCGTAGATGACTGCACGTTCCTCTTAGGCTCGACTTACTATCACTGCTCGGAAGATAGCAGAGGGTTCTGGGTTCACGAGAACTACAACACCAGACACACATCAAACGGCAGAAAGACCCTTTACCTCCAGGTGAATTGGAGCGATAACACGATTTCCAGAGACTCTGTGGATTTCTTCGTGAACAATCGGCAGCCTACTTACCTCGACTGCATTGAGGATTCCAATGGTAATCTCATCTGCCCGACTTACCCACCGCACAAGCCAAAGTGGGGTAGGACTCGAAGCGATATGATTGTGGTCGACCCATACCTGACGGTCATCTTCGAGGTCATCGACACGCCATCCCCAAGCACGTCGGTAAGCCTCAATCTCCCATACGAAACCGGCGAAGCGTCAGTCACCGTCATGTCAGACCAGATACACCTAAACGGAGTCAATTCAACCGATAGGGTCTGGCTGAACGACACTGTACCCACCGCAATCTACGATGTCACTGGCTTTTACTACTACAATCTCCTGGGTGCGCGGAACTCCAACTACACAGTCGAATCCGAGTGTGTCTTGACCGTCACCAGAACGAGCATGATAAGGATCGTGAGGGAGTTCAACTGGTCCAAAGACCCTCAGACAGACATCTGGAATTATAGAGAGAGCTTCGCCAACGAGATAGATTCCGGCAACACCATCAGGAACGTATGGTTCTACTGGAGCAAGGCCCTGGACACCAACATCGACTCAAGCACAGTGGAGGTCTGGGACTTGACAAATGATGTCGAACTGGACATCTCACGCCACTACTCAGTCGATTACGGAGGGTTCCAGCTTGAGATAGATGCCATCACATACGCCTCAAGCAGAGCCTTCAGCTTAGAGTATCAAGAAGAAGATTTGACAAAGATTTGGAAGCAGATCGTACC
>CP070801.1:955303-965807 GCA_020343575.1 Candidatus Aenigmatarchaeota archaeon
CGAGCAGGTCCCTCTGCAGGACGATGTAAAGGTTTCGATCTCCCGTCTTCTTTACCCTTTTTATCACTCCTAGCAGTTCAAGAAGATCCAGACTCAGGGATATCATTGAAGCTGAGTAACCCGTCTCCTTGGCAAGTTCCTGTAGGGACATCTCCCTGCCCCGAACAAGCAGGACCCCTATTATCTTACCATGGAGGGGGGAGTAGCCAATAGAACTCGCTATGTCAGAAAATGTCGAATATATCTTCTCCTCAAGTATCTTTCCGTCGGACATAATATTTAAATATTGAACTCCTATAAATAAATATTTAATACTTTTAAAAACTATTAAAAGAACAGGAGAATGTGAGAATGACCATAGAAAATCCCCTCGAAGAAACCAACTCCCTCTGCCCGGAATGCCTGAAGGTAATACCTGCTGTTGTTTTCTACAAAGATGGTAAGATCTGGATAGCTAAGGAATGTCCGGATCATGAGAAGTTTGAGGATGTTTACTGGGGAGATTACTATATGTACATGAGGGCAAAGAGGTTCGCAAGGGACGGTAAGGGGGTTTCGAACCCGAATGTGAAGAAGGAGAGAATTGAGTGCCCGAAGGATTGTGGCTTGTGCGGCATGCACAAAAGCCATACTGCATTGGCAAATATCGCCCTGACAACAAGGTGCGACAGAAACTGCTGGTATTGTTTTTTCTATGCAGAGAGGCTCGGGTACGTTTATGAACCCACCATGGGTCAGATAAGGGAGATGCTTTCAAAACTCAGGAATGAGAAACCCATTCCCTGCAACGCCATACAACTAACTGGTGGGGAACCAACAATGAGGAAGGATCTCATCGACATGATAAAGCTCTGCAAGGAAGAGGGATTCGATCATGTACAGCTCAACACCAACGGGATAAGAATCTCCCAGGACCCGGGTTTCACTAAGAGTGTGAGGGAGGCGGGAGTAAACACATTGTATCTGAGCTTCGATGGTCTCACACCAGAAACCAACATAAAGAACCACTGGGAAATACCCGGGGTTCTGGAAAACTGTAGGGAAGCGGGGATAGGGATCGTTCTCGTTCCCACTGTCATCAGGAACGTTAACGACCATGAGGTTGGGGATATAATTAAGTTTGGGTTCAAGAACATAGATGTCATAAGATCTGTAAACTACCAACCCGTCTCGCTTGTTGGAATGATGCCCAGGAAGGAACGGGAGAAACATAGGATAACCATACCAGACACCATAAAACTAATAGAAAAGCAGACAGATGGACAGATAAATAAAGATGATTTCTATCCTGTCCCTAGTGTGATGGCGATAACGAACTTCGTTGAGGCTCTTACCAAAAAGGCTGAATATTCCCTGTCCACACACTTTGCATGCGGTATGGGAACTTATGTTTTCGAGATCAACGGTAAGATGGTCCCGATAACAAGGTTTATCGATGTTGAGGGTCTTCTGGAATACCTAGACAGCCTTGGGGGTGAGATAAAGACAGGTAAGAGTAACAAGTATGTCACAGCCACCAGATTGTTGTTCAAACTGAATTCCTTTATAGACAAGGAGAAGGCTCCCGAGGGTTTCAGCCTTGGTAAGATCCTATGGAACGCCCTTATCAAGCATGACTACAGGGCTCTGGGGGTGTTCCACCACAAGTCCCTTTTCATAGGGATGATGCACTTCATGGACAAGTTTAATTATGACATAGAGAGGGTCAAGAGGTGCTGCATACACTACGCCATGACCGACGGTAGGATAATCCCATTCTGCGCATTCAATGTCATACCAGAGTGGTATCGCGACAAGAGTCAGAAGTCCCAGGGAATCCCGGTAGAGAAGTGGGAAAAGGAAACAGGGAAAAAGATAAAGGACGATCTTTACAAGAGGAATGTCAAAAAGCTAGAGGTTTCGGAACTCTACAAGAAAACCTACGAAGGATTTCTAAAGCGAAAAAAACCCAAACTAAAGAAAAAATAATTATTTCTTTAATCAACCGGGGCGGTAAAGGGAACCTCATACTCCTGGCAGTACCGGATTTCACCACTCTCCTTATTGCAGAGCAGAACCCTTACATTGCAGAAAACACCAAGCAGTTCCTCTGGGGTTTTTACATTAGCCTCGTAGGTTGTGTGGGTTATGGAAAGTGTCCTGGCAAACTCAAGACCGGTCTGGTTTTTCAGTGAATCGAGATTGTTGAGAATCGAAAACTGCCTGTTTCTGAACTCCTCCTGACAGATTCTGTCAAAATGGTAGTTTCCCAGGAAAACAATCCCTGCAAAAACTATTATAATAATTAGTATAAGGGTTATGATGACGTAAAGAAGTCTTTTGTTCCTTTTCATGTATTAATCTTCTGCTTTTGATTTAAAAAACAATAAAAATCTCCTTTGCAATATTTAACTATGGTTGATTTGACCCTAACAGTCGCATACTTTGGATTTCTGCTCGGGCTCGGGATCTTACTGGTAAACCTGTTGAAGAAGAAAAAAATCCCTGACGCGTTCTTTCTGCTCCTCCTAGGTCTTGTTCTTGGCCCCACACTCTATAAGAATCCTTATGTGATGAGTTACGTAAGCGTTGTATTAATTGATGCATCGAAAGAAATAATGGGAGCTATCCCTGATTTCCTGAGGCTTCTTGCTCTTATATTCGTGGTTTTCACAGGAACCTTCAATCTCGGTTTCAGGGTATTTAAGAGGTTCTCCAACGTCTCTGTTAACCTCGCAATGGTTGGGGTTGTCTTCAACACCATTGTGCTGGGATTCATTGCGCATTTTCTTTTCGGCCTTGAGTTAGTCTATTCGTTTCTGATGGCTGCTGTTATAAGCGGTACTGGGACAGGGGTTGTGTTCGCGTTTGAAGATGTCCTCAAGGGTTCCAGAAAAGCCATGAACATTCTGAAGGTTGAATCCATATTCAACTCCCCTCTTAGTGTTTTGTTGCCTATGATATTCCTTGGACTCGTTGCCCTTGAGCCCGGTGCTTTGTTTGAGCCGATGAGATACGTATCACAGTTCTGGCTCATGATAGCTGCTGGTGTGGGTACTGGGATAATATTGGGTCTGGCAGTCTCAAAGCTCCTAAAATCAATGTTAAAGGAGTATACAGCTCTTCTCCTTTTTGCTATTGCAGTAATAACCTATGCACTGGCTGAGGTGATTGGTGGATCTGGAATGCTTGCCGTCGCAATATGTGGTCTGATTGCAGGTGATCTCACAATACCAGGAAGAAAAGAGGTCCAGCGTTTTGATGACCACCTATCCGAACTACTTAGGATATCCGTCTTTACCCTACTCGGTGCGCAAGTTGCACTGTTAATGTCCCCGTACGAGCTCCTGACAGCCTTTGTTTTCTTCCTTATAGTATTCTTCATACGTCCAGTCTTCCTGATACCTGTGTTGGGTAAGAAGAGGAGACAAGAAATGGATAGAAGGGATATGATCCTGCTCTCATTTGTAACACCAAGAGGCCTTTCTGCCGCTGCCATGGCTCCAATAGTTGCAACAGCTCTTATTGCTGCAGGCCAGCCAGAGTCAATTGCAACCCAAATAATTAACATAATATTCATAGTTATTCTTCTTTCCATTCTCTTCAGCTCGGTTGTTGCGGGATTCTTGAGCAGGATGCGGCCTGAAAGGGAAAAGCCGAGAAAGGAGAAGGACGTTCTGGGCAAGGTAGAGAAGGAAACCGAAAAAGAGAAGGTCAAGAGTGAGGAAGAAGTTCTGGAAGAGGTTGAAAAAGAAACGAGTTAGCTTTAAACTATATTTTTTTAATCACACTTTCTAAGATATCCAGTCCCTTCTCGAAATCCTCCTTTGTTATTGTGAGTGGGGGGATGATTCTTATCGTTGAAACACCGGTTGAGAGCAGGATGAGACCCTTCCTAAAGGCACGGTTCAGAACCTTATGCGTTTCCTTCTTTGCATGGGTCTTGTTTTTTCTATCCTTTACGAGTTCCATGGCGAGCATCAATCCGAGGCCTCTAACATCACCCACAATCTCATTCTCCTCCTTCACATCCTTCAGGAACTTGAGACCTATCTTTCCCAGCTTCTCTGCATTCCTGCAGAGGTTTTTCTTCTTTATGTAGTTTATTGATGCCAGGGATGCTGCACATGAAACTGGATTTCCCCCGAAAGTGGATGCATGAGCTCCTGGCGGCCAGGACATTATCTCCTTCTTTGCAACACAGGCTCCCAGCGGGGTCCCTGCAGCTATTCCCTTTGCAAGGCAGATTATATCCGGTTTCACACCGAAGTATTCAGAAGCGAACATGTATCCTGTCCTTCCGAAGCCAGTCTGTATCTCATCTGCGATGTAGAGGAATCTGTACTTCTTGCATATATTTTGGAGTCTCTTGTGGTAGTTTTTTGGCGGAAATATATATCCACCCTCACCCTGTATTGGCTCAACAATCACACCAGCAACCTCATCAGGCGGAACGATGGTTGTCAGGATTTCATCCTCTAGGTATTTCAGACACTCCATGTTGCACATTGGATATTCCTTTCCGAATGCGCATCTATAGCAGTAGGCAAAAGGTATGTGGGTCACCCCGGGAACAAGGGGGGAAAAATGGTCCCTTTGCATGATCTTTGAAGCTGTCAGGCTGAGGGATCCCATGCTCCTGCCATGGAAGGAATCTAAAAACGCAATCATTCTGTGTTTCTTTTTATACCATCTAGCCAGCTTAAAGGCGCACTCCACTGCCTCGGTTCCGGAGTTCGTAAAGAATACCCTTTTTGTAAAATCCCCTGGTGTTATTCTGTTCAGTTCCCTCGCCAGCTTTACCTCGAGCTCGTTGTAGAAATCCGTTCCCGCGTTGTGTAGGCACTTGTCCGCCTGTTCCTTTACAGCTTTCACAGCCTCGGGATTGGAATGGCCAACATTGCTGACTGCAATGAAAGAGGAGAAATCCAGGTATTTCTTCCCATCAATGTCCCATACCCAGCAGTCCTTCGCTTTGTCAATAACGAGGGGATAGGATCTTGTGTAGGATGGGGAAATCAGTCTTGAGTCTTTTTTAACAATCAACTCGGACTTTTTGGCCATAAAATCACTAAAAATTCTGTAATATTATAATTGCTTTTGCTGATTAATAAAAGATGTGGGGAGGCTGGGATTTTCAGCTCTGCTGAAAGCGCCTGCGAAGCAGAGCGTTCGAACCCAGGTCGCCAGCTATTTCTGAACCCTTTAGTTTTACGTTGACGTTTTTTCTAAAAGGGTCACCCGAAGCTGGAATCCTAGACCAAACTAGACTACCTCCCCTCATATCTGATTTGGAGGAATTATTAATAAACCCCACGGAAACCTGCAAGTATTTATAAGATTTTAAAACATTCTTGAAGTATGAAAATCCTGCTCGTGGAACCGAATTCCAAGTTCGCAATAAGAAGGGTTTTAGGAGTCTCGGGTCCTCCCCTGGGCCTGGCTTTAATAGCATCGTACCTCCGGGAGTATAGTAAAAATAGGCACGATGTTAAACTTGTTGATGCACTGAGCATGAACTACACTCCGGGACAGTTCCAGAATTTAATCAGGAATTTCAATCCAGATGTTGTGGGGATCTCAGCTATATCTACATCTGCAATACATGATGTTTATGAATACGCAAGACTCGTAAAGAAGGTCAATCCTGATATCACAACCTTTGTTGGTGGTCACCATGTTTCTTTTACTGCAAAAGAAAGCATGGAGGAATGTAAAGATATAGACATAATTGTCTATGGTGAGGCAGAGGAGACATTCCTGGATCTTATGAATGTCATGGAAGATAGTAAGGATCTTAAGAACGTACTGGGAATATTCTACAGGAACATGGGGAAAATAATAGGGAACCCGTCAAGACCCCTGATAGACGATTTGGATTCGATACCCATACCTGCTTATGACCAGCTCCCAATGAACCTTTACAAGATGGGTAAGGAGAAGTACGTCGCGATAATAACCTCAAGGGGCTGCCCCTTCGGATGTATCTTCTGCTCTTCTTCAAGACTCATGGGGAAGAGATATAGAGAAAGGAGCGCAAAGAGCATAATGAAGGAGATTAGGCTTCTTAAGAACAAGTACGGAATATCCCACATAGAGATCATTGATGACATGTTTGTTCTGAATACAAAAAGGGTAAAGGAACTCCATGATATGATAAAGAAAGAGGGCATTGAGGTATATTGGTCATGCTCCTCAAGGGTCGATATCATTTCCAGGAATCCGGATGTGTTGAAATACCTGAAGGGTGCTGGGTGCCACACAATTTATGTGGGAGCAGAATCAGGTTCAAATAAATCCCTGGATACCATAAACAAGGGTATAACCTTGGATCAAACTAGGAAGGCTGTAAGGTTGATAAAGAGGGCAGGAATGGGGGTATTTGCTTCGTTCGTTCTAGGTATACCTGGTGAGACAAGGAAGGATGTAGAGAAAACCATAGACTTCGCGATAGAGCTTGATCCTGATTGGGTGCAGTTTACTGTGTGCACACCGTATCCAGGAACTCCTCTATACGAATACGCCAAGGGTAACCAGATGTTGGAAACAGATGACTGGAGCAAGTACACAGTCCTGAATCCTGTTATGAAGCTACCTACCATGTCACAGAAGGAACTGAAGAAGATGCTCAGAAGGGCGTATGTCAGGTTTTACTTCAGGCCTAAATTCATATGGAATAATATAAAGTACGGAAACATTGAGCTTATGAAGAAGATGTTTTCAGCTGGCATGAACTATGTTTTCAGGAAGTAGTTAAAATCTGGAGATTTCTTCTGATTCAGGTGAGCTTGGGGTAACGTGTTTCTTCCTTTCAGCTCTTCTTTTCATTTCAATTGTGATAATCAATGCTATAATTACAACGACAATAGTTATGAATAAATATAAAAACAATTCTGTATCTACAGGGAGGTTCACCAAGTCAGCTTTCGAAGAATAAGCTGAACAAAAAAATACAAGAGATGCAGACAACAGGAGTATTACATATGTGATTTTCATTAATTATAATTATTGTTCTGCTCTTTATAATATTTCCAATTAATTTATTACCAGTGTAACCTATACTATATAATATGTTCGAGTGGATACTCTTTGGAATAGGGTTTGTTGGATTTGCCCTAGCTGGGTACTGGGACCTGAAAACAACGGAGTTCCCAGACTGGCTTCCCTATTCAATGATAATTCTGGCTCTGGTTATCAGGAGTGTTTACAGTTTCACTATTGGTGATTTCACCCCTATCCTGAACTCTGTCATAATAGGATTGGTTTTCCTAGGATTCGGGCTCGCTCTGTATTTCACAAAACAGTGGGGTGACGGAGACGCATGGCTTCTGGGAGCGCTGGGATTCCTGTTCCCGGATCCTGCAGGGTTCGCATTCACTTCATTCTTCGCTTTCCCTGTTGCCCTCTTCTTCAATTTCTTTTTCATTGCATTTTTCTACCTACTGGTCTATTCGATTGCGTTGGGGGTAAAATCCCGGGATGCTTCAAGAGAATTCTTCAGTGAATTGAGGGGGGACCTCAAGGGAATAGCTGCAATAATTTTTGTCTTTTCCTTCCTTTGCCTAGGGATGTTCCTGTACTTCCATTATTTTTACCTCGTTCCCCTGTACGTCCTGAACTACATCCTTATTCTCCCTCCCCTTTTCATAGCCCTTGTTTTCTTCCTACGTTACGGAAGGTTTGTTGAGAAGAACCTCTTCAAGAGGAAGGTTCCCGTGAGCAAGCTGAGAGAGGGTGATGTCCTGGTTTCGCAGAGATGGAGGGGCTTGACAGAGAAGGAGGTGAAGAACCTCCAAGATAAGGGGGGCGAGGTCTGGATAAAAGAAGGCGTAAGGTTCGCACCTGTCTTTGTGGTAACTTTGATTGTTACCCTGTTCTACGGGAGCCTGATCGGACTGTTTATTTAGAACAGTTAGAAAAGATTTAAAAATAAAAATAAGTAGGGGAAAATAAAATCCCCCAAAAAATTTACTTGAGTCTTGTGACTCTTTCAATTCCTACCTTCTTAACTACTGGCTTCCAGACTGTTGATGGCAACCAGCTCACTCTGCTTGACTCTGGAACCGAAACTCTCTTTCTTGTTCCCCTAAAAACATGTATTGTGTAGGTTCCGTCTCTGTTCCTTCTTCCTCTTTCCCTGAGTCTTATGTCAGTGTATCCTCTTGTTGCTGCTTTCAGGGCTGCCTGTCGTGGTTGTCGGCCAGTGAAGGTAGCTACTTCTCTGCTTCCTTTTCTCATTTTGTAGTATTTCTTTGAAGCTCTTTTAGCTCTTCTTACCATTTAACCACCTCTTTTAAAAGGTTCATGCGTTGCATATTGTTGATTTATATGAAAAATATAACATATGGGTTTATAAATGTTTCGCTTGCTTTGGGTTTCCGTAAATGGTTTTTTCATTGGGTAATAACAAAAACCTGCTTGTATTTGGTTTAGACTCTTTCCTCTTCCTTAACACCGAACAGAAACAGCTTTATCAGAAAGAATCCTATGAGACCTCCGAGCAAAACCCCACCAACATATACCCAGTAGTCATTCAGGAGGAAAGTGAATGGGTAGTAGGGTGCCTGGTAAAAGCTCTGATGTATATCGAAAAAGAATATCGCCAAGAATGAGAGAAAGGCTGGGATGAAGAAGAACACGAAGTCAGCTGTGATCTCCTCTCTGCTTACCACGGACTTCCTGACCTTCTTGATCATATTTAATAATTGGATAAAACAATATATTAAGGAAGGCGGTAGGAGGACGGAAGATGTTTCTGAAGGCGAGACCGCTGGAGATAGAGGCGCTGAAACCGATAGTTATCCTGAACAGGGATGATGCTGACGAGCTTGATGTTAGGCCTCTGGACAGGGTTGAACTGGTGGTAAACAATAAGAAAGTTACAGCAATAGTCAATGTTGCTGAAGTTTTTATTCTGAAGGGAGAGATAGGTCTTTCAGAGAGTGTTCACGAAGATCTCAGAGTAAGGATGGGGGAAAAGGTAAAGGTCAGGCCTGCAGAACCTCCTGAATCCATAATTTTCATAAAAAATAAGCTGTCTGGAAACGTTCTGAAGTCAAAGGAGATCGAGGATATTGTTGCTGATGTGGCTGGCCAGAAGCTCTCGGATATCGAGGTAACAGCCTTTGTAACGGGTTTGTACATGCACGGGATGGCAATGAACGAGATTGCTGCACTTTCCCATGCAATGGCCGAGGCGGGAAAGAGTCTCAGGTTCAAGACCAAGGAGATATTTGACAAACATAGTATAGGTGGTATTCCAGGTGATAAGACATCACTGCTCCTTGTACCCGTGATTGCAGCAGCTGGGTTGACAATACCCAAAACCTCCTCCAGAGCTATCACGGCTCCTGCTGGGACAGCTGACCGAATGGAGTGTTTGTGTCCTGTGGATCTGACCTTGGAGGAGATAAAGGGGGTTGTAAATAAAACGAATGGTTGCCTAGTATGGGGTGGAGCAGTGGAACTCGCACCGGCTGATGACATGTTCATACAGGTCGAATATCCCCTTTCAATAGACCCGCTTCTTCTACCCTCTGTTATGTCAAAGAAGAAAGCAGTGAATGTGAAGTATCTTGTTATTGATATACCAACAGGAAGGGGGGTGAAAGTAAAAACCACTCAAGAGGCAGAGGATCTGGCAAACAAGTTCATAGATTTGGGGAAGAAGCTCAAGATAAAGGTGGACTGCGTTTCAACCTTTGCAGACCAGCCCATAGGGTATGGTGTTGGACCTGCTTTGGAAGCCAGGGAAGCTCTAAGTACAATTGAGGATGGTAAGGGTCCCAAGGATCTTATAGACAAGGTTACATGCCTTTCTTCTGTTCTCTTTGATTTCAAGAAGATAAATAACCCCAAGGACAAGATATCCCATATACTCAAATCAGGAAAGGCTGACAAAAAGTTAAGGGAGATCATAGCTGCACAGGGTGGGGACCCCAAGATAAAGCCAGAGGACATACCTGTTGGTAAGAAATCCATTAAGGTAAAATCCAACAAATCCGGAAGGGTGTTATGGATAAACAATCACTTTATCACTAGGATGGCCAGGGTGGCAGGCGCCCCAAAGAACAAGGGTGCAGGGATCCTTCTGCACAAAAAGCTAGCGGACAAGGTAAAGAGGGGTGATATTCTTTTTGAGATATACGCAGAGAGTGGTTACAAACTGAAGAAGGCACTGGATATTTTTGAGAAGAAGAACGTGGTTGGAGTGGGAAAGAAGTACAGTATTGTACTGGCAGAGATTCCAGAAGAGGAGAAGAGAAAGAAATACTTCATTCTGGAACGTTAGATTTCTACTTCTAATTTCCCTTTAGCTTTCATTAGCCTATCTTTAAATTCTTCTTCAAGCTCGTTTATTCCACCTATCCAGTCCCTTAATGTAAATTCAAATTCTTCGCCATATTGCTCTTTGTTTTCCACAGGCAACTCTATTAAAATTGCTATAGCATTTTTTGCCGCTTCTGCCTCAGAATCCCCATAACCGCATATTACACTTCTGGAAAACATTAATTCTCTATGAGCA
>CP070801.1:965907-969287 GCA_020343575.1 Candidatus Aenigmatarchaeota archaeon
AGCTGTATTCTCTGGAAGATCCTTAAGACTTGCCAGGGTCTCATATTTTTCAATCAGCTCTGTATCCTGGGACTCTACTGCATTTAACCTGAGCTGCTCGAGCATTTCTTCTCCCATCTGTTCTAACTTTTCAGAGTCCATATTACCCAGTGCCTGCATCATTTTTGTCATAGCTAGGTGAGTATTCAGGTCCTCCTCTGTCAGTACATTCTCTCCACACTTAGGACAGGAAGCGTTAAGCCACTTAGGATAGTCTGCTACCTTCACAGTCTCATCCTCCCAGTCACAGTCAGGATTATCACACATCAGTCCTCCTGCAGTGATCATCATATGTTTAAACTCTTGTTGTTCTCTTTCATTCATAATTAATCAATTAATATTAGGAATATCCCTACCATCTGGTGGGGCGTTCTTAAAACCAGTTTGTCTGGCCTTCTCGTACTCCATAAAGTCTTCATAGACAGTTACAGAGTCTACTCTTGTGAGAAACTCTCCCGGATGTTTATACCAGGTAGACATCTCATAAGAGATAAAGACTTGATTCTTACCAGGCAATATAGCGAAGTGGCTAGTCTGCTGGCACATCTCTGGATGATTGTGCTTGATCAGCTCCTTCACTGTATAGTCTGGAACTTTATGATTATGTTTGATCAGTTCTAAGAGCTGCCTCAGTACAGGATCTGCTTTGATTTCTTTTCTTGTCCAAGTTTCCATAGTAAAGCTTAAAAATTAAAGAAGCCCTGGTTTCCCAGGGCCTCTAACTACCAAACCCACAAATGGACCATGCCGGTCCTAATCCTTCGTTTCTTCGTCTTCTTCAGATTTGCTAAGCTGATCAATGATCTTATACATTAGCTCAAGTATTTCGTTATAATCCCTGACCTTCTGTCTTTCCATAGCTGCGTTAATTCTGTGTATAACCTTGGACTCCCTGATCATATCTCCTGAAAACTTCTTGAACTGTCCTTCAGCCAGGCCTATCTTCTCTATAAGCTTTTCTGTAAGTTTGTTTGTGACTAGCTTTTGCTGCTCTAGTATAGTCTCGAGGAAACCAATCCGTTCTTTTAGCGCATCAATCTCCTTCTGCTTCTGTGTTGCCATCTTTATTACCGTTTAATTTTTCAATAGATTCATTCGGAAAGAAGCCCGGGCAATTATCTCCCTGGGCATTCATAGTTCCTTGAGCTACTCGGAAATCCAGAGTTTGCTTATGTACTGTATGTTTAGCACACTCAAAACCCTGGGGTCCGGCAACCAGATACCTGCAGCAGGAACTTCCCGCTCCTGGTCTGCAGGTGTTTTTGACATGATCTGTCATATGCCTAACTGGTCTAAAAATTCATCTTCTCTGGCCTTTTCTTCAGGAGACTGAACTACCCGTGCAGCTTCCTGCTCACTCTTAGTAGGTCCAGCCTGCACCCCATTTAATGCCTGAGCAAGATCAGCTCCTGTACCATCCTCAAGGTTCTGCTGAGGACTAGGCATCTGACCAGGCATTGGCTGACCTAATGCTGCAGCTGCAAGCTGAGCATAACCTGCCCTAACCTGGTGAGGCATATTAATCACAGGACTGAAGTCTCCACCCATAGCGTTGATTATTATGCCCATCATCTGCTTAAACTCTGGAGACGCAAAGAAAGCCGCCAGATCAAAACCTGGAGGGGCAGGACCTCCTGGAGGCCCAGCTATTTCGGGACCATCAACTTCTGGTTCTTCAAAGTCTGGCAGCTCCTCAAAAGCTTTTAATGGATCTGACTTCCACTGTTCGTCTAGCTCTTTCTGAATATCTTCCTGGCTAGGACCGGATTCCTTATACCCTTTACCGTCGTTACTCATTTTTTATATTGTTAAATACTTCACTAACATCTACCTTTTCAGGCGTTTCTTCAGGATCTATTAGACCGTGGACAGGCAATGGTGTGTACTGGCTAGGATCAAAGTGATAAGCCGGTTCCCTGAGCATGCGTAAATAGTTAAATGTCATTGCATATCTCAAGACTCCTACTCTCTCTCCGAAAGCTGCCTGGTACAGTGTAAGTACATTGTCCTTAAAGTACTCTGGTTTAACACCATTTAAGAACTTCTTAGCCTTTACAGGGCCTAAGCCTGGAATACCTTCTACATCATCTGTAGTATCTCCGGTTACCATCTGCATCCAGAAATTGTACTCTGCTTCTTCCTCTGTGATCTCAATCATCTCATCCTTGGCATAATCATAATGACTGCCAGGAAATTGCTTGAGATCCTTGTCTGGACTGCAAATGACATGGTCTGTACCGGCTTCTCTCATCCGGTTAGCCATGATGATTACTGCATCATCAGACTCTACAAACTCTACATTCTTAAATCCATACTTAGTTCTTAATCTGTGGGTTATCAGGAAGAAGTTTTTCATGTACCATCCTTCTCCTGCATCACGCTGTCTAGATTCCTTATACTGTTTCATGCCAGTCTCAAAGACCTGGCCTACGTTGGCACTAAGCGCTCTGAAGTTAGGCTGTATGCCCTCCAGAAAGCCCATAATGTGAGTACACCCGCTTTTTTTAATCATCCTATTCATGTACTCATCAACTGAAAGGATAATCTGCATCATATCGTCTGGGCCTTTATCTTTATTTACCCAACCAATAGAGTAGCCTATGCTATCTCCGTCTATTATAGCTATCTTCATGCGTATAGTTAATGCGGTAGCAGGATACCAGTGAGCTGCTGCTGTAGCTGTCTGCACCCACCGGTAAACCTACTAGCGCAAGGTTTTAAAGTAATTTAAACTCTATTCTTGGTACACCTATGGTGTAAAACTTTGAAAAGAACGTGGCGTATATCTGACTGTCATTCTTCAACACTCCGGCTATCTCTAGTGCATCCAGGAGCCCCTTTGCAAAGTTATCTGTATCAGGTTTAACCCTGTGCGGGCTTCCTTCTACCCTCTTATACTTGGGGGTACGCTTTGGATAGGGCAAATAAAAGATAGCTCTTATCTCACCGTAGTCTTCCTTAGGGATTCCTTTTGCCTGAATCATGAGAGCCAGAGCTTCCTTATACTTACCATACTTTGCAGGATAGTAAGTCTGGGGACGCTTCTTGCCACCCATATCCAACACCCTCACCTTGGGGCGAGGGGTTGGTTCAGGTAATATAGGTAAGTGATAGACCAAGGCTTTACTGGTTTTGACAGTAAAGTTACACCTTGTTCACGTTATCCCTAGTAACTTTTACAAAAGTATGATCCTTTTCCAGGTACTTCACACACTGGTGGCTCTTCAGGTACTGTTTACCTACACTACTATTCTTGAAGTTACTGAACCTTGCGCCCCCTACTCCAATAAAGTAGACATCAGGAGAGTACACATTGATACTATCACACAAATCAGTGATAA
>CP070801.1:969387-984077 GCA_020343575.1 Candidatus Aenigmatarchaeota archaeon
CTGCTGTACAGAGGAGAATATACGAGGCACTGGACTGGGATTCGCCAGTAACCATAAACTTCGGAATGATCTATCTGCCAGGAGAGAAACTCCACACAAGGGACGTTGTTGAGAGGATAAAATCAGGGAAGATATCTGGTTGGGATGACCCGAGTCTTCCAACAGTCAGGGCCTTGCTGAGGAGGGGGTTCAGTCCAGAGGCCTTCAGGCTTTTCGCAATGCAGTGCAGCCTGACAAAACATGATATCAATATAGAGTGGGAAACCCTGTACGGAATCAACAGGAAGGTTATCGACCCCGAGGCTGAGAGGTACAGGGTTGTGATCGATCCTGTGGAAATAGATGTGAGTGGTTGCATAAAGGAACTTGGGGTTGGAAAAACCGTTTCTGTTCAGAAGCATCCGGACAGGAGAGATACAAGGGAGATACATGTTACATCAAAAATCCATATATCCAGACAGGATTTCAGGAAATTCTCAGGAAAGGAGGTAAGGCTTCTAGATTTGTTCAATGTCAAACTTGGGAAGAAACCCAAACCCAGCAAATCCCAGGAAATCAGTGAGAAAATCCAGAAACTGCAATGGGTCCCGGAGAAGGGAATCCTGGTTAAGATAGTGAAACCCGATGGGATTCTGGAGGGAATTGGAGAACCCGCCATGAAAAACCTGAAGGTAGGAGACGTAATTCAGATGCTAAGGATAGGCTTCGGGAGGGTTGATAAGAAAACGAAGGGAATACAGATGGTGTTTGCTCATAAGTGAGTTCGATACTTTGTTGGTTTTAGGCCCAGTGCGCTATTCAATTGCTTGCTTTTGAATGTATTTGAACCGCTTGTGGGGTTGGATATTAGTGCCATCTTTCTGGAGAATTCCCTTATCCACTCTGCACATTCACCAGGACAATACGGTTCCTTTTTTATATATACAGCTGAAGCTGCAGGAATCTCTTTGTTACAAGCAGGTCTCACACACCTCACGGTGCCGTTTTTATCGCTCATGGGAATTAGATTTTGATCTTAGTATTTATAAGTTAATACTGAGAGAGAAACCTGCTAAATCTATCGCTAGCTTATTATTCCCAGGCCTGAAAGCGCGTTCTCGATGAGTTCTCCGAACAGTGAGCTCGAGAACATCGCAACAAGGAAGTAAATTATCAACGCCACCACAAGTATTTTGCCTATTGAGTACCACTGGGTTACCTTGTTTTCGCCATGCATTATCCTTGTGGTGAATATGCCGAGGATTATCACAACTTCCAAGAGATAGATTCCTACAACGAACTGGAACATCTCAGGCGACGTGGAGCTTTCCATGTTGCCAAAGATACCTGATATACTTTCAAGCCCCATCGCTGTCCCGAAACCTGCTCCCTCCAGATACTCACCCAGGGTTGCCAGAACCTTGACTATTATGTCAGTCATGGAGACTATCAGTCCGGTGATGAGGGGTGTTAGGAAGTATGCCTGGAACTTCATTGAGGACGCTGTCTCAGAGAGCAGTTCCCTTATGTATTCCTGCGTCTCCCTGACATTCTTGAGGTATCTTGCAATCCTGAGCATGGACTCCGAGGCGTATTGAACGCCTGTTTTCGCAGTATCAACTATCACGTACATGATGTTTCTTATCAGCTTGGATGGATAATACCTGAGGGCTCCCCACTTCTTGTTAAACAAGGCCTCCTCAAAGGTCATACCCAGGTTCCGGATATTCCTGAGCGTCAACCTAAACAGGTCGGCGATCTTCAGGTCCTTCACATCATCTATTGATTTTTGTATCGCAAGCTCTGTTGGGGTTCCACCTGAGATTCTGTTGCCCAACTGGAAAAGGGCGAGCTCGAAATCCCCCTCAGTGCTCTGAATATCGCTCTGCATCCTTGACCTCTGGAAATTGGAAAGAAGGAAATAGGTTGCAAGAGATAAACCAACACCTAATATTATCATTAGGGAATAGAGAAGTGAGTATATGCTGTGATCGCCTTTGATGCCTGAAAATATAAGATCTGGGCTCTGGGCAAAGAAAATCACAGGGTATGCAACTAATATTATCAAAACCAGTAATGCTATGGGTAGAGCAGGGAATGACCTACCAGCTATGGAAAAGCTTCCCTCTTTTGTAATATCTGGGTGGGTTGATATATCAACCTGGGAGAAGGTTACTGGCCTTTTGCTCAGAGTGTAGTTTATGAACCAGAGGATTAGGATGGGTAGCACAACATCGTAGCCTATGATGAAGTGAACAGGACTCACCAGGTCTGACATGAAAACAGCTGCCAGTGGCGCCATAATTGTTCCCAGTATTGGCAAAACGATACCCATCATGTGTATAATCATAACAGGCATTCTCATCTCCTGTGCATAGTGTTTCATTCTCGTTTTTGTACCGCTCAGTATGACATCCAAGGCCTCGTCCAAAACTATCCTTGCCCTGTCTGGGGTGTGGCTCTGGGAATCCCTTATGAGCCTCAGGGCCTCTGCAAACTCCTCATTCTCTGGCTTCCATTTGGCTATGTAATCCATCAGAGCGTCAGAAGCCGAGTAATACTTCCTCATCTCTATGTCCCACAGAAGCCGACGCATATCCCATGCAAGCTCACCAGAAACGTTGGCTGCTGAAAACCTCAGTGCTTTCTCAAGGTTCGGTGACGCCCTCATGGATATGACCATGTAGAGGACAGCGATAACAACCTGTGACGAGGCCTTCACCCGGATGGATTTTACCATAGTCTTGGGGTAGGTGAAGAAGTAGTATCCAAGCAAAACCCCAAGCATTATTATCGCTATACCTATTGTTATCAGGTTCATTGTTAGGGTTCCCAGGATTACCTGGCTTAACAGGAATACCATCGCTATGATTACAAAAATAAGAGCAGTGCTGACGAAAAGGGACATCACGGAATCCGGGGTTATTTTCATTCCGGTAAAAGCGATAGCGTTCTCCAGATCCTGCCTGCTCTTTTTGTCAGGGCTGATTTTTATGAATTTCTCAGCAGCTATCGCAAATCTTTCGTACCAGTTTGTTTTTTTCTTCTCCTGTTTCTTGAAGAGTCTGTATTCCCTGGAGGTTAGTATGAGTTTCCTTTTACTCGGGGGCAGGTAAATCCTCCTGCGCCTGATGGGAATTTTTCGCCTCTTCTTTTTGGGTTTCTTGCCACCAAAAATCGCCATATTTAATATTGTTTGAGCGGCTTATAATTATTTTAAATAAAGCTTCATAGATATTAAACAGTGATGTCCATGGTTTTGAAGTTCTACAACACCCTGAGCAATAAGAAGGAGGTTTTCAAGCCACTCAAAAAGGGAGTGGTGAGTATGTACAACTGTGGTCCCACTGTTTATGATTACGCGCACATAGGAAACTTCCGTGCGTATATCTTTGCTGATGTACTTAGAAGGTATCTGGAGTATAAGGGATTCAAAGTCAAGCAGGTTATGAACATAACCGATGTTGGGCATATGACAGTAGATGAGGAGGCTGACGGAAAGGGTGAAGACAAAATCGAGATGAAGGCAAAGGAGGAGAAGAAGGACCCATTTCAGATAGCAAAGGAGTACGAAAAGGCGTTCTTCGAGGACATCAAAAAGCTGAACATAAAGAAAGCGATGAAGTATCCAAGAGCAACAGATCATATAAAGGAAATGATCAGGACAATAGAAACCCTGATAAAGAAGGGTTGCGCCTACGAAGCTAATGGCTCTGTTTACTATGACATAACAAGATTCAAGGATTACGGGAAGCTTTCCGGAAACACCGTAGATAAACTAAAGGCAGGTAAGAGGATAGACGTTATTCGTGAGAAAAGGAACTGGTTCGATTTCGCGCTGTGGAAGAAAGACCCGAAACACATAATGCAGTGGGACTCCCCATGGGGAAGGGGGTTCCCGGGATGGCACATCGAATGCTCTGTAATGGGCATGAAGTACCTGGGGGATACCCTTGATATACATACAGGTGGTGAGGACAACATCTTCCCTCATCATGAATGCGAGATCGCCCAGGCAGAGGGATCAACTGGAAAGAGATTCGTGCGTTACTGGTTGCACACAAGGCATCTTCTTGTTAACGGGGAGAAAATGTCCAAATCCAAGGGAAACTTCTACACCCTTAGGGACCTTCTTGAGAAGGGTTATGATCCGAAGGCGATAAGGTATCTACTGTTGTCCGGGCATTACAGGATCAGGCTGAACTTCACAGAAGAGGGACTGAAGTCCGCAGAGGAGACAGTAAGAAGGTTCCAGGATTTTGTTTCCAGTCTGAAGGGAGCAAAGCAGAAGGGAAAACCCAATCCCAAGGTCAAAAAACTCGTTAAGAATGTAAAGAAGGATTTTGAGGAGGCGATGGGTGACGATCTGAACATATCGCTAGCGCTGGGAAAGGTGTTCGATTTCGTGAGGGAAATTAACAAGGTGATTTCCAGCGGGATTGGGAATAAGGATGCGAAACTTGCGTACGAAACCATGCTGGGATTTGATAAGGTTCTCGGACTGAAGTTGGACGAGGTAAGGTTTATTAAGTTGTATGTTGGAGAGAAGTTAAAATTCAAAGATAGTGTAAGTTTCCTTAAGCTTCCAAAAGAGGTAGAAAAACTAATCGAAAAGAGGGAAAAGTTAAGGAAGGAGAAGAAATGGAAAGAAGCGGATGATATAAGGAACAAAATCAGGAAAATGGGTTACATTCTTGAGGACACAGAGACAGGAGTCAGGGTAAAGAAGGCCTAGTTTTTTTAAAAATTGCTGCTTTTTTGGGTTTTTGGTGTGATTTAAAGAATTTAAAATTTTGCATCAAGAACTCATTGGTGGTTAAATGAATGAGACAATCGAAATTATAGCACCATCATATAAGGCAGCAAAAGAACTTTACGGTTTGGGCACACATGATACTAATAAATATGGAATTTGCCTGGATGATTCTCAACTTCTTGAACTTGGGGTTAAATATGTAGATTTTAATCAAAACGGATCCAGGAAGGATGCTGAGAAAATAGCATTCAGTCTTTTATATAGGGGGAATTTTGATGCTGCAAACGAAATTTTCAATAAACTGGAATTCAGACCAAAGGAAATAATAAGCCAGCTTGATGACCTTTACAGATTCACTGGGAACGAGAAATATCTTAGAATCAAGGTGTTCTATGAATCGAATATTTTCGAGGTGTTTAAGGAAGATGTTTTAGGTGATTATGTAGAGGCTATGAAGAATCTAGGAGGAAAACTATCAGAACTGAATCGCGATATTATGAGGTTAAGTGAAAGTGATATGTGTGATGAGATTGAGATGAAGAATCTTAAAAATCGTAGTGAAGATTTAGATTTCAAGGTTCAATTCGCTAAATCTAATTATCATGGAAGAATGGTAGACCTTGAGAGAAGTTTTAATTTTAGCTCAGAACCTAAACCGAGAGTAGGGTTCTTAAAAAGGATTTTCTCGAGAAAGAGATAAGTCAATTGGCTAATTTTATATAACGAATTATCTATATATTATTCCGTAGTGTTGAAAAGTTGGGATGAAAAGTGGGAAGATGGTAAAGATAACGTTTCTTGGAACCGGTGGTGGAAGAGTAGTTGTAATCAACCAGTTGAGAGCTACCGGGGGCTGGATCCTAGAAATGGATGACCAGATGTTTCATATAGATCCTGGTCCTGGTGCACTGGCTAGGGCAAGGGAATATGGGGTTCCCTTGAGAAAGGTTACAGGGATTATTATTTCCCACCCACACCCTGATCACTACGCAGATGCTGAGATGGTCGTTGAGGCAATGACCATTGGGGTAAATAAAAAGAGAGGAGTCATAATAGGGGGCAAGAATGTAATTAAGGGAGGGGAGAAACATCGAGCTGTTTTTTCACCCTACCATTTAAACGCTGTGGAGAGATATGAGATTCTAGAACCCGGTAAGGAGACAAAAACTAGTAACATCAAGATAAGAGCAACGCCGGTCAAGCATGGAGATTCTGAGGGAGTGGGGTTTGTTTTTGAGGGGGAGAGAAACAGGATAGGTTATACCTCTGATGGTGAATATTTCGATGGTCAAGAAAAGTATTTCACAAACTGTGATGTTTTGGTGATAAACTGCCTTAGGCCGAGGGGGGATAGCTGGCCTGAGCACATGGACTCTGAGCAGGCTAAGGAGTTGATTGTCAAGACCAGACCAAAGGCCGCTGTGTTAAAGCATTTTGGAACTAAAATGCTGCGCGGTGTCGCGGAGAAGGAGGCAGCGTGGATAGAAAAGGAGACAGGAATCAGAACAATAGCTGCAAGGGACGGGATGGTGCTGGAAATAAAGAATGAGAAAATAGAGATCAGTAAATCTGGCGGAAAAGGAGGGGGTAGTCTAGAGGGGTTTCTGAAATAATCTAAAAATTAAGCAGGGATCTTTCCCTTTATTTCTAATATTATGAAGGTAACGATAAAGGCTATAATAACAATAGAAAATATTATCCATGGAATTGGGTATTCACATGGGTCAGGGCAGTCACCTCCACAATCCACTCCATCCTCATTCAGATCCCATTCATTATTCTCGCATGTAACTCTGATTATACAATCCTCATCTGTCCGTCCGTCACAGTTATCATCAAGGTCGTTGTAACATATCTCTCCCTCGGGGTTTGGGTCCACAGCACCGTGACACCGCGTTCCCCACCAGCCATCCTCACAGTACTGAATTCCTGGTCTGCATATTCCTATGTCAGTTCCGCAATCCCTAGTCTCTCCTTCACTACATCTGCACGCTCTTTCGTCTATCTCATTGTCACAGTCATCATCTATACCGTTACATACCTCTGGTCTAGTGGAGTTTCCATTGTAACACTGGCACTTCGTCTCAAAAATAGAAGTTCCACTAAGCACGTTATCTATTACACCGTCACAATCATCGTCTGCATACCTTGGGAGCTGTGACAGGCCCATGTTACAGACCTCTTCCCTGGGAACTCTGGCATCCATGCAGGGCCCCCATTCACCGTCTACGCATGTTCTTTTACCTGGTGTGCAGAACCCTATATCACTACCGCATGGTGTTTCGGTTCCATCCACACAACTCCAAATACATCCCTCTGTCTCTGTCTCATTGATTATATCATACATCTCATCCACTACCCCGTCACAGTCATCATCCTTTTCATTCAAACAGACCTCATCCAGTTCTCCTATAGAGTACGTTGAGTTGCAAGTAACGTTCAGTCCGTCCTCGGTGCATACACATGTTCCGTTGCATACACTACCGTTCCAGTCATTGCATGACATGTTAAGAACACATTCAAACCCCTCTCCGTAAAAATCCTCGTCTATCTCCCCATCACAGTTGTTGTCTTTGTAGTCACAGATTTCTGAAGCATCTGGGTTTATTGATGCGTCGGTATCGTTGCAGTCTCCCCTCTCTTCACAGTATTCGTCCCCATCCAGGTCAGCGCACACGTAAAACTGGTAGGATTTGTTTATAATATCAATTCCACCACTGATCAGTTTAACAGAAAGGTTGTGAGAATCGTTTCGAGAAGGGGTTTCTATGTGATCTGCAAGAGGCACAGTTGTGGTGTAGTTCCGGGTGAAATCCGTTAGGGTGCAGGTTCCTGTGACCGTAAGGGTCTGCTGGTTAAACGTCACGTCTATTGCATTGTCAGGATCCTGGTATTCCACAACAGAGTAGGAACTGACTGTTTTGGTGCAGTTGCAGTTTGAACATGGACAGTTTGGATAATTCAGAGTTAATTCTAACTCGGATGCAGTCCACTGTCTTTGATATGGGTTTGTGTAACTTGCTGGACTACCTATGGTTCCGCTTCTGGTCCATGAACTCGAATTTATCTCTGAATAGTCTGTGTATGCACACAACAGAGCCCCGTTAGGTGGTAGGTAAACAACCCAATACGTGGCCTGAGAGTCATAGTCGTATATCGTTATCATTCCTATATTACCGTCCCAGTCAACCTGTGGCGGTTGTAAATCCTTTCTCTGGTAATTACCGTTTTTGTATATTCCGCCACCGGGCCATCCTAGTGGACCCCCAAATGCTCCGTAATTCTGATTAAGGCTCGAGTCATTAAACTTCTCAATCCAGCATTCCCTTGTTGTGTACTGTCCTCCACAACTCGAAACATCGAGTAGTCTGCTCACCCATCCGCTGCTATGCACATAATAACCCTCATACATACCTCCCCCACAGACCTCCATCATGGCCAACACAACACTCGCTTGGGAAGGATCTATTGATGATGCTGGAGTGACAGTCCATGTTGTATTTTCCGGACAGTCATTGGGAACGAGAACTTCTTCGCTTACATTGCGAATTTTTTTCAACCCATCCATTACATTTACATCATCATCTCCCTGATAGGGTCCCCCCATTTCCTGTATTAGATTCCAAGGGACATCGCAGTTCGCACCCTTATATCCGCTTGCATCCACGGAAAACGAAAAGTCCACATCTGGGTATTCCTCCCATGTATTCTGCCCGTTGGCTGTTATGTTGTAGCTGAAAGAATGGGGTTTGTAGCTGTAGGTGGATGCCTCCTGGAAGTAGTTCTGAAGGTCTATGGATTCCTCAAGTGTGTTGTTCAGGTAAACCTCTAGTTCCGGGTTCCCTGTAATGAGTTCATCATGCCTTATGGTTACATTTATATCAAGGCTCTGGTTCGGGGCGTGGTAAAGCTTAGAATCTATTATACCCAGTTCAGCCATACCCGCTACTGTCTGTACCAGAAAGATAAGCCCGATTATCAAAAAAGCAAGAGCATGGAGTTTACTGAGCATAATTATAATTTTGTTTTACTGGTATTTATTTGCTCAAGGAAGCAATTAAGGTTTTTAAATTCACGTAGTTAATATAATCAGGTTTGATAACTTACGTTCAAAAATATAACAGTGTTATATTTTGGTGGAAAAATGAAAGAAAGGGATGGGAACGTATTCGAGCTACTGGAGCCGGAACTGAAAAAACTAGTGAGAAGACGGTTCAAGGAACCCACACCAATCCAGAAGGAAGTGATACCTCTAGCGCTACAGAGGAAAAACCTCCTGACCATATCCGAGACCGGCTCAGGAAAAACAGAGGCCTGCCTGCTCCCGATATTTGACCTGTGGCTCAAGGATAAACCAGATTCTATTTCGATTCTCTACATAACCCCGCTTAAGAGTCTTAACAGAGACCTTCTGAAAAGGATATTGTGGTGGTCCAAGGAACTGGATTTCGATGTTTCTGTCAGGCATGGGGACACGAGCACGTACGAGAGGAAGATGCAGTCTGAGAATCCACCTGACATGCTCATCTCCACACCAGAAACCCTGCAGGCTGTCCTCACTGGAAAGATAATGAGGGGCCACCTCAAGAATGTAAGATATATAGTAATAGATGAGGTCCACGAGCTCGTTCCCAACAAGAGGGGCCTGCAGCTGACTATTGGTCTGGAAAGATTGAAGGAACTGGTAAGGGGTTTAGGAAACCCGGATCCCCAGGTTATAACCTTGTCAGCGACTGTGGGTTCTCCAGAAAGGATTGTTGAATTCTTCTCACTTTCCTCAAGGGAACACAGTGTTGTAAATGTGGTCAAGACCAAGAAAACCGACATCAGGGTCGAGTGCCCAAAACCTGTTAGGGATGACCTACAGTACGCATCAAAGATGTTTACCAGTCCGCAGATTGCAGCAAGACTGAAGAGGATCCAGGAACTGATAAAACAGAAAAAATCCGTTCTGACATTCACCAACACAAGAGAATTCGCAGAGATACTTTCCTCCAGGATGAAAACACTTGATGAGAAGCTGTTGATAGAAACCCACCATTCTTCCCTCTCCAAGGATGTCAGGATTCATGCTGAGAAGGGTTTCAAAGATGGGAAAATCAAAACCCTGATATGCACATCAAGCCTTGAGCTTGGAATAGATATAGGACTCATAGATTTCGTAATCCAATACCAGTCTCCAAGGCAGGTTGTGAAATTCCTGCAGAGGATAGGGAGATCCGGTCACACACTGGACAGGATATCAGACGGTGTGATAATCTCCGGTGAGCCAGATGACTGCTTTGAATCCTCAATAATCGCAGATCACGCCCTGAAGGGAAAAATAGAACCGACCCTTGTTTATAGAAAGGCGTGGGATGTTCTGGCTCATCAGATAGTTGGTCTATCCCTTGAGGAGTACAAGATTCCGCTTGATAGAGCTTATTCGATAATAAAGAAAGCGAATCCCTACAAAGACCTGAAAAGGGAGGAGTTTCTGGATATCTGCAACCTGATGCAAAAACTCGGCTGTATCTGGGTGGGATCCAAGTTCGACGACAATGTTCCCCTGCGAAGGCGAAGGAAAGCGTTCGAGTACTACTACAGGAATCTCTCCACCATTCCTGATGTCAAGAACTACCAGATACACGATGTTGTGTCAGACAAAGATGTGGGAACTCTTGATGCGGAGTTTGTAGCTCTTCACGGAAACCCGGAAACCTCATTCATCTGCAAGGGACAAGCCTGGAGGATTTTGGATGTGAGGAATGACAAGATATACGTTGAACCAATGTCCGGAATAGAGGCCGCAGTACCTGCATGGGAGGGGGAACTGATTCCAGTTCCCTACGAGGTCGCGCAGGGTGTTGGAAAACTCAGGAAAGAAATCGCAGATATGATTGAAGATAAGAAAAACAGATCAGAGATTATCTCTCGCCTGACAAAGAATTATCCCATCACTCTGGGGGTTGCTGATACGCTTTTCAAAACTGTCCTGAGACAGAAGAGATGGGGAATGGTTCCAGACGATAAAAGAATTCTTATCGAACACAGTCCGGATGAGGATGGGGCATGGGTTGTTATTCACTCCTGCTGGGGTTCCCTTGTTAATGATACAATAGGCAGGGTTCTCTCATCACTTTTGATAAGCAAACTCGGTTCGATTGGACTTCAGGTAGACCCCTACAGAATCATAATAAGACTTCAGGACGAACTGGACTGGAAGGAGGCAATAGATACGTTTCGAAACCTGAAATCCAAGGAAGTCAGACCCCTGCTTAACATGTCCCTGCCGAACTCGGAGCTTTTCATATGGAGATTCATCCACGTCTGCCAGAGATTCGGAATCATCTCAAGGGACGCTGAGTATGGCAAGGGTTACATAAAGAAGATAGCAGAAGTTTATACGAACACGCCTCCTCACAGGGAGGCCCTGAATGAAATAGAGCAGGAGAAGCTTGATGTAGAGAGAGCGAAGGAAGTTCTGGATAAGATGAAATCCAAGGAAATTAGGATTGAAACAAGACCCGGGCTTTCCCCGCTAGCTGAACTCGCCCTGAAGAGGAGTTTTGAGATAATCGCTCCTTCCAGGCCCGAAAAGGAGATATTCAGGGTTTTCAAGCGCAGGTTGATGGAAACCAAGATTGGTCTGGCTTGCACACAGTGTGGATGGGCAACCATAAACACTGTCAAGGATTTGAAGGATCCTGTACACTGTCCTCTTTGCTACGCAGGTATGGTGGCTATTGTTCCCTACAGATATGTTATCCAGGCGCAGGAACTTGTCAAAAAGAAAAAAGCAGGTAAAGAGTTATCAGAAGAAGAGGAGAAGTGGTTCAACCACATGCTCAACACAGCAAGCCTTGTGGTGGCATCAGGGAAGGATGCGGCCCTGGTTCTGGCTGGAAGAGGTGTTGGCCCAAAGACAGCAGGGAGAGTCCTGGCAAAGATGAAGAAGGATGAAGAGCTTCTTAGGGAAATACTTCGCGCAGAAAGAAACTATGTAAAGAACAGAAGGTTTTGGAAGGATTAAATTATAGTTTACCTAATTTCCCCAAGAAAGTTCCGTCAAGCATATACACTCTCGCTGTTCTTTTCTTGGAAATTCTGAATATGGGGCTGGGGCCCTCGATGAAATATCTTCTGACTTCCCTTGCCCTTTTGTTCATTGGTATCAGTCCCGCGAATTCATTGAAGGGTGGCACAAGTATAAGTTCTGGGGGGCTGCCTGAAAACCCCCTGTACTGCTTTGGGAGTTTTTTCTTGTCAATCTCTGCCCTCACCCACACTGGATCAATCCACCTGTATCCGAGCTTGTCACTGAACTCGATTGAGGCATGGTTGTGACCTATCACAATGTGTTCCGCATCTATGAATTCCTTGTCTGGCCAGGCGTGTCCGTGGCAGAGCCATGTCTTCCCAAGCATGAACCCGGTGCTTGGGTGAAGGATGACTCTCTCAGGCAGAAGGTTTTTTATTCTGTCGTCATGGTTACCAGGCGTCACCTCAACCTCGGTTTTCTCCAAGAGACGCTGGAAAAACAAGGGAATCTCTCTCTCCTCCTGGAAGCTGGTTCCAGGAACCTTGTGTTTGATGTCCCCTATTATAATGAGCCTCTTTGCCTTGGTCTTGTTGAGAAGTTTCTCTATTCTTTCCAACAGTTTCCCTGATTGTGAGGGAACCTTTATCCCTTCTTTTTTGTAGCGGTGCTCAATCCCTATGTGCAAATCAGCTATCACTAATGTTTTTCCTGAAAGGATTGCTGGTTCACCTGTGATAAATTTTAATTGCATAATTAACAATCACAAATCATTTTTATATTGTTTTTACGTTGGGAACAACCAGCTTACCAATGGTTGGACTCCTATTGTTATTCCTATTGCTGCGAGAACTAGCCCTATCACTAAACCCAGAATGAGACTAACCACTGCTGTCAAAACCCACCACACGAACCCGACCTTCAGAGAATTCTTCAGGCTTTCAGGATAGATCATGTATATAAGAACCACATCTATCGCGAAGTAGAGTGGGAACATCCAAATTTCAATCCCTATGGGAACGAAGAATTCAACCACAAGGCTTACAAAAGCTGTGATAAAGGTTATAAATAGTGCATATTCGTAGTTGGTTTTCTTGAACTTGAACTTCTTTGTTAGAAACCACAGAATAAGAGAATTGAATATCAAGGTAAATATAAACATGATTATTACATACCACATCCCAAACAATTGGGAAACGGTCAAACTCAGCTCTTTCAACGCCATTTATCCACCTATCAATCTACCCTCTCTCTCAAAACCTCTGGTCTCATTATTCCCTTCTCTGTTATAAGGGCGTGTATGTAATCAGCAGGAGTCACGTCAAAAGCTGGGTTTATTATCTTTGCCCTTGGAAGCTTTTTTGGGTCTATAATCTCCTTCGCTTCTCTCATCTCAATGGGTTCTGGAACCCCCATGATGGTCTGCGGGTCGAACTTGAGGGTTTCGCCTGCAACAAATAAGGGAACACCAAACTTCTCTGCAACCAAGGCAAGGGGGAAGGTTCCAATTTTGTTCACTATTGAACCATCCGCCAGTATTGCATCACACCCGACCAGAACCTTGTTGGTCTCCTTCATGAACCATCCCATTGCAGAATCAACACAATAAACAACCTTGATCCCTGCCTTTGTCAAATCCTTCGCTGTAAGCATTCCCTGCAGTCTTGGCCTGGACTCTGTGACTATGACCTCGAACCTCTTACCCTGCTTTTTCGCTTCAAGAAATATAGCAACAACATCGTGTGAATGGCAGTGAGTCATGATTTTGTCACCACTCTCTATCTGACCTGCCCCAATCTCAGCGATTTTTATCAGTGCCTCGTCTATCTTCCGCAGCTCCTCGTTGCAAATGTTCACTGTAACTTCTTTCACATTCTCTCCACCGTATTCGTTCAACCGCAGGAGGACGTTCTTCATAACGTTCCTCAGCATTGGTTCTGTTGCCCTTGTCTTTGTCAAAACCATTGCAAGGCTTTTAATCTCCCTCATAAATTCCTTTCTATTCCTGGCCTTAGAGTTCTTCGCTGTCAGAATAAAGCATTCCAATCCTGATTTCGCAACCTCCCTTTCACCCTGAATCTTCATTGATTTGATATCCTTGATTATCCTGGAAACCTTGGGAATCATATAGTATATTATTGATGTGTATATTATATAATTCTCAGCTTCTCCAATTCCCTTTTGTTTATGGGTTTTGCTCTAACAATTTTTTTATTTCTGCCTTTGGTGTAACTGAGTTCCACTTCCTTCTTTGGGGCATCAGAGTATCGAACCGTTATTTCCGCTGCCTTCTTTATCAGGGTGTTTGATTTTCCTTGCAGAACTGTGAGCGGTCCCATGTAGTATTTAACCTCCATCCATGATAGTCTGTGTTTTTCTGCAAGGTCAAAGAGTTTTTTGTTTTCCTGTTCATTCCTTCCAACGATTATTTTTTCCTTGCCCAACCTGAAATGTCTGCCTGATTTGAGAAGTTCAACATCCTTCCAGGTAAGGGTCTTTTCGTTCGCAAGGAAATCTATGAGTTTTTTCGAGAACCCAGGATCCGTGAGCAGGCAGCCGCCACCGGGAGTTGGATACTTTTTGATTCCGAACTCCTTCGCAAGTTTCATCTGCGGTTTCCTCGACCTTCCTTGGATTGACAATAGTTTTTTCCTGTCAACCAAACCATTCTTCTCTGCCTCTGTGGCAGGCATCAGTTTGGCTGACAGGGGTCTTACTATTTTGTCTTTAAGTCCGGACTCCTTTTCGATGATTTTCATCAGGGACCTTTTCTGTGAGAAAGGTCTTTCACCCAGAACCTCTCCTGTAGCAATAAAATCTGCATTTATTTTTTTCGCAAACGCCTTGGCTTTCTTTAGCATGTATATTTTGCAATCTATGCACGGGTTCACATTTGCTCCATATCCATGCTTTGGTTTTTTAATGATATTGAAGTAC
>CP070801.1:984177-998172 GCA_020343575.1 Candidatus Aenigmatarchaeota archaeon
ATTCGAATGGTGATGTATACCCATGTTTTGGCATGTTTGAGTCAGGAAGTAAAATAGGCAACATTCGAAATACCAACATAAAGGATATTTGGTATTCAGAAATGTACAAAAATCTGAGGTACAAACTTTTACATTGCAATAAATGTGTTTGGAACTGCCAGGAGGAACTGAACATATTGTTTGATCGTGTGTTGGGTAGATTCGCATGAAGATGATAATAATCAATCCTGAAACCAAATTCCCTGGTAAAAGAAAGACTATGAAACTTTCTTCATGCTCTTGAAGACTGTTTTAAAAATCTGAATAAAAGACTAGGATTCTGTAATATAGTCTGATATGCCTCACATGGTGTCCAGCACGAACACCCACTATCTTTTATTTTACCCTGTATTTCCTTTAGAATTTTACTGTTCATCATTGTTTTCTCAAGGTCCATTCCATTCTCAACAAGATTTCCTATAATCTCGTTTCTCATAATACATGGGTGAATATTTCCGTAAGGGTCTATCCTAACAGAGGACCACAATGAATAACATTTAGGAATCTCTTCTCCTTCGAAAAACTTGATCGCAATCTCCTTGAATGCTCTCTTCACTATATCCTCCTTTCGGTAAATGGGAATATATACAGACTTGAGTATTTCAACTAACCTTCGCCTTTCTTGCATAGAGAAATCCACACACTTGCCTACATTATCATAATACCCTGATTCCTGGGCAAACGTAAGCGTGAACGGAATTTTGTCTTCATTGAGTTTATCCACGATTTTTCCTATTTCGTTCAAATTGTATTTATTTACAAAGAGTTCCCTCTCGAGATAGAAGTTCCTATGTTTCGCTTGTAAAGGTTTCAATTTTTTGTATGTTTCTTCAGATGTCTTGAATGCACTTTCCTTACCCGAAACCAATTTATATGTATTTTCAGAACCCAATAAACTAACCGCAAGGAAAAATCTGATTTTTTTTGGCAATATATCCAACAACTCTTTTATTGTTTCGTATGTCTTTTCTGGCAGCTGACCGTTTGTGTTAATACTCAGCACCCATAGATTTTTCATATTCATTGAGGAAATTATTTCGACCAGATCCTTTCTCAATAAGGGCTCACCACCAGAGATTGAAACCCAGTAAAGCCTATCACCCAATTTCTCAAAAAACGTTTTCCATTGGATTGTGTTTAACTCTTCTCTTTTCAGCGAAGGTTTATGCATGTACTTCTTCCAGATGAAACAGGTATTGCATCTCGAATTGCACGAGTAGGTTATGAACAGGTTTATCTTGTAGGGCATAGAAATTCTATCAAATCTCCTTGATACTTTTGATACTAGGATTTTCCTAAGCATCGAATTCACTCGTTAATTCTATACCAATAAAGTTTAATCAAATTTTTAAAATATCTGAAAATACTTGATCTATTAGACATATCTTGTTCACAGTTTATACTATATGGCACCTCTCTTGCATTCCCATATTTTCCCCTAACAAGAACCTCCAAGCCCGGGCTATAGCACCCAGAATCCAGATACACACCCTTAATTAAATTTTTATTGAAAAAGAAAAAACCAGGAAGAGGGTCTTTAACGTTTGTCAGTCCTCTCGCAAGCAATGATTTGAATCTGTAACTAATTCTCTCTCCAAAAGAGCAGTTCAATTCACTTCCTTCTGCATACCTGCTTCCTATAACAAGATCTGATTCGTTATTCATGATTGGTTTAATCAGCTCTGGTATGGCTTCCGGAGAGTGAAAGGGATGTATGACCCCAACCACATCACCTCTCACATCACTGAATCCTTTCAAAACAGAACTGTTCTCATCATCCACCACCATAATATCATTATCAATATTGTTTTCTTCCAAAACACTGGAAACCCCTTCCACGAACCCCTTCACACTGTCCTTGTTTGATGCTGGGATTATCACCGAAACATTTGGATTTTTGTTTTGTAATTTACGAATCTCCCCCAGTTTAACTGGCCATGTCCACCTAATATTCGAGGAATAACTCCAGTAGAATGCAACAAATACCCCAAATATGTTTGAAATCAAATAGTAAATTCCGAGGAAATCTGTTAGTATGTAAAGAACAGAAACTATTATCAGAGCAGTCACAGCAGATATTGAGCAATATTTCACCAACCTTTTGAAAATGTTTCCACTCCTCCTTTCTCTAAAGGTCCACTTATCGTTGATAATGAAGTTTGATATGATTGAGATTATGCTAGCTATTATGCTTGATACGAGATAGAATAATCCCACAGAATCTGTGAAAAACCAGAGCATGAATTCATTAACCAGAAGCCCAATCAAACCAACAGACGAAAACTTAAACACCCTCATAACAACCCCAATTGTTAATCTTTAACAATTAAAAATAAATTATCTCTGGATTTTCTTGGAATGTTTTAATTTTTTCTAGAAATTTTATATAGCAGCTTTTCTAAATATATTTATAGTTAGTCATTGGTGACTAACTTCAATGACTAACATTAATGTTAAATTTCTTTGGGGGTTGAATGGAGTTCGATCCAACAGAGGAGCTGATATTGGATATATTGAATCGCTCTGATATCTCTTTAACCATACTCGAAATTGCTGAGAAAGCGAATCTGCACAGGGTAACTGCTTCTAAATATCTTGCTGTCCTGGAGGCAAAAGGCCATGTTAAGAGAAGGGATGTTGGCAAGGCGAAGCTCTACTCACCTGCAGAAAATCTGAAACTCGATAACCTGATTTTAAACAGAAACAGTGGAGGTAAAAATGAATAAGAAGATCATTTTAGTAATAGCACTGACGATTTTCTTATTGTTGGCAGCGTTTCCCATGCAGGTTCAGGCAGAGCAGCCAAGTTTCTTTGAAATGATACAGGGTTTCTTTTTCCCGCAGCCCCAGCTCGAATCTGAGGTTGAACACATAAAAATCCTGAACCCTATCTCGAAACCGACTTTATGGGGAAGGTGGGAAGTGGAATTTGAAACCAGGGGTAGAGGTGACCTAGAAATAGATGCCCTAGAAGGGACCTTTTTCGAGAAGGATATAAGATTCCTTTGGCTATACTGTGGTGGTAAGAATATAGAGGTTGAGAAGTACTTCTTCCAAAAATTTGATGATGAATCATTTGTTGAAGGAATAGAAAATGGAAAGATTGTCGCGAGAGACTGGGATTGTGATGAAAGAGCAAGACTTGTTTTGTTAATTCTAGAGACTGGTCGCCATTATCTGGAATACTCTTTCTTGGGCGACACTGCATATGCTGAAAACCTTGCAAATTGTACAGGAACAACTGCCTCTCCATGTCATATGTGTGATGTGGATGCTATGAATGTTTCTGTATTCTCATTTGAGGGTTCGCAGGTAATCGGAGAAGTGGGAAGTGTTTCACTTAATTATTCAACTTGGAGAACGGTTTACTTGGAGAATTCATATACAACCCCAGTTGTTGTGGTAAATTTTCATGAAAGAGTTAGAGATCTGAACGGGAGTGCAGATCCCATTTCAGTTAGGGTAAGGAATGTTGGATCTAGTTCTTTTGAGGCTAGGCTACAGGCAGCCAATGCAACCGCCAAACCCCAGACAGAAAAGGCTTACTACATGGTCATGGAAGAAGGTGTGTGGATATTAACTGACGGAACAAAAGTTGAGGCGCACAATTACACTGAAACGCATGTCAAAGGGGCAGCTTGTACGGACAACACCTGGAATACCAAATACTTTTCTCATTACTACAGCTCAGCACCAGTTGTTTTCGCATCTGTAACGAGCAACCATGAGGCTAATTGGACAACAGACCATGTGTTTATTTTGGATGAAGCCAGGTTCAACATCTCAATGGAACTGGCAGAGTATTGTGGATTGGATCCAGATCACGCAGACGAGGACATGAGCTGGATAGCTATTGAGGCAGACGTGACGAGCACAGTGAACTGCATAGACTACGAAACCCAAACAACTGGAAACGTTGTGGCAGGACACGATAATGGTTGTTATGACTTTCCATTTTCAAACACCTATGACAACACTCCCCTGATTCTATGGGAGATGAGGACATATAATGGTGGGGACGGTGGGTGGATGGTTACATGTTCCCTGAACACAAGTTTTGGTGGGACACATCTAGAAGAAGACCAATTTGGCGATTTTGAACGTGGCCATACGACTGAGGAGGTATCGATGATAGTCTTTGAGCGTGCCGGCAACATCACAGGAACATACTCAAGCGGTCCGCACAGCGCCACGTATTGGAAAACAGATGGTTCATGCGCAGCTTCTCCATATTACACCAACGAAAGCTGGAACTACTCCCTTGGCCACACCTTCTGTACAGTTGAGGGCTATTACAACGCATCAATAAGTGCTCATGCCGAGGGAGACATATACGAATGGGAAAGCAGTGAGACTTCGATTCCAAACAACCCAATGTATACTGTCAACTATGACAAGGATGAGGACTGGTGTGATTGCAAAGTTGGGGCCACTGCATGTAACAGCAATAGTTGTTGGAACGAAACGAATCCGATGGACTGGGAAGCAGGGGCGGATTCTGACTGCTGCGGGGATGATTCAGCAGAATACTATACTTACAGAATAGCGCATTCAAGCATGGATGCGTCTTTCACTACTGATTCGACTGATGATGCGTGCTGTAACGCGAGCAGCAAATGTGTTGCGAATGGGGTGTGTTATAATGACGGTGAGAATTCAACTGATGCTGATTCTGATGGGGACAATGATTACTGCAGTTCAGGGACATGGTGGGATTACTCTACGCAGATAACAGAGACTATATCACCCATAGGTGATCCTGTATTACCTGACTCTACAATGTATGTCTCTGGTCACATACAACTGGTCAATGGGACTGACGTTACTGATGGTCCTTTCAACATCTGGTTGAATGGGAGTTTGCTGACGATGAGCAACCTGACAGAACATGGAACATATGATAATGACAAAAGCTTCATGCACACTGATTCTGGGGACTGGGACGGCGGGACGTTCTCAAACACAACGTACGACAGCGAGAATGTCACACTCACCGACACAGAGCTTGACCCAGAAACAGGAATGGTTGGTTTGTGGCATCTGAATGACAATGATTTGAGCGATTCGAGCGGGAATGACTATAATGGAACAGCATCAGGAGGAGTGGATTGTACAGGAGATGAGGGGAAACTAGATGACGGGTGTTATTTCGATGGAACTCAAAGTGTATACGGGAACATGAGCGAGACCCTTACAACGGGTTTAACACTTATGGTGTGGTTCAAGGCAGGTGTCCAGACCGATACGAATCCCAGGCTAATTGAGATTTCCACACGTGGAACTTCTGCAAACAGCTCAGCAATAGTTTTCGGACCCGGAAGAGTCGGGACGGTCAGGGTATGGACAGAGTGTCAAACCGATGGGAATCGATACGCGGACTTTGTCACTGCTAGTGAATACAATGACAGTCAATGGCATCACGCTGTTTACACGTACAACTCAACTGCTGGTGTGCTGTATATTGACGGGGCAGAAATTCAAAATGAGTTCGAGTCCTGCGACAATATAGAGGACGCGGCCACATTCTCGATAGGTGGGTATTATACTGGTACTTCTGCCAATTTAGCTGGTTGGGCAGATGAAGCCGCTGTTTACACTCGCGCGCTTTCAGCGAGCGAAGTCGCGGAAATATACAACAAGCAGAGGTGTGGTTATTATTATTGCGAGGGAACATTCGAATCCGAGTTTATGGATGCTGGGGCGAAAGTGGAATGGAAAAACATAAGCTGGATTGAACCCTATGATTACGGACACCTCGAACCGGATGGAGATACACTAGTTTCACTCACTTTCTCAGGGAGCGAGGGTAAAGAGTTCTCTCCTGGGGTAGGAGTGGTTGGTCTGTGGCATCTAAATGACAATGATACGACTGATTCAAGCGGAAATGGGAATGATTGTATACAAAGACTTGGTCTGAATTGTGACGGCGATGATGGTGTTCTTGATGACGGTTGCGATCTTGACGGGGTTTATGGTTCAGGGAATTATCTTGACTGCGGAAGCGACTCCAGCCTTAACACAAGCCTGGAGATGAGTATAAGCGCGTGGGTTTATCCCGAATCAGGGCCATCAACCCAGGGAAGGATAGCTGCGAGCACGTATCAATACCAGGCTTGTGGAACAGATCATGCAGGATGGAGCTTCGGGGCTATCTGGACAGTTGACAGGTTTGACTTTACTGTCTATGATTGTTCCGGCGGTGTTGCATTAGCAAGAAGTGATGGAGGAGCCACGGGCTGGTTTAAAAATAACAACTACACATGGCACCATGTAGTGGGTGTTTTCAAGGCAGGCGAATGGGCCTCGCTTCATATTGACGGGATTTTGCAGGAAAACGACACCAGCAGTGTACCCAGTTATATTTATATTGAAGACCCGTTGATGATAGGCAGGAGAAGTGCAGAAGCCCAATCCAACTGGAACGGGAGCATCGACGAGGTTATCATATGGAACCGAACACTTTCAGAAGATGAAATCCTCGACCTCTACGCCCGCGGAAATGCGAATGATTCCTCCTTTTACGACAACGATGGTCAGATTATCGGACCCTTGCAAACAGAAGGAGTGGTAGGGAACGCGTTGGAGCTTGATGGGGGTGATGATTGGGTTAACATAACCCCGGATTTGGGAGATCCCTCTGAAATGACATTAGCTCTCTGGTTCAATAAATCCAACATAAACGAAGGTTCGCAGTATTTAATGGACGGGAGGTATGGGGGAAACTGGTGGTTCTTGCAGGATTATACATCAGGGGCATGTGATGACCCCAATGGTAACATCTGTTTCGATTCGAGGGTAGAAGTAGACTCTGGAAATTTAAGTAACAATGTATGGCATCATGTTGTTGTTACTGAAAGCTCCACTGAAACGAAGATATATCTTGACGGAGAATTAATGGACACAGGCGCGGGAGAGGATCCGAATTTAGGAGTAGGCGTGAGAATTGGGACCAGGTACACCGGCAGTGCTTTTTTCGACGGAACGATAGACGAAGTCGCTATCTACAACACCACGCTTTCAGCTTCTGAGGTAAAGGATCTCTACAGGCGTGGATTTGACTTGAAGTTCCAGGCCAGGTCATGTGATGATCCGGATTGTGACGAAATCTCTCATAACGCATCCGGCATTTACCACTTTTCCGGGAACGAAGGGGTGGAACTCTCCACTGAAACAGGAATGGTTGGTCTGTGGCATCTGAATGACAATGATTTGAGCGATTCGAGCTGTTTGGGAGGTGATGGGGTAGCTTACGGAGGACTGGATTGTACAGATGATGATGGTATTTTTGATGATGGATGTGAATTCAATGGGACCAATGGCGTTTTCATAAATGTATCAAACAACAAAAATTTGGACATAACCAACCAAATAACTCTAGAGACATGGCTTAAGGGTGATCCTAACCAGATAGCGACTGAGAATATATATCCTATTGGAAGGGAGAATTCATACGCCATGAGAGTCGCCACAGCAGGCCCGGTCCCACAATACAGTTTTATACTGAGAAATTCCTCCAACACTGCCTGGTGGGTTTTGAGTACGGGTGCGAATGTTATTGATAATGAATGGCACCATCTTGTTCTCACCTACAATGGTTCGTACATGGCAGCTTATATAGACGGTTCTCTGAATGCAACAACGGCATTAACAGACACGATTTATGTGAGTAGATATGATTTATGTATAGGCTGTTACAGAAGCAATTATGGTACCTTCAACGGAACTTTAGATGAAGTCGCTATCTACAACCGTGCGCTTTCCGGAGCTGAAGTTCTAGAACATTACCAGAGGGGAAGAGCAAATGATTCGTCAGAGAACAGCAACGACGGCCAGATTGTAGGACCCCTGCAAGCGGATGGGGTGGTAGGGAACGCGTTGGAGTTTGATGGGGATGATGATTATGTCAGTCTCGGTAATCCCTCTTCCTTACAGATCACAGGAAATCTGAGCATTTGTTTTTGGGCTTATCCGAAAAATATGGGCGCGCAAAGAGAGAATCCGGTTGATAAAGCATATGGAGGAGAATTCGCTTTGACTTTTGAGGATGACCCACAGCCTGGGATGTTGAGTTTTTTTCATGGCCAAGCTGGTGGTGAATCCTCACCATATTACTATATCCAGTGGGATAATGTTTTAACTGGTAATAATGAATGGACACATGTTTGTGTTGTCAGGGATGTGGGAGGACAGTCGGTTAAATGTTATAGTAATGGTGCCGAAATCCAATCAGTTACTGAAGATACATGGGAAGATCCGAGCACGAGTAGCGAACCCGTCACCATAGGATGGGGTTATACGAATACTTTCGACGGCATTATAGACGAAGTCGTAATCTTGAATCGCTCACTTTCAGATAGCGAAATCCGACAGCTTTATCAAAGAGGATTATTTACTGGTCCGGATAGAACACATTCGACCTACTACAGCAATTCAAGCGGAGAAGCCTTGAGTACTCCAGATAATAGGTATTTCCAGTACAAAGCGTTTTTGGAGTCACCAAATGGTAACAGTACCCCTTATCTGGAGAAGGTTTATGTCAATTATACAGCAGTGGTTACTGATTCCTCTGGGGATTACAACTATTCATTCACTGCTCCCTCCTCTGCAGGGACGTATCCTGTTAAGATTAATGTTACCTATGCTGGGATTTATGGAGAGAATTTAACGAATTTTGACGTCGAGAATTACATAATTGACGGTGGCTCAGGAACGACCTGCAACTCCGCGAATCCCTGTTTATACATAAAAGACAGTACCGGAACTGGTGAGATAGAGGCGAGGTTTGATGATAACGGTTATGTGGATGTGAAGGGAGATTATGCATCTGAACAGTCATCACCCTCCCCACCTGACGACAGCTTTATTATACAAGATTCAGGCGGAACTGTTGTTTTGTACATAGATACCAACGGGAACCTCAACACAACTGGTAAATTCATCAAGCAGGCCAGTCCAATCCCTGGAGGGAACAATGACTTCATAATTCAAGATTCAACAGGCGCCATTGCGGGGTACATAGACAGACTAACAGGAAACATGTACTTCAAGGGTGATCTACATTACAATTCGAACTTTTAGGGGGTGATGGAGAGTGAAAAAGGGAAAGGTAAAAACCACAGTGGTTGTGGAGAAGGAGATATGGAAGGAGTTCAAGAAACTCGCAATAGACAAGGAGATGAGGATATCAGAGCTTCTGGAAGGGGTTGTTAGGGAATATGTCAAAAAGAGTAGGAGAAGGTAGAATGAGCGTGAAATGTATACTCGAGTATAGAAAAGTATTTAAATATGTATATCCATATTTATGTATAGATGTAAAGAAATATGGGTGTGTTTATGGAAAAAACAAAGGCAACAATAGTTGTGGAGACCGGTGTTTGGAAGGAGTTCAAGAAACTCGCAATAGAAAAAGATATGAGGATATCACAGCTTCTCGAGGTTCTGGTCTCAGACTACATGAACAGATAGGCATAACAAGTCAGATTGGGAGAGAAGCATGAAAGCCAAAAAGTTCGAAGGAATGAAGTTGTTTATTATATTCATATTACTAGTAGTAACATATAGTATAGTTATTAGTTCGGTTTCTGCTGCACCTGCTGATCCAGGTCACAGTGCTCCATCGATTGGCCCGGGAACATTTGAAGGAGGATATTACGTTTTCCCGAACAACCTGAGCGTAACCGAGAACTTCTCGGTCGATACAGATACCCTGTTTGTGGATTCTACGCTGAATAGAATCGGAATAGGGAACAACACTCCGGAATATGATCTAGAAGTGGATGGGGCTTTAGGGTTTACTGCCGGTTCAACAGCCACATATGGTTCCACTGCTTTAGAGGCAGTGAATACTTATGATTTAAGAATTGATGCCCAGCGCAGTATTCTTATGGTTATTGACGAAAACAGCCAGTTTTCTGAAGGAGCATTTCAAATTGCATGGGACAACCCGGATACTATTATATTAACAGTAAATCGTACCGGTCAAGTCGGCATCGGAACAATGAGCCCACAGAACATACTAAACGTCAACGGCACCACCAATATAACCGGTAACCTAACAGTGAATGAAAGCACCCTCTTCGTTAACGCAGACAAAGGCAACGTCGGCATCAACACAACGGATCCTCAAAGTATCTTACATATTAATGGTACAGTTGGTTCTTTAACAGGAGGTATAAGCTTTGGTGACGGTGATTCAGGATTTTATGAAAATTCTGATGATGATATTAGAATTTCAATCGCCGGTACCGAGAGATGGTATATAACAAGCAGTATTTTGGGTTCAGTTACCGCAAGTGGCGCACGTTTATTACAACAAGGACAATCAACAACCGTACCAGGAATTAGACCATACGGAAGTGATACTGATACGGGTATTAGTGGTGATAATTCAGATAACTTATACCTAATTACAGGGGCAAGCACAAAGTTAACAATAGACAGTAACGGCGACGTCGGTATCGGGGTAGTGAGTCCTGGAGCGAAACTGCATGTTAGTAATGGTGATATTCTAGTCAACAACAGTGCAACACCTATTGTAGATTTGACAGGCAATGATGCTGGTAATTATAAGGTTGGTATTGAAGGCACGGGTGGTGCACCAAATGGTGGGTTCCATCTTCATGTAGCACGAGGGACTGAGAAAACACTTTCTACAGCGGATGAGCACAGTACATATTTAACCACAACTTATGACAATCCTCTCATATTCGGTACAAATAATTTAGAGAGAATTAGGATATTATCTACAGGCAACGTCGGCATCATGGAGACAACTCCTGATGACGAACTGACCGTGAACGGAACCGCAAATGCGACAGACTTCGTCTGCGCTGGCTCAGGTTGCATAAATGCAGTAGAATTGAATTCAGATGTCGCAGGCCTGGGCCTCAACACAACAAGCGGTGTTTTGGCGGTTAACATATTATCCCCAGGCGGCGGAATAGTGGTATCAGGCGACCAAGTCGTACTGAACCAATCCTGCTCTGATAATGAAATCCTAAAATGGAACAGTGGCAGCAGCATCTGGGAGTGTTCAACTGATGCAGGTGAAACTGCAGGCAACATCACAGGTGACGGAACACCAGGAACCCTCCCAGTATTCACAAGCGCAGGCTACATAGCCGACAGCATAGTTAGCGAGAGTGGAAATACACTCACAGTTAGCGGCAACATATCCATGCCAACCAACTTCTGGATAGGAAATGGCGCAGCAGCACCGTCAACCAACGCATTGGCAATAGGATACAATGCACAGGCAACAGCAGTAGGTGCAACATCTTTAGGGCCTAATTCAGATGCTACAGCAAGCTATTCAACAGCAGTAGGTGTTGGTTCCCAGGCAACTGGTGGTACAGGTGCAACATCACTGGGATACCAAGCGAATGCGACAGTTGGAGGTGCAATAGCGCTGGGACAGGAGACGGATGCAACGACAACCAACGCAGTTGCACTGGGATATCAGGCACAGGCAACGGGAACAAGTTCAATATCGTTAGGGAACTCAGCGAATTCAACAGGAATTTATTCAACAGCGATAGGTGTTGGAACAGACGCAACAGAAGACTACGCAACAGCGGTTGGAGAATATGCACAGGCAACGGCACAATCTGCGACAGCTCTGGGTGATGATGCAAATGCAACAGGATCCGCCTCAACAGCGCTTGGAAGGGAGAGTGACGCAACAGAAGACTACGCAACAGCGGTTGGAAGATTGGCGCAGGCAACAGGAGCCAGTTCGGTGGCAATGGGAAGCAATGCACAGTCAAAGGCTTACGCTACAATATCGATAGGAAGCAATTCACTAGCAACAGACGACAGTGGAACAGCAATTGGAAGGGACGCGAACGCGACAAAAAACTACGCAACAGCAATTGGGGGTGGTACGAACGCGACAGACTACTACGCAACAGCAATTGGAAGAGAAGCGCAGGCAACGGCACAGGGCTCAACAGCGCTGGGAGACTCTGCAAATGCATCAGCATGGGCAGCAACATCAGTAGGGAAAGAATCAAAGGCAGGAAGCGAATCAATATCAATGGGGTACAAAGCAAAATCAACATCTTACCGCACAATTGCATTGGGACCATATACGAATGCGAAAACAGACTACGTAACAGTGATAGGATATGATGCAAACTCCTCATACGCTGACAGCGTCGCACTTGGCAGGCAAGCAGTCACAACCGCTACGAACCAGTTTATGGTGGGAAGCAGCAGCTACAACCTTAATACGTACATTTACGGAAACCTTAACGTAACAACAGGAAAGGACATATGCATAGAGGGCGGCAACTGCCTGAGCGACATGGGAGCAGGTGGTGGAGGCAATGTAAGCGGCAGTGGTTCTGCAAATCATGTCGCTTTCTGGAAGGACGATGAGAACATAACCTATGACACAGATGGTAACTTCACCTGGAACGACACAGAAAACATGCTTGGAATCGGGACGAGTAGTCCAACCGCCAAAGTAGAAGTGGGAATGTCAGATCCTGTTCAAAGAGCGAAAATTTCTGGTGCAGGCAGCCCAAATTATTTAGATAATGTTATGTCTGTTGATGTTCAGGGTAAGTATGCCTATGCTGCCTCTGCAGGCGATGACCGACTGACCGTTATAGACGTTTCAAATCCTTCTTCACCCACTGTTATTGCAAGTTTAAGTGGTTGCACTTATGCTGATGCTGTTGATGTTGCCGGGGATTATGCCTATTTGGGTTGTTGGACTGATTCTGAGTTGAAAATTGTAGATATATCTGACCCAAAGAATCCCTCAATTGTTGGCACTGAAACCGTAGGTGGTATAATCAACATTCATGTTTCTGGTAAGTATGCCTATGCTGCTGAGTGGGGCAACAGTGGTGGACTAAATGTTATTGATGTTTCCATTCCAACATCACCTAGTCTTGTCGGATTTGTTTCAATACCCAACGCCAGCGGAGTTTATGTTACAGGTAAGTATGCTTATGTAACTACATATAGCCCGTCTGACAAACTCAGCAACCTTACTGCTGTTGATGTTTATGATCCAACGAATCCGACAATCGTTAGCAATTTAACCGATAATACTTATTTATACGGCGGACGAGGAATAACAGTTTCCGGTAGTTATGCCTATGTTGCCGCCTACAGTGGGGATTATCTCACAATAGTTAACGTATCTGACCCTTCTAATATGTACAGGATTTCTAGCATTGGTGGTGCAGGGTCTCCGAATTATATGGATGGACCAGATACAGCTTTTGTTGCCGGCAAATACGTGTACGTCCATGCCTTGAGAGACAATTCCTTAACAGTAATAGATGTATCTGATCCTTCAAACCCCACTTTTGCTGGAAACCTCAGCGCCACTTCGGGCACGCCTCCGGATGCATCAGCTAATACGTTAGTTGTTTCCGGTAAGTATGCCTATATGGTGACTCAAAACGATGATTCCTTTGTCGTTGCAGATATCAGTGGTATAGATACCCCGGCAATGTCCACAGGGGCTATTCAGACAGGAGGATTGTATGTTAGTGAAAACGCTGATATTGCCAACAGTCTCTCTGTGAGAAACGGATTAACCGTGGGTACAGGAGGTATATTTTCACACGGTTCTCTATCAATAGTAAATGGCACTTTAAGTGTGGTCACTGATCATACTTCTTCTGGGGTTCTTAAACTAATAAGGAATGTCACCGGACGTTATGGTTGGTTAGATGTACCACACGATTCAGGCAGTCCATTTTCAATCGGTGTATCTGATGGCAGTTCAGAAGTAAATGCTATACAATTCACCACCGACACTGCTGATTTAGGAGAGGTTTGGATACCAAATGGCGATGTTGGCATCAACACAACGATGCCGAACGAGACCCTGAGTGTGGTAGGAAACTTCTCAGTTGAGACTCCAGTAGAATCCACAACAGCAGTCCAGGTAAGGAACTCAAGTGATGATGTTGTCTTCAACATTGATACAACAAA
>CP070801.1:998272-1030287 GCA_020343575.1 Candidatus Aenigmatarchaeota archaeon
CTGATCTGTTGGATACGTTGCCGTAGCCTCCCCAGATTATTTTGAATGTAACTTCGTCTTGTTCTATGTCTATGACCTTGGAGATGCTGGTGTTGTAGTTAGAGTTGTTGTCTGTTAGGTTGAACCTATAATAGGCTGAGTCGTTTATGTCGTTGCAGGTGAAGTTGATTAGAGTGAAGTTTACATAACTCCAGGTGGAGCATTCAGTGCAGTTTTTGGTCTCTATGTTTGTCCACCCAGAGCCTGTGTCTATCTGTAGTGTTACGTTAACGTCGTCGAATTCGGCTGTAGAGTCTTTGACTTGGACTGAGAAGTTCCAGTTTTCACCCCAACCTGCCTGCACGCCGGATGATTTGTCTCTTGCTAGCATGTTCTTGTAAAGAGGTGGCCAGTTGACCTGTATGTCAACTGTTAGGTTCTCGGTTATGTTGTATTGGTAGCAGGTATCGTCTGTATCGACCTTTGCATACCAGGTTTTGTTGCCTCCAGAAAAATCCAAGCTTACATAGAAGGAAACGTTAGCATATCCTGTTTCGTTGGTGTAGGACTGGTTTACAAACTGCATCCCTCCTGAGCTGTTTTCTACATAGAACTTGACTAATGGATATTCTCCTGTTGAGAAGTTCTTTGTTGTGTTATCTAAATCATAAACTCTTACTACGAAAATGGCTGGTGTTGTTGGAGTTGCTATAGAGTTGTTTCCTGATATGTAGGTGACGTTGGTGTCTGCCTTCTGTAGCTCGAAGGTATCATCTTGTCCATAATATTGAGGGAAACTATCGGTGTAAATAAGGTTTCCTTCAGTATCGTTTGCCCTGAACCTGAACTTCATCCAGTTTCCTGCATAACCAGAGCATGAGTATAATTTACTGAAGTTTAATGTTGTGTATCCCAGTCCATTGTCACTACAATTAGTGCAGTTCTGCCATTCAACATCATACCATGATTGCCCAAGTATTTGCTCTTGAAGTGTTACATTAACTACGTCTCCTAGATTGTCTGCAACCCTTATTGAGAAGTTATGCAAGATGTTCCAGGCGTCTTGTCTGGGAGTGACGTTGGCCTCTGTCATACTTGGGCTAGTTGTTAGGTAGAATATGTTTTCTGCTATCGTGGTGTTTTCATAATAATTTGTGTAGTTCGACCACATGGTTACGTTGTAGTAACCTGCAGAAGTTGTCTGGTCTGGATTCCAGTTACATTTGTAGACGTTTGCACCAAGCGTTTCTACAGGTGTGCAGTTTGTAACGTAACCTGTTGTTGACAGATTATAATTTATCTCGGTTGTTGTATTCAGAGTTATAGGCTCTTCACAGTAGTTCTCAACAGCCCCCTGTATCAAAATCGTGTCTGCTGCAGTATAATTCTCTGAGCCGTCTGGTAGGTCTATAGTATTGGATAGTGTACCAATAACGCTGAAGTTCCAGGTATCCGATTGTTCATCCTGACACAAATCCGGATCTTGTGTAGTTGTTATTATCGTATACCAGTCATGGTCTCCCACCTCATATTCTTCATCCTCTAGAGGTGTTGATAGGTTATCACATGTTGGGAAGAAGCTGTAATTTACTTCGCCTGAAGCGTTTGTAGTAAGCACGCGACCAGAGTCCCATGTTGCACCCGCGCCAGAACCGACTTTGGTTATGTAAAGAGTAACGTTATGTCCTGCACCAACTACTGTTCCATTACCATATTTAACACGAACCCTCATTGTAAGGTTGCCAGCAGTTGTGCTTCTGTTAGTAATTGTGTTGTTTCCAGAAATCACATCGAAGGTGTAGTTAAGATTAGGGTCACAGGGAGCGGATAGTGTTATTGTGAGTTCTGTCTTTCTGTCCAAATCCACTGGTTGTGAAGTTGTTGTGTAAACGGTTTTTGAAACAGTTATGGTAAACGGTGAGTATGTTCTATTACCTGTGTAATTGTACTGTGTGTGAGTAACCTCTTGTCTAGGTATGGTTCCGCTTGAGGATGTGTTTATCTCGAAAATAGTATTTGAATATGTATCATTTAGCTGTACTGTTGCATTCTCTATCGGGTCTCCACTTGCATTCTGGACCCTTACATTGATTGTGTATTTCCTGAAGAAGGTTCCGTTGTCAGAGAACCATGTGAAGTTCCATACATCTGAAATTATATTTATTGTTGTTCCGTTATAGGATGTTGCAGAAAACCCATAACCGTCTTCAGTATTTATCTTCTTTTCTGTTTCTGTATTGTTTATGGCTGATCCGTTGAGTATTAGGTAAACGTAAGATGTGTAAGTAGCACAATCATCGGTTGTTGTTAAGACATCTGTCAGGTATTCTTCTCCTTTAGTATAGTTTACCTGAAGGGCTTGCATATAGTCGTATACCTGGCTGGTGTTTTTATCCTCTGAAATTGTTATGTTTCCGCTATAGAAGTACACGGGAGTGACGTTGGTTGTCTCATAACCATCTACAAAGAAAATCGTTCCGTTGTCATAATTTATTGTGTAGTCGCTCTTTGAGACAACAGACATTGGGACCAGCCTTACTGCGCTAATTCCTTCTATGTTCAATATCTGGAAGTGCTCTGACTGTGTTATTGGAACTCCTGAAAGCTGTATCTCGTCATCAGCTCCCACATCACCGGAATCAGTCCAGTCCTCAAACTCATACTGGGTTGGTGTATTATAGGTTATTCCGGTCTGGCCAGCAGCATTTGATTCGTTCAAAACAGTGCAGGGATTGTTATAAAGAACAGCGGATGTTGTAATCGGGTTTGACATTGATATAGATGTTTTTATATATTTGTAACCGTATTTTCGATAGTATAACTCGTGTGGAGTATAATCTGCTTTGTCCTGGTTGGCCTCAACAGCACTAAGTACATGAATCTTCTTGAAATCCAGAGTCTGCTCATCTATGGTTCCGTTTGCATAAGTTGATTTATTGAAAACTATCCTTCCCTGAAGGATTCTTGCAGCTGCTGTCAGGTCTTCAAGGTAATCATCTGTGGCGTTTTTGAAATCTATGTTAAGTGTACTCTTCCTTATAATGTAGCTATAGTCATTACTTGCATTCGCACTACCTGAACCACAGCTGCTGTAGTCTATCTTGCTCTCATTGATTTCAGAATTTATCGCGATCAGGTAGTGGTATCCACCCATTCTTATATCATCAACGTTATTTATACCCTCATAACCCTTGACTGAGCCGGCAGCATAACATATTCTTATTCCTGCTCTTGCGTCTTGGAAACGTATCACCTCGAGGGGCTCATCAGGCTCACCGCTCATCTCCATGGCGTATCTTGCGTTATATGATGCAAGGTCGTACAAAGTAGTGTTTGCTGGGACATATAATATTATCGAATTGCTTTCATCACCAGTTTTTGGTACACTGGTTTGCATAGTGAATCTGTTTATATCAATATGTTGGGTTCCCAGACCAGCACATGAGCCGGTTATACCAGTGCTTGGAGAGCCAGCATCTATGTTGTTTCTTTGGTTGTTAACCCTGAAACTGATGTAATTGCTGGCGTAGAAGTAACCCTTTCCCCCAGCTGTTCCGTTATCCGAGCAGTTACCATACAAAAAGTCCCTGAAACACATGGCTGACTGGTCACATATCTGGGAAGTTACATATGTCTGGGTGGTGGAACCCTGTTGAGGGCCAGAAGGTGTTAAGTTACCAAACCTGGCGTTTCCTCCTTCAGAAACTCGCATGGAAGGAGTCATGTCGCTGGGTCCTCCTATGTTGATGACCTCGTTCTCTGTGACCCACCATGTATCATTATTTGTCTGAGTTGCTATCTGGAAAAGAACAAGAAACATCCACACATTCGTGTCTTCTGGATTGTAAAGGTCAGCAGACGGTGTTTGAGCGCATCTGCCACCTATTGTATCACAAATGTCCTGCATTGTGCATGGTGCTGCTTTCGTGCAACATGCTCCTGAGTCAGTGGCGTTTGCATCCACGCGTATGTAAGCGTTGTTGGACCATGTTATGCAGCCGGATTTATCACTGTTGTGAGCTATAGTCTCTTCGCCTCTGAAAGAAAACAAAAGTGTGTGGTAGTCCTGGACCTTTACGTTGTTTATAATCCTTGCCTCCTCCCCGCATCTCCATGACCGAACGTATATACTTGTTCCCTGAAGCTCTGTGTCAATTCTCTGTTCACCACAGTACAGTCCAAAAAACTCCAGGTCCTGTACAGAGTTCTCATCATAATCTATCTGAAGGTCATCTGTTCCTCTTGTAAGGAACCTGACAGTCCAGTTCTCGCCTTCAAACGGAAGCTCGTTCTGGTTTATTATGAGAAGATTTGTTATGCTCACAGAATCCCCTTCCTTTGTCACGAATTCGTTCTTTGCAAAATTCTCTATCCTAGAACCATCAGGATGGGTGAAATTGGTTTTGTTGAAGTTGGTTCTTCTTGATATTTCGAATCTGTTTGCCTCGAATGAGGCCCCATCCTCAACTATGAAGTTGTTTTCTGCAACGTCCTCGAGGACCTTGAATGTTGCGTCGTAAAGCTTTACCTTGCCGCCATTTTCAACATAAAACGCTGAGTTACTTTTGCCTTCCTGTCCTGGAGGAATCTTTGAGAATATCTGTCCACCATGCCTTACAACACCATCAGTGAAGTCACCTAACTGGAATGAACCCTTATCACTAACCTTCCACGGCTTCCTTATGTCAAGGTGCTGCAAGGTGGAGACCATGTATGTCTCAGTAGTGCCATCTCCTATAACTATGTTTGCCATTGTAACGAAATAGTTGTTGAACCTCTCAACTCTTCCCCATCCATTTATTGCATCTTCGTTGTATATATCCGCTATGCTGCAGGGATTCTGCTCAGTGCACATGCTGCCTATGGCAACTACGTAAATTGTATCAGTTGTAGGATCATAGGTTATTGGTGAATTGACCTGACTGGCCTGGTTTTGGGAGAATGTCTGAATTCCACTTGCAAACTGCGAATTTCTCACAATTGTATCGATTATGTAGTTCGTTTTTCCGTATTCTGAAAACGCTGTCATGAATGTCTGATACCCTCCTCGCGGAAGCCTGAATGAAACCTCGAACTCGCCTGTTGATTGGACAATATTCCTGTAAACTTCCTCACTATAAGCGTCAATTACAACTATTGAAACATTGTAATCAATTCCTGTTGGATATACATTACCAGTTATGGTCACCATGCCGTTATTGTCTATCTGCTGGTCAGCATGCATTACCATCTCAGTAATTTCTATATCTTCTGATGGTTTGATGGTGACTATGTGTTCTGAAGATGATGGGTTTATGTAACTGGTTCCATGAAACATGGTTCTAAGAGCACTCTCGCCAACCTCTTCCCCTGATATGTCGTATTCGAAGATTGCGATTCCCTGGTAGTCAGTCAAACTTGATCCCATCAAGAAATCATTTAGGTAGAACTCCACTACCCTGTTCTCAAGGAAGGTTCCGTTGTCCATGCTTAGGGTGGTCAGCATGGAGACTGTCTCGTTTTTATACAAAACTTGTTTGTCCACGCCCACAACTATCTGTGAGTTTGCATATATCTCAATGGCTTTTGATATCTCTATTGTCTGTTGTGTTGATTCATTTGTTATGTTTTCAAATGAAGCGGGGTCAAATATCAGGTTACCTGTGAAGTTGGTCATATTGGTTGCATTCTGCGCAATCACAGCCCCAGATATCAAGACTATAAACAGTGCAGCAACAAGTATCTCTGACTGACCAAGTGTGGACTTCATTCTCCTTGGAGGGAATTTCCTATTCACTGTAGCTCACCCTAACCCTGATATCATTCAAGCCCAAATTGGAGGAAAGGGAGACGGTAGCTGTTAAGTTGTTCCAGCAGGAGGTTTTAGGAGCAACTTCTTGACAATTAACGCTACCGCTCCCTGATAATATGACAAAACCATCTGGCAGAATCCATTCTATACTAACATCCATTGCTGAGGCAGAGCCAATGTTCTTTGCGTAAGCACTCATTTCAAAAGTATACCCTCTTGTTATTTTTTCAGGAGATATTATACCAACGTCAAGAATCGGAATAAATTCGAGTGTTTCATTTGGGATTGTTTCATTTATCGTTTCATTCAGGGTTTCATTGATGGTCTCATTAGTTTCTGGTATTACTGGCTCTGGTTCGATGGTTTCATTAGTTTCGGTCTCATTAGTCAAAGTCTGGTTTATTATTGTTTCATTAATTACAGTTTCGTTTACTGTCTGGTTCAATTCGTCAGGAATTGTTACGTTTTCCTCCATTCCCGTCTCATTAGTTTGGTTAGACGGAGTTTCAATTGTTTCATTTATTTCCTGTGTTGTATTTTCTGGCGGGGTTTCTTGTGTTTCATTATCTTCTATCGTGATATTTACATCTTCCTCAATCGTATCCGTTGCTGTATCATTCCCGGTATCCTCTGGTAAGGCAGTTTCATTTGTTGTCGGGATTTCATCTATGATATCTCCAGTGAAGGTTGAATTGATAGTCGAGTTCTGAGCGATAATTACGGTTGTGGGTATGAGGAGTAGGAACAGAAATATTGCAAGGATCTGGACCTGTCCCAACTCCATTCTACCTTTGACTAAGGCTTCTCTTTCAGAAAGTAGCTTTTTACTATTCATAGGGTATACCCACAATATAGTCTCCATGCGTCGATGTATATAATATAGTTGGATAGCTAACCAATCGAAACCTTTAAATTGTCGACCGACAAATCTATAGTATGGTTAGTTTTCGTAGAGGGGCGGACAAGAAGAAAAAGGAGATGTTAGATTCTTTACTTATTCTCAAAAATAAACTACAAAAGGAACGTGTTAAGGTTCAAAAGGGAGAGGGGGTAAAAACTCCTTGGGTCGAGCAGAAGATGGAAGATATCCTTTTCAGGCTTAGAGAGATGGAAAAGAAAATAGAGGATGTAAAACGGGATAGAATTCATGATTTTTTGGAATACGAAAAACTTGCAACTAGAAGTCAACAAGTTGATGGAGAAAGCGTAAGAACCTTAAAAGTTAAAGGTATGATAAAATCGCTATTGGGAGAACATAAAAGACTTACTACCCCACAAGTGAGTAAGTTAATCAATTTATCTAGGACGAGATGTAGTGAATATCTGAAGGATATGGAGAGGAAGGGGGTTGTCAAGGGAACGACAATCCGACGCCAGAAGTTCTATGAGCTGGTTAAGAAGTGAAACAATTCCCCTATTTAGGTATCATGCTAAACTGTCTATTTCCGTCGATAAGTTTTTATATCAAATCTCTTAAATATTCACAATGCTCAAGAAACTTGTTTTCGTTTTGATATTACTGGTGTTTGTTTTATCAGCAGCTAGCTACATGACCGGTTTCATCACAATCGAAAGTTCTGAGGGGATGAAAATAAGCATGTCCATTCTGACTGATACCGAAACCTATCACTCTGGAGAATTTATGGAGGCAAGAGTTTCCACAGCCTGTGACAAAGATTTGGATTCTGTGATAGTCAAAATTTATGGGATTAAAGACAGGTTTGGAAAATATAATATTAATGAAGAAAAGATAGTTCAAATCAATTCACCTGGGAACGAGACTGTGTTTTTGGTCAGAATGCCGAGATGTTATGGGTGTGCTGGGATTTCACCTGGGGAATATGAGGTAACAGCAGAACTGATTTACAATAATATAGTTGTTGGGAATACATCAAAAACCATAACACTTGTAAAGTGATTATTTTCCAAACCATCTTCTGAGTCTTGGGAACCGTGGCGAGAAATATTCCTGACCTATAAGGTTTGCAGCAATCTTTCTGAAGGCGAGTGAAGCTGGGGAGGATGGTCTGTATTTTATTACTGGTGTTTTTTCAAACAAACTTCTTTTCACGTTCTTATCTTCGGGTATCATGCCTATAATAGGAACATCACACATTCCCTCAATTTCCTTAGGTTTAAGTTCATACTTGTCCTTCATCCTGTTGAGAACGATTCCCATTGGCTCCTTTCCCATCTCCCTTGAAACCTTTATAATCTTCAAAGCGTCAGTGACAGCTGGTATCTCAGGATTTGTGAGAATCAATATCTCGTCAGACGCTTTCAGAACGAGCATGCTATCGTCCCTCAAGCCTGGGGGAGAATCTACCAAGATCAATCCCCTCAGGTCATTGAGTAGGGATTTGAGCCTGTAGGGAGTTGGGACCTTAGTTAAGTAGTCAAGGGATATGGATGCAGGCACAAGCTTCAATCCTGAAGGGTGTGTATATATTGCGCTTGTTATTGGTATGCTCCCTTCCAAAACGTCCTGAAGGCCCATAGGGAACTGGTAAAAACCTAGTTGAAGACCAAGGTTCGAGGTTGAGAGGTCAACATCAACCACAACAACATCCTTTTCGAGCTCTATGAGGGACAGCCCAACGTTAGCTACAAATGTTGTTTTTCCCACTCCTCCCTTACCAGAAACAACACCTATGATTTTTTCCATACAGGAAAATTGTCTTTAAAATATAAATGTTTGTGCTTTTTACTCGGACAACTCCCATTTAAGGCCATAGTTAATCAAACCTTCATTTCCGTCCTCATTTATCTTCCTGAAAACCGCCCTGACTGGCTTACCTGTCTCTACCTTGCTAAAATCCCCCACTATCTGTCCTGATAACCTTGCTCCCTCATCAAGCTCTATTATCGCTGCAGCATATGGGGCATATTTTTCAAAACCCTCTGGCGGAACCCTGATTACAGTGAAGGACACTATTTTTCCCTTACCACTAAACTGAAAATCATCCAAGTTTCCCCTTCTTCTGCAGTTAGGACAGAGACTCTTCTTTGGGAAAAACACCTTATCACACGTGTTGCATTTGGTTCCTATAAGGTTATACTTGGATTTTTTCAGCCTCCAGAACAATGGAACAGATGATTTGTATGGCATATGAATCTCCTACTTTGGTTTATCTCTCCCGAATATGTTCACAACAGCTGTTGCTCCAGAACCTCCTATGTTCAAGGCCAGACCGGTTTTTGCGTCCTTTACCTGAAGTTTACCGTAATCTCCTCTGAGTTGCTTGATGATATCAGATATCTGTCTTATTCCTGTTGCTCCAACAGGATGACCTATTGATTTCAGCCCACCTGTTGGATTTATGGGTTTCTCACCTTCCCTCGCGATCTTTCCATCCTCCACGAATTTTCCTCCCTTGCCTTTTTCACAAAAGCCAAGGTCTTCTATCGCAATTATCTCGTTTATTGAAAAGCAGTCATGAACCTCTGATATGTCAATGTCCTTGGGTTTTAAACCAGCCTGTTCGTAGGCCTTTTTTGCAGCAGCCTTTGTGGAAAGAAGTTCTGTCATTGATTTCCTGTGATGTAGAGCCAAGGTATCTGAGGCTTGACCAGAGCCAAGAATCCATATCGGTTTTTCGAATTTTTTTGCGAGCCTTTCTGAAACCAGAATAACAGCGGTTGCTCCATCGGTTATGGGTGAGCAGTCCAGAAGTCTGAGGGGATCTGATATGAGTGGTGATTTCAGTACTTGTTCTACAGTTATCTCCTTAGGGAATTGGGCAAGCTCGTTTAGTGTTCCGTTCCTGTGATTGTTGACGCTAACCATTGCGAGCTGTTCCCTTGTTGTTCCGTACTTCTCCATGTGCCTTCTTGCCATCAAAGCGTAGAGGCTTACGAATGTCAAGCCTATTGCAGATTCCCATTCTTGGTCCCCAGCGCCCATCAGAGTAGCGATTGCATCAGTTCCCTTTAGATCAGTCATCTTCTCTGACCCTGCTGCCATGACAATGTCGTACTGCCCACTTAAGATTGAGAAGTATGCTTCCCTGAATGCCAAAGCGCTTGATGCACATGCTGCCTCACACCTGGTTGCTGGTATGGGAATCAAACCAGCCTGGTCAGCTGCAAGGGCACCCAGATGTTCTTGTCCTATGAACCTGCCGGCAGACATGTTTCCTACATAAAGGGATTGTATATCTCTTCCGTCTATCCTAGCGTCTCTCAAAGCGAGGGCCCCGGCTTCTGTGGAGAGGTCTCTGAGGGATTTCTCCCAGTGTTCATCAAATTTGGTCTGTCCCACGCCCACTACCGCTACCCTCATACTCTCACCTAGATCTTGAGCTTTCTCCTTAGTTTAACATAAACACCATAATCGATATTTTTCTTATTTTTTATGTAGTCCTCTGTCTTCTTTGCTCTATCTCTTCTCTCAAGAATCTTGTCTGTAACCATAAAGGAAAATGAGTCTGATCCTGCTCCAGAACCGTATGATGTCATCAATATCCTGTCTCCTGGTTTTGCCGCATCCAAAATAGCGCACAACCCTACTGGGCTTGAGCCTGAGTATGGGTTGCCTATCCTCTTAACAACAAACCCTTGCTCAATTTGCTCATTTTTAAAACCGAGTATTTTTGACGCCGTCAAAGGAAACTTCCCGTTGGGCATATGAAAGACAATATGGTTGAAATCGCTTGGTTTCAGGGACAGTTTTTCCATCAGCAGCTTAGATGCAGATACAACGTGTTTGAAGTATGCAGGTTTTCCTGTGAACCTTGCACCATGTGAAGGATAGTCTTCACCCTCCCTTCTCCAAAAATCACTCGTGTCTGTTGTGTAGGAGTGTGTCCCCTCTAAGGTAGCCAAAGGGTCTTTTCCTATAACAAACGCGCCAGCAGCAGCTGCCGCTGTATACTCGAGAGCGTCTCCAGGTCTTCCCTGTGAGGTATCTGCTCCTATCGCGAGTCCGTATTCGATCTCCCTTGCTTTCACCAGTCCATAGCAGCACTGCATGGCAGCTGTCCCTGCCTTGCAAGCGAATTCAAAATCAGCAACCATGATATTCTCACCAAGTCCCAACGCTTCTGCAACAACCGTTCCACTGGGCTTGACTGCATAGGGGTGTGACTCAGAACCGATATATACAGCACCTATCTTCTTTGGGTCTATTCCTGCTCTCAGAAGAGCGTTTCTCCCTGCCTCAACTGAAATAGTTATCGTATCCTCATCCATCTCAGGAACAGCTTTCTCCTCAACTATCAGTCCCTTCTTAAAGCTTTCTGCATCTGTTCCCCAAACCCTTGCAATCTCGTCTACAGAGATTCTGAGTCTGGGTATGTAACAACCATATCCAACTATGCCTATATCCATAGACTTTCCTCTCAGGGCTATTTTTTAATTAGGACAGACATAGGTTTTTAAACCTTAAGGGGCAGATTCGACAATAAATCAATTCTTTAGAATCAAGTGCCAGAAATCTTCAGAATCATTATTGCCTCGAATGCCTCTGCATACTTCACAGAGGTCGTAAGCCCTCTGAACTGGGCCAGACCCTTTATAGCGTCTATCTTCATGTAGTCCTTTGAGTTCTGGGTAGCGTAGGTGTTGAGAGCTTCTGTTTTGTTTTTAATGAAGTTGGTTATGTCCACATAGTAGTTTGGCTGGAAGTTCAGGTAAAGGCTTGGTGACTCGTAGCAGAATATCTCAGGAATGAACCTTGCCGCTGCAAGGGTTGCATATGCAACAGTCCTGTGATCCTGATGGGTGTCCTTTGTGGAGTGGGTATAAATCCTCTGGGGCTTGAACTCCTCTACAATCTTTTCCAGTTTCTCTATAACATCGTGGGTTTGTGGGATGTTGGTATCAGGGTAATTAAACAGATAAAGTTTTGCTCCAACGCGTTTTGCAGACTCTATCGCTTCCTTTTTCCTGACATCCTTGTCTCCGCTTTTCTCCCCATGAGATATGACTATAAAAACTACCTTGTCCCCTTCTCTCCTGTGCTTCATTATGGTTCCTTAGCACCCGTATTCTATGTCGTCCGGGTGCGCACCAATTGCAATCACGTTCATCTCTCTCACCTTTCTATTTTTTGTGAGCACTCTATCTCCTGCCAGACAAGCTTTTCCTTGTTTACTTTCTTGCCTCGCAGCAGGTCATATAGTACATTCAGGGTATTCACTCCTGCTTTTATGGTTATTGGCAGACCACCGGAAAACCTTGGGTTTGCCTCAACGAGCTTTGGGTTTCCGTTGGTATCAATCTTAAACTGTATATTTATAGGACCTATAAACTTTAAAACCTCGCACATTTTCTCTATATTTTTGATTATTTTCTCATTCTTTTCCATCTTTCCCCTGACGCATACGCCCTTATAGACCTCCAGTCTCTTCCTGGGCATTATAACCAATGGCTTCCCATCAAGGTCGCACAAAACATCTGATGTGTATTCATATCCGGGCAGGTGCTCGCAAAAAACATTGTTCTTGTTTATTAGATCACTGGGGATATCATCTACGCTTTCGAAGGTCCTTGTTCCCCTACTTCCCCTTCCAATTCTCGGTTTCATGAATATCTTTCCCTTATCGAAAACTCTCAAGTCTTCTCTATTATCCGTCAGAACGTATCTTGGCGAAAAACCATGTTCCTTGAACCTTTCGTAAAAGAGATATTTATCATTACAAACATTAACGGTTTCGAATGGAGATATGATGATTTTCGTGTTGAATCTTTCCCTGCTTCTTGAAAACACCATAAGCTCCTCATCAACAGTTGGGATTATCAAATCTATTTTCTCCTTCGAGACAATATCATTTATTGCTTCTATGAATTTTTTCTCGTCTTTTGCATAGGGAACCTGGTAAAACTTCAAACCAGTCTTACTGAGGGAGCCAAGCCTTTTCTTTGCATCAGGATCAGCATCGCATATCACAATTTCAAGATCGCTTGGGCTGTGATTAACAACATTCATTCCTGCAGGACCACCAACACCGGTTACCAATACCCTAATATCCATCACCTAACCTAGCATCTGAATCAGTAGCAGACACCACAACGCCTGCAAGCCTATTATCAAAAAGGTCACATCATTTTCATAGCAACGACCTTTTATTCTCTTTATTATTTTTATTGCAACATGGGTTAAAGACCATATCTCCTTATAAGGAGGGTCCAGATCTCCCTCTTTCCTGACCTTCCCAAAGCATTCGGGCTTGAAGGTTTTTTTATGTTTTATTATATATGGAATCTCCCTTGCTTTTATTATGCCTTCGAGTATGTACGGAAGCATTATTAGTATAAGTATTGTCTGGAAGTATCCCAGAACAGCAACAAACGCGAAGAGACAACCAAGGAAGTAGGTTAGTGCATCACCTGGGAAAATCCTGGACGGGTATCGGTTGAAGTAGAGAAAAGCCAGCATTGCAGCAACAGCTATGAGAACGATAGGGAAGAATGCTGTCCCGTATGTAAACCAGAGCAGTGTCAGACTACATATTATTCCCAGACCGGTTTCAAGGCCGTTAAAGCCCCCAAGGAGGTTTACGGCGTTGGTTGCTGCTATAAATCCTATGGGAACCATAATCAGTGGGTAGAAAAACAAAGGCAACTCTATTACATAATCAAGTATGCTTATAGTTGTCCTGTTCAATAAAAGCGGTATCAGTGGAATGGCTCCTATAAAGGTGAGAATTGGTTTTTTCCACCTAGCGATTCCTTTCTTCCATCCTGTTATATCATCCCAAAAAGCAATACCAGTGACAATGGATAGGGATGTTATTGCAAGCGCGATATAAACCAGTCTTTCAAACCTCTGCTGAAAATAATAAAAACCAAACAGTACAAGGAGACCAATGATAAATCCAAGGAAAACCATAACGCCCCCTGCCTCTGCTACCTTTGGTTTGTCCTTCTTGTTCATGTCCTTTCCCATAAGTTTTCTCTTCTTGGCATGGGATATCCATCTAGGAGTAAAGAGAAGTGTAACCAAAAACGCCACGATTCCTGATATCAAGAGTTCATATATTGGCATAGATACACCAATTAAATTGATATAAAACTTAGTTAAATACAGTATTTAAATGTTTATTTACTATAGAACAGTGGTAATACATCATATCATCTTTCTCAGTCCCCATACAGAATGAGCATCAGAACCAATCACTGTTTTTGCACCGAGTTTTCCAGCTAGTTTGAGGAAATCTGGAGGTGTTTCGTACTTTGGGCAGAGGTTGTTTTCTATGAGAACCTTGTTTCTTATGCAGAGGTTGATTATGTCTTCCATCTCCTTCCTATTAAGTTCACAGTTTCTGAGCATGGTCGCTGGGTGACCCCATATGTCCACTTCAGGGTTTTTCAGCATCTTTTTCAGGGCGTTTATTTGCTCTTCTTTAACAGGGGGGAACCCGTGAAAGCTTATGATAACAACATCACAGAGTTTTAGAATGTCTTCAGAAACATCAATATCCCCGTTAAACAAAATCTTTGCCTAGCACCCTGTGAGAAACTTCAGGTTGGGGAATTTCTTTCTGGCCTCCTCTATCTCCTTCACAAGATTGTTAAAATCGTAACTCAGTTCCCTTCTCACATGCTCTGTAAAGGCTATCAGCTGCAAACCGTTTTTCTCTGCCTGTTTGCACATCTCAAAAACCGAATTCTCACCCTCAATGTAATTCGTGTGGACATGCCAGTCCCCACTTTCCAGGAATTCCTTGAACTGCTCCCATCTCTTCATACTAACCACTTATTTTCAGTATTTCATCCAGTTTATGGATTAAATAATCAGCCTCTGTTTCAACCTTTCCCCTACTCCTATTCATTCTTACAGTCTTTATTCCTAATCTTTTTGCTGTAATTAGTTGCGATTCAACATCCTCCACAAAAATCATTTCCCTCGGCTTTGTTTTCATTTCATTCATTAACTTTTTCCAAAACATCTGATCTTGCTTTATAGCTTTGAAATCATCTGCAGTAAAAACAAAATCAAAAGAGTTTTGCAGACCAGTAGCATGTAGCTTTATTTCCTGAAAAACTCTGTAACCATTACTCACAAAGCAAATTATTTTTTTCCTTGATTTTAGTTCTCTTATCGTCTGTTTCACTTCACTGTAAGCCTTTATCAAATCTGAATATTTCTTATGCAACTCTTCAAGTTTCACGGTTCCGCCAAGCTTTAGTATTTTGGTATTCCAGTCGTAAAATTCTAGAGACAACGAATTCGGGTATCCTGATTTCATTTCTTTCTTAACCTCTTCTATACTCTTTCCTGTATTTTCTGATATGTTTTCATATGTCTCTCCATATATCTTTGGATCAGATTTACTGTTGTCTATTAACACACCATCCATATCAAAAATGTAAGCTTTTATCATAATTCACCCTTACAAAAGATATTAATACTTTAATTCATTTAACAATTTTAAATATGCAAACCATGGAGTGTATAAGGGAAAGGAGAAGTGTTAGGAATTATAAACCAGATCCCATACCAGAAGATATTATTAAAGAAATCATTGAAGCGGCAACCCATGCCCCGTCTTCTGGAAACGTTCAGGACTGGGAGTTTATCGTTGTTAAAAACCCGGAAACGAAAATGAAGGTTGCTGCAGCTGCCTGGGAGCAGAATTTCATTGTCAGTGCACCGGTGGTTTTGGTTGTATGTTCTGACCTTGATAGAATCTCTGCTGCCTATGGGAGTAGAGGTGAGACCTTATATTCGATTCAGAATACATCAGCTGCTATCCAGAACATTCTGCTGGCTGCCTGGGAGAAGGAGGTTGGTTCCTGTTGGATTGGAGCCTTCAATGAGAACAAGATCAGAGATACACTTGTCCTACCGAGCAATGTCAGACCACTGGCAATAATAACATTGGGTTACCCGGCAGAGGTTTCAAAAAAACCAAGGAGAAGAGATGTAAAAGAGGTTTTGCATATGGAGAGGTGGGAGTGAGGTTAGATTATGGCTACGAAAACTGAGAGATTCATGGCAATATTCATTGGTGTTATTATGTTGGGATCTGTTGCTGGTTTCGCTTTAATCCAGACCATGCCAGCTGGTCCTCAATCACCTGAGATTCCAAACATAATAAAGAGGCAGCTAACAACTGATGAAACCCTTTTCATCCTGGGGAGTGGTAAGGTTCTGATAGAGGATTTCTATACAATAGATTGTGATGATTGTTTTGAGAAGAATGTGGTGTTGGAATCCTTTGCGAACAGGCTCAAGGACTTTGTGGTTCTGGAGGAGGTTGTTGTAAACCAGACCAATCAAACTATGCTAAAAATGATAGGATCCGGTGGCACGATTGTGGACCTTGAAAATAAAACTATAGATGAGGAGAACCTCTTGGAGGTTTTCTGTGATATAGCAATCGCGCAGCCGATTGTGTGCCTTATCTAACTCCTCCCATTACCTTCAGTAGTTTTGAAAGCTGTACTCTGCCCTGTGCAAGCTCCTTGTTTCCTCCGCCTGATCCTCCTGATTTCTCACATATCTCTCTTATAAGCTTGCTCATGTCCCTTGTCTTGCTCATGCCTATTATATTCCCGGCTTCATTTGAGAGTATAACTGTTAATTCCGGATTCATGGTAAGTAGTTCATTTGCGATTTCTATGAGCTCTTTTCTGTCCCCGCTTATGACCTCGAAAACTCTATCCTTCTTTGCTTTTAAAAGCAGCTCTTTCGCTTTGTCCCTTGCGACCTCATTCCTTAGGCTTTCAATCTTCTTCTTCTGATCCTTCCAGAAATTGAATACTGTTTTTGAGAGATCTTCAAACGTATTCACAGATCTCAGTTTCTCCTCAAGGATTTCCTTCAATTCCATCCTCTCCTCTGGAATCTGGAGCTGCTTCTTTAGTTCTTTTAACTTTGAGTGGTCTTCCTTGATTTCTCTGAAAAACCTCTCAATGGTTTTTGGCAGTTGTCTCGTCTCTATTGAAAAAATCCTCGATGCCTTCTCAAGCTCCTTGTGAACATCTGTTTCCTTGCCCATGATATCGCTTATACTTTCTTGAAGACCAAGGTTTTCCAAAACTTTAAAGGTCTCTCTCGCTATCCTCTCTTGTCCATGGATGAATTCATACGCCTTTTTACCTGAAGTGAATTCTATTCTGTTGACTCCATCCTTGATTCTCTCTGTTCTTATAATCTTTATAATCTCTGCCTCTCCTGTCTTATCTAGGTGCATACCACCACACGCCTCTGCATCAAAACCATGGCCTATGTTTATCACTCTTACCATCTTTCCTGGAGAGGCGCCTCCTTGATAGAGAACAAAACCGTATTTCTTCTCTGCAATGTTCCTTGGTAGGAATTCCTTGTCAACGATGAAGTTTCTCTTAACAGTATCATTCGCAATCTTTTCTATCTTCTCTATCTCCTCATCAGTGAAGCCCTTGTAATGGGTCAGGTCAATCCTCGATGAATCCAGTCCCTTTTGTGCGCCTGCCTGCCATACATGTGAACCAACAATCTTTCTAGCAGCTCCTGCAACTATGTGGGTAGTTGTGTGCATCTTCATTAACTGGTGTCTTCTCTCCCAGTCTATTCTCCCTCTCACACTCTGGTTCTTCTTCACCCCGCCTGCTTTTCCAATATTATGTACGACAACGTTTCCTATCTTCTGGACATCCTTCACTTTGAACTCCTTGTCTCCTATTGTTAGCATTCCAACATCGGTTGGTTGTCCACCACCCTCTGGATAGAACAGGGTTTTGTCAAGGATTACCCATACATCGCTCCCTGATCTGACTGTTTTCAGGATCTTTGCTTTGAAGTCCCTCTTGTAGGGTTCATTGTAGTAAAGGGGTTTTGTTCTGGGTATTCCGGTGACATCAACCCATATCCTTTTCTTCTCAACCTCCTTCTCCCCTACCATATGCTGCTCTGTTATTTTCACGTAGAAATCCTCTGGTATGTCAATCTTGATCTTCTTTTCCCTCGCAACTTTCTCAACAAGCTCTGGGGATATTCCATGGGATATGTAGAACTTTATCAGGGTTTTTTCATCCACCTTGCCCCTCTCAAACTCCCTCTTTATGAGCAGTCCTGCCTTCTCCATTGTTTTTTCATACCTTTCCCTTTCTAGGGCAAGGATTTTTGTGAACGTGTCAATCCCATTCGTAATCTCGGGGAACATTGGATGTAGGTGTTTGGCATGCAGTCCAGCTATCTTCTCAAGCTCCATATCAAACTCGAACTCCTTTAGGAAGGACAAGGCCCTCCTGAGCAGTACCCTTAGATTGTAGCCGCCTCCAACATTCGAAGGGATTCCACCATCTGTTATTGCGAAGAGAAGGGTTTTCACATGATCCACTGTTGCATAAATTGCCTGCATGGGTTCCACAACTTCGTTAAGGGTTGCGACATTCACACCGAGTCTCCTTGCTATGTTGTTCCTGATTTTTTTCATATCATGCGTCTGGTCAAAATCCAATCCTCCGGAAAGGATAGAGTATCTGTCAAAGAGTTCTGAGTCCTTAAGCCCGATCCTCTTCTTTGCCCATTTGACAACAGGACCGAAAACTGCATCATATCCTGTGGGGGTTCCCTGTGTAAACCATACAAGTCTCTCGTGTCCCCAACCCACATCCACGACCCTTTTCGGGAGTTCTTTCCATTTGTTTCCAACCTTGGTGAACTGCATGAACACGGAGTTAACGAGCTCCAGGCCTCTGGAGTAGGTTTCTATACATGGACCAAATGCAGAGAAGTCAGGCATTGTCCAGATATCCTCAACGTAGAATATCTCTTTTTCTGGGATTCCCATATCCTTGTTCAGAAAATTGAAATTCAGTTCGATACATCTATCCTTACAGTATTTCCCAAAAGAATGCTGCCCAGGCATTATAAAGGATGTATGATGACGTCCTGTTATGCCTACATTTGGTATGTCATTGAACCTCAGGCACATTTGCGGAACTATCAGCGGATCTGCTGGGTATTCGAAAACAATGTTTCCCTGGTCTATTCTCTGGAAGTCCTGAATGGATGCAATAGTGAAGAAGAGGTCAGGTCTCCACCTGTCTATTACAGGATACCTAGGAATAGGGGTATGACCTTCCTTCTTGAAGAACCTCTCGAAATGTTTCCAGGTCCCTATGTAATCCAATTTTCGTTTTGTTATGGGATTCCATATGAATCCGTAATTCTCACATGGCGGATCTGGACAGGTTTTTCTCTTCTCATTCAGGGTCCAGAAATGCTTCCCACATTTATGGCAGGTTTTTCTATGAAACCCAACATCCTTGAAGAGTTTGACTTGGTAATGCTTCTTCCAGTCTCTTGCAAAATCCTTCCTCAGGGATTCTTTTGTGAACATAAAACCGCCTTGGGATTATACATTACCAGTTATTAATAATTATATATAATTGTATAACAATATTATAATATGCGGGGTCAGGCAAGCTTTATATTAATAATCGGGGTTCTGCTTGTTATCGCAATTGTTATTTATTATGCATATCAGGGATTTGCTCCACCACCTGTTGTTGGAGAAGAACAAAGGATGGTTCAGGAGATGATTGAAAGCATAATAACAAGTGGCACAGAACTTTCTCTGAAAGCAATAGAACTACAGGGAGGTTACGTGATACCACCTAATCAGAGTCTTTTATTTACAAACATAGGAGTTCCCTACTGGCAGATATGTCAAAATGATGTATCCCCCAATTTTGATGATGTTAAGGAGAGGTTCGAGAAAGGGATAGAGTTTTACGTTAACAATCATACAAAGGATATCGAGGATTTCTTTGGGGAAAACCTTTCACTAAGCAGTGTTTCCAGAGTTGATGTGAACATACTGGATAACAAAATAGACGTGGCTGTTTACATGCCAACCGAATTCCGGGGCTATCCCATAAGGCAACCCTATAGGATATCTGTTCCCACCAAGTTCAGGTATTTGTTTAATTTTGCAAAGGATATTGTAACAGAGATAAACAAAGATCCAACACAGGGTGGTAGATTCTTTGAAGTATTTACCGTTGCGTCTCTTTACCGTTCCAGATATCTGCCCACAATTGGTTTTCTGACAGAGTGTGGGGAACCCTTACGACTTACCCCTCAACAGGTTTCACATGGACTGTATGGCATTATTACTTACACAATAACACACTTTCTCTGGTGGCAGGAAATTGTGCCTAATTCACTGACTTATGCAGTGAATGATGTAAATGGTAAGCAATATTTAGATTTAGAGCCAATGTTATTCTTGCCACAGGGATTTGAGATTGCTTCATCCAGTGGTATTAACATCCAAAATAGACAATTTATAGCCAGTTTTCCTTCAATCCCATACTGCTATACCACTTACAACATAAAGTATTCTGTTGCTTACCCAATTGTTATAAAGATCACTGATTCTGAAACTGGCTATGATTTCAATTTCGCTGTTTACGTTAATGTGGATGAGATGGAACCTGGTGATTGTGATGCCATAATCACAATACCGGGTCAGGAGACGTGCACAGACCTGCCATGTTCAGCAAGTATAAGGGTTGTTGATTGTAATGGGATACCCTTGAGTGGAGCGACTGCATACTTCGGTGACTGTCTTGTAGGTACATCAGATTCGAATGGTTATATTAATGGAGAAATATTATGCGGCACATACCTGTTAGATATCTATCATAGTGGAGACTATGGTTATTATTCTAAGACTGTCTCTTCCACAAACATAGACGGAACTTATACTCTCTGCAAAAAACCAGATTTTGCTGCCTACTTTAATGAGGTAGAGATATTGTATTGGGGCTACGATGAGTATAATACTTATTTATCATGCTATCCGTGTGCAGAACCACTGGATTGTCCTGATACCTTTACTTGGCAGTCAACTGATTGTACTTCAAGTGCTGTTAGTGACAGGTGTGTAATGATAACATTGACCTCAGCTCAAACAGGAATATCATATCCTATACACAATATTGACTATGAAAATATTCCAATAGAAGAGTGTTTGGATCGAAATTATTTTGAGGCTCATCCAGTAGAGTGTTCGGGGTGTACCCTGCACAGAGTTGATATGGATAACATACCTGCTGGCACATACGATGTGGTTGCAGAACTCAAGAACCCTGCAGATAATAAACATGTGGGATACTTTGAGTTGGATGATTTCAATCTACTTGAAAACACTAAAAATTTGTACATAAGCATACCAAAGTTTGGTAACTCTACACGTCAACCAGATCCTTGGCAAAAACAGTGTGTTGTAGATAAGGTGAAAGCCTGTCCTAGTATAGAACTTATGAGGCAAACATGAACTACAAAAACGTATTCATGGGTGTATTTGCAATATTGGCAGCGACATTAATATTCGATCTTCCTGTTGTTGGTGCTACACAGATCAACATCTATTATGATGTCGGTGGTGGTACTTACATCAAACAGGATGATGTTACCATAGAGCCTGAAAATCTCATTGACAAAACTGTATCAGTTCAGAGTATAGGCGCTTCTTGGATTAATGTAAAGGTCATTATAAACATCACCAACGGGGGCATGGGTGATCTGGAGAGTGTTCATATATACAAATGTAAGGATCTTTCCCCAAGCGATTGTGTAGAAACAGAGACACCAGATATGTACAGTATTGTCAATAATGATCTAGATCTAGTAATGCTCTGGGGCGATGTGTCCCAGATTATAATATCATGCTCGTCCAACCCGGGCTCCTGCCTTGAGATTGCGAACCTTTTCTTCCTTTTCAAAGTAAATGATAATGGAAAAACCGTTTGGGTTGGCATCTGGAACAAGATAGAAAGAAGGACTTATGATTTTGCTTCACCATATCTCTTTGAGTACAGCCTTGATGAGATAGACTTATATGCACAAGCTGGTTTTGCGGTACCTGTGAAGGAATTCATTCAGACATATCTGACAATACCATTCAATCCTGCCTGGGTTTCGGCTGCAATTTTCAAGGGGGCAGACTCCCTTTATGAGCTCAGTATCGCCTCTTCAGGACTCCAGCAATCATCTCCGAATTTCTATACACAGGACCACACCAATGACACTGTTCATAGTATAACAAGAGACTATTCCTTTATATTCTCAGAGGCTAGCCAGGACATATTCAATCCCACAACCCTGAGACTGAACCCAAGTTTTTTCTGTGGGCAGTATGGGTGCGAAACAGAACTTGGAGAAACCTCTGCTAACTGTTGCTATGATTGTCCTTGCTCTGAAGGCTACTATTGTGATGGTGGAACTGAAGGCATATGCAAACTGGAAAGCTTGATATCCCTGAGTCTATATGAACCACCAAACACAACGATCACAAACTGTAATGAACAGCATGTGATTAATGTAACAGTAGAAGTGGGTTATGCTCCTTCAGACACGGAGTTGACCAGAAGTGAATACAAACTGAATGAGACGGTATATTCAACACAATGTGAAGAGATACTTTCTAATGTTTACCGCTGTCCTATAACCATTCCTCCAATACCAGGCTGCCAAGAAGGGGAGTATGCGATTGGTCCAAATTATCTGAACTTTACCATAAGCTATACAGATGGTCCCAACGCGAAAAGTAAGGACCTGGTTCTTCAGTTCCCTGACATAACCGTGGGTTCCTTTACATGTGGTCAAGATGGTTGTGAATCGGAACTAGGAGAGAACTCCAATAACTGCTGTTATGATTGTGGGTGTCCGAATGGTTACTGTGATATAGAGAATGGTGCACAACCAAACACAGGAACCTGCAGACAAGACATAACTGTTAATAATCTCCAGATAACAGCAAACCCAACTCATTTCTACTCACACAACAACATATCTGGTGATAGGGTAGATATTGTATTGCAGATAACTGATGCGCCTTTGAGTCTGGAGATAACTAGTAGCTCGTGTGAAATGGATTGCCTGAATAACTGCTCTGTTTCATGTGGTGTTTCATGTTCAGAGATATCATCCTCTGACCCGAACATCTTCAATGCGAGCTGCCTACTGACCTTTTTGATAAGCGATTACAACAAAACAATAGATTATTCTCTGTTCCCAACCATGAATATATCCGTAATCTACACCAATGGTTCGTCTGGTGACGTGAACAAAACCTTTAGCAAGCTTTTCAGTACCATTTCAGTTGGTTCCAGTTGGTGTGGGGATGGGGTGTGTGCACCTGATGAAAACCAATTAAACTGTTGTTATGACTGTGGGTGTCCAGAAGGATATTATTGCGATACTGCCAACAGTGCTGCGCCAACTGCAGGGGATTCGTGTAAATCAGAAGAGGGTATTAGGTTAGTTGTGGATGGTGTGGAAGTAACCACATTTGACTATTCTGATATGTCCCATTACACCGTCCTTATGGCGCATGTAGAGAATGCACCAAGTAGCCTCAATGGTTCAACTTCATGCATGTTCGGTGATGGTAGTAGCCTGTACTGTAACATGGTATGTGAACGCTTCGGGACTGACCCTAGTTCCCACATACTTCAATGTAACTTATCTATTCCTGTGATAGACTACAAAACATCTCCATTCTACAACCCAAGCACAAAGCAGATAGTCATTGGCCCCAACACCATGAACTACTCTGTGACCTTCAACAACGGATCTGGTTTGATAAGCAAGGAGCTAAGTGATGGTTTCTCAAATATTGTCATAAACGTTAAGCCGAGGTGCGGAACTGGTGCTGGATACCTGGGATTCGAGACTGAACGCTGCATGCCCTACAACAGGACACTGGCATGTGAGACTGATTTGGGTGAAAGCTCTGCAACATGCTGTTGTGATTGTCCGTGTACTAGTGGCCAGTATTGTGATATAAATGCTAACGGTGGTCGTGGAAGATGTATATCAGTTGCTGAAATCCATCTTGTGACAGATGAATTTGATCCACAGCCCTTAGAATGTGAGATTAATCCGACGAGAGATTTTTGTGTATTTTATGAGCAGATGGATATTGATTTGCATATAGAGCCTACAGCAAACTACAGCTTTGTTTCTGCATCTTATGAGATGGGTGGAGAAAAACGTGAGTTATGGAGTTGCATACCTGGGTCTGATAACTCTCCATGGAATAAATATAACTGCTCAATTGTGATGGCGCCGATAGAATCTGAAACGGATATATATGAAGGTACGATCACAAAGGATATTGAAATATCTGTAGAGATTGAATCCACCGGTTTGCTTCACACAACAGTTACAGACACAGGCAACTTCCAGATAAAGAAGGTGGATTCGAAGGCATTGGAGACGTTGGAGGAGCAGTTAGAAAATCTTGAAGCTGATAAAAGTAGCTGGAAAACACTCAGAGATATTATAATAGCTGTTCTTGTAATTCTTGCTCTTTGGTGTCTATGTACATGCATACCAATATGTGAGGGTTCTCCATGTTGTCCATGGCCTAGTTGTTCAGATTGTTGGGGCATCTATTCATGTATCGTAGCGGCTGTAATGCCGTTCTTGATATCTATCATCAATAAGATTAACGAGATTGAAAACCAGATAATGGCCATAAATGCTGCACAAAATCCTGAAGAACTTTATGTAGCAGAACAAGGTACAGCAACCTTGGTGTTAGGTATAATTGGTGCTATAGCAGCAATATATTGTGCATTTTACATTGGTGGTGGTGGGTTTGGAAAAAAGGATGTGAGTACAAACTCTTCTTCTACTTATAGTAAAATGTTCAGTTTAGGTTCCCAAGCATTAAATACCTTTAGCCTTAGTCCGTTTAGTGGTTCAGAATGCTATGCAGATTATGATTGTACTCTTAAGCATGGTTTTGGGTGGTACTGTTGCGAGACTGCGTCTGGTTTCACGTGTTTGAATATCCAATGTTCTCAAGCCCAACAAGAAGGTTATGGAAATGGATGGGGTAATGGCAACAATGGTGATAATGGTGGATATTATGGAAATGGTGATAAAAAGAAAACATGTGGTCAACTTGAAAAGGAAAAGAATGTAAAGCCTGCATGTCACTGTTGTAACGATGATGGTTATGATACCGGTGCTTCTTGTAGTGGGAATAAAAAACCTGGCGACAAATGTGGCTTGGGTAATACCCGTGGTAAATGTAAAGAGGGGATGTGTAAACACTCATAGATGTAAAGAAGGGTTTTGAGGGATATCAAGTTCTATATTTCTACAATTTACCCGAACAGACTTGACAATCCCTCTGCTGCTTCCTCTGCTTTCTTTTCTGGTTTTTCCTCTTTCTTCTTCTCTTTTTTTTTCTCTTCTGGCTTCTCTGCTGGAGCTTGTGCAGGCGCGGCAGTAGCTGCGGAAACAGTCTGTTTTATTGCCTCATCTATGTTGACACCTTCAAGGCTCGATACCAAGGCTTTCACTTTCGCGGCTTCGGTCTTTGCGCCAGCGGCATCAAGCACCTTCTTTATTCCTGCCTCATCTATCTTCTTTCCAGCTGAGTGCAAGAGTAGTGCTGCATATACAGTTTCCATTCAAACACCTCCATGATTATTTTTTCTTTTTATCATGCTTTTTCTCTTTCTTTTTGGGTTTTACTTCTTTTTTAGCTTTTGGTTTCGGTTCTTTTTTCTTCTTGGGTTTCTTCTCTTTGGGTTTTTCTTTCTTTTTCTTTTCTTCCTTTTTCTTTTCTAGTTTCTCTTTGGGCTCTTCCTTCACCTCTTTCTTTATCATGTCCTTCAGGGTCTCTGCTTGGGTTTTCGCCTTCGCGATTAGTGATTTAGCCGTATCCTTTGTGAGTATGTCCGCCTGCAGAGCAATGGTGTAGGCCTCTTGGTGAGCCCTTGAAAGGAAAAGAGAAACATTATCCTTTGTGTAGTAGTTCACATTGTAGGCAAGGCTGAATGCCTGTGAACTTGCAAGTTGCAAATCCTCAAGATATTTCTCGGTTGGTATGAAAAGAATATCCTTTGTGTAAACATGTCCATTCTCCCAGGCAGCGAGTAGGTTGAGCCCGATCTCCATGGGTTCAACACCGAGCTTCACCAAAACGTCAGCGAGGGTTTTGTCTATCGTATCTCCTTCCTCTGCAACCACCGTGTCTTCCCTTACTGTTATTTTCTCCCCCTCGACTGTTGCGGGGATCTTTGCCCTCTGGAGCTCCCCTATAACCGGTCCTGGTGGAAGAGGTGTTGGTCCTGCCCTGACGATTATATCTATAGGAGCAACATCACCGGCCTTTGCAAAGGCCTTGGATTTGGACTGGTTTATGGTTTTTGCCAGCCTGAATGGGTCTGTTTTGCTGAGCAATAGGGCGGGCTCGCCCTGAATGTATTTATCCATTTCTTCAATGCCCTTCAGGCCACAATCCTTTAGGGCAAGTTTTATTATTCTCTTCTTGACCATCTTTATTACAGCCTCGTTCCTAAGCTTGTTTCTGATCTCATGCAGCTGCCTTCCAGGTAGCTTGAACATATCGATTATTCCTATGACTGGATACTTCCTGAGGTCTTCTTTAACTTCCTTCAGTTTTTGCTTCTTTTTTTCCGAAACCATACTATCCCTCTGGTTATCCTCCTACTTCGACCCTTACTGGCTTTCCCATGGTCAGCTTGATGAACATGGATCTTATGTTGGTCTTTCCTTTAGGAAGTTTTTCCCTGACTGCATTGTAAACAGCCTCAATGTTTTTTGAAATCTTCTCATCATCCATCTTATCTGTTCCCACAGGAACATGAACAACAGGGCTCTCCTTAACAAATATCCTGATGGATCTCTTTGCCCTCTGAACGAATGGCTCTACGTTTACCTTCGGGGGGATAGGCTTTGGGACCTTTCCCCTAGGTCCAAATATCACTCCAAAGCTCTTTCCTATGAGCGGCATAAGTGATGCTTCTCCAAAAAACCAGTCGTATTCATTCGCTATCTTTTTGAGTTTTTTCTTGTTCTTTGCCAGGTTTTCTATCTCTGATTTCTTGATAACAAGGTCTGCGTGCTTCTTTGCTTCTGTTTCCAAGGTATCCACAACGAAGGCAACCTTCTGGTCCTTCCCTCTGCCCTCTGGTAGCATGAGTTCAAAGTTAAATCTGTTCTCTGGCTTCTTCAGATCCAACCCCTTTAGATTGATAGAAAAATCCCAGGTTTGAACGAATTTCCTGGGTTTTGAATTTTCCTTCGCTTCCTTTACCTTCTCGAGAATGTTTTTCATCTTATCCTCCTGCCTAAGCAGTAAAGCGGATTAGATTATATTGTTTTTTAAAAGTATTTAAATGTTTTGTCTAAAAACCAGGAACATAATGGATTGCTCTTCCTCTCCCCCTTCTCTTGAGGAATCCCTTCTTCACAAGGTCGTTTATCTCTCTCAGGGCAGTTTTGTCTCTAATCCTGAATCTCTTCACATAATCTCCTGTTGTAATTCTTCCGCTCTTCCTGACCACTTTCAGGGCTTTAATCTGTCTGTCAGAAACATCGAAGACCTTGCTCTCCACCATTCTTCTCTCCCTGACGAGAAGGTTTGCGAGTTTGTCAATTCTGTCTATAAGATTCTTTTCCCTCATCAGTTCCTTTGAGGTTTTGTTCAGTCTGTTTTCCACCTCTATTATCTTTCTGACAATATCCCTGTAGTTCTTTTCTATCTTCTTGTCCATGTCTGCTCTCTTGCTGTCCAGGTGGTGGAGCCTGTTCTCATGGGTGTCTTTCAATCGTTTCGTGAACTCGTAACTGTGGCTCAGCCACTCCATCACGTTGTCCACGTCCTCTGAAACCCTTTCCTGTTCCCTCTTTATGTTGTCTGTTATGAATTCCTCTCCGATTTTGTAAAGTCCAATTATAACCAAAAATAGACCCATTAGCATGTCTATATAAAAGATGCTTGTTACTATTCCTGATATCAACACGGCTCCAAGTATTATGAACACTAACCAGAACACCTTATTCCTGTGCATACCGAATGTGTATGTGAGTCCGCTTTCTCCATTCATGTAGTTATCTTATAGTGAAAACTTTTAAAGCTTTTGGTTAGGAAATATGGATTGAAAAATAGAAAATTAAGTCTTTTCTTCTTTTTTTTCTTCCTTTGGTTTTTCCTCTTTTGCTTCTTCCTTTTTCTCTTCTGGTTTCTCTTCCTTTACTTCCTCTGGCTTCTCCTCTTCCTTTACTTCCTCTGGTTTGGCTTCTTCTGCTGGAGCTTCTGCTATCCTTGCTGCTTCTGCCGCTGCTTTTGCTTCCTCTTCTGCTCTCTTTTCTTCTTCGTATCTCTGGATCTCCTCTTCTGTGACAGCACCCTCGCCTATTGTCACACCCATGCTCCTGCACGTTCCCTTTACCTGGTTCAAAAAAGCATCAGAATCAGAACCGAATTTCTGTCTTGCAATCTTCTTTACCTGCTCCTCTTTCAGGTCTCCCACCCTCTTCTTCCCTGCTTCCTCAGATCCCTTATCGAGACTGAGTTCTTTCTTCACAAGAGCAGCAACCGGTGGCGAACCAACCTCAACCTTAAATTTATGTGTTTCAGTATCAACCGTTACCTTCACAGGGATTTTCATTCCTGCCAGATCCTTAGTCTTCTCATTTATCTCTGCCACCACATCTGGGATGTTAACCTTGAGTGGTCCCAGTGCTGGTCCCAGGGGCGGGCCTGCAGACGCCTTCCCGCCTTCAACCATCGCTTCGATTGTTTGTTTTGTCATAGAATCCCTCTATAGTTTCTCTTCTTCCTTCTTTTCTTCCTTTGGTTTTTCCTCCTCTTCCTTCACTTCCCTCTTTATAATCTTTATGAACTCCGTCGCGATTGTTACTGGTATGGGTATGGAGGCCTCAAGCAGCTCGATTGTTACCTCGTCTTTGACAGCATCAACCCTTGTGATCTTTCCCTTTTCGCCCCTGAAGGGTCCACCTATGATCTCTACAATGTTCCCTTCGTCTACCTTTATTCTGTCTTTCTTCAGTTCAAGGAAGTGTTTTATCTCTTCCAGCTCAATGGGTTTCTCTATGATTCCCCGGACATGCATCAGTCCCTGCACAGCCTTGTGTATCGCTCCAGAGCTCCCCTCTGCAAAGACGTATCCCTTTATCTCTGCTGGGTGGAATATTGCCTTTAATGGAAGGGATTGAGCCCTAACGTTGCTCGTCATGATGTCTATAACTATATCCTCTCTTCCTGATGTTGTCCTGATCGCATAAATCATTTTCTCACGCACCTGGTAGCAAAAAAGTGAAAAGCAGGAATATCACAAATCCTATAAAACCTATCAAAGCTATGCCCAGAGCACATATCTTGGTAGAACTAAGGAATTCTTCCTTCCCGGGCTTCCTTGATATTTGTAAAACCCTTCTATACTTCCTGATGTTCTCCTTTATGTTCATAGCAATTCCTGTTCGTTAAGGATAATATATAAGTATATGCTTTTTAATGTTTATCATGCCTGCTTTTAAATATCCCTTTCTATTAGAAAATCTGCAAAGGTCTTCAGCTTCTTCTTTGCATCAGACTCTGGTAGGATTGGGTCTATATCCTTCCATGCATCGGATACGATATCCCTTGCAACCCCACTTGCGTAATCAATGGAACCGTACTTATGTAAGATATCTATCGCTTCTTTTATGAGTTCTTTATCCCTGGTATGCATATCTAGAATCTGAAGGAGGCGTTTCTTGTCTCCCTCGCTCGCTTTTTTGAGGCTGTATATAACCATAAGGGTTCTCTTTCCTTCGGTTATATCATCTCCGTAGCCCTTTTTCTCTTGAAACTTTCCCCCACTTGCACTCAGTATGTCATCTTGTATCTGGAAAGCGATCCCGATGGATTCGGCAAACCTTCCAATCTTTTCCTCCTGTTCTTCTGTCCCTCCAGAGAGGGCGACTGCGAGCTTTGCTGCCATTCTGGCAAGGGTTCCTGTCTTGCAGGAACACATCTGCAGGTATTGCTTTTCAGTGATGCCATCCGCTTTTCCCTTGTGCCACCAGATATCCAGTCCCTGTCCTATACTGAGATTGATCATCTCCTTTACATATATCTCATAAACCCATAGCAGTGTCTTGGGGTCAATGGTGTCCCTGTTTTTGATCAGTATTGCAAGAGGCATGTAGAACATAAAACTGCTTGTATTTACTGCAACATCCACACCATATATCTTGTGTATGCATGGTTTCCCTCTCCTAAGATCTGAACCATCCTCCACATCATCAGCCATCAAGGTCCCATTGTGAATGATCTCGGGTATTATAGCGAAATCCTGAATCTTTTCAAGATCCGCGCCCATTGCCTTGGCTATCAAAAGGAACAGGGTGGGTCTCCATCTCTTTCCTCCCCTTTTAAGAATATCCCAGACAGGTTCTGTTATTGATTTGTTTATTGAGTCCAGGTCGTATTCGTGCCTTGTTTTTCCTAGGATTTCCTCAAGGTAGCCACTATCCATTTTCTCTGGAAAATGCTCCCTTATCTTGGAGTCTATGAATGGTTTTTTCTCCTCAAGAAATCTGATTATATCGTCCATTTTATTCTCTTTGAAAATCAGGTTTTTAAATATATAACGAAAGCTTATTAAGCCAAAAAATAAATAGAATCCATGACCTTCAGTAGGATAGAGTCTGGGATACCTGGGTTGGATAAGCTATTGGGTGGTGGTTTCATAGAGGATTCTGTGATTCTTGTAACCGGTGAAACAGGAACAGGAAAGACAATATTTTGTTCCCAGTTTCTGTGGCACGGTTTGAAGAAGGGTGAGACTTGCATATTCATAACACTGGAAGAAGATCCAGAGGAGATAAAAGAGGATATAAAGGTATTTAACTGGAATTTTGATAAATATGAGAAAAAGGGTCTGTTCAGAATAATATACCACGATCCTGCACAGGTCAATAACCTTGGCTCCCTAATCATAGACGAGATTAAAAATCTAAAGGCAAAGAGACTTGTCATCGACTCAACTTCGCTTATCGGTTTAAGTATACAGGATATCTCGCAGATAAGAAAACTTCTTTTCAACACGATAAACGTCATAAAGAAAAACAAATGCACTGCACTGATAACCGCAGAGATCCCTGAGGGGGCAAAGGGCCTTTCTAAATTCGGTGTTGAGGAATTCATAGTTGACGGTGTCCTTGTTCTCAACTACCTTGAGTATGCAGCGGGTGGTTTGGACAGATCGCTGATTATAAGGAAGCTGAGAAGAACAGACCATGGGAAGGATATATACCCAATAGATATAACCAGCAAGGGAATTGTTGTCAAGCCCGTGGAATAGGCTTTTTATAATTTTAAGATTGAATTAATTTTATAAGTTTCAGAATCATTAATTATATAACCAGGAGATTGTTATGGTTAAGATACGAGAGATAATGAAAAAATCCGTTGTGACCATTGATCCAGAACTTACTCTGGCGGATGTTGCAAAGATAATGACCAACAACAGGGTTGGCTCTGTAATCATTATGAATAAAACAAAGCCTATTGGAATCATTACTGATGACGACATAGTTGGGACCATTGCAGTGGGCAAAGACCCCAAGAAAGTAAAGGTAAGAGATCTGAAAAAGAAAACCAAGTTCGTAACCGCATCTCCTGATGAGGATGTGCTGAAGGTAACTAAGAGGATGGTAAAAAACGGTATCAAGAGGGTTCCTGTTATAAAGGATGGAAAACTTCTTGGCATAGTCTCTGACAAAGAGCTGTTGCTTATATCTCCTGAGTTGATAAATGTTCTCTCAGAGAAACTGAAAATGAGGGTTAGTTCTGTTGCCAGTTTCGATCAGGTTATATCTGGTATTTGTGAGAGATGTGAAGCCTACTCGGATGATCTTAAAAACATTGGTGGTAGGTGGCTTTGCGAAGAATGTAGGTAACTAATAGGAGTATATATCAACTATTACCTCCCCGGTTTGTGTGCAGCCGGAAAAAGTAATTAAGAATACGACAAGCATTAATAAAGCAAGTTTCATAAAAGATTTTTGATTTAAACCCTAATAAATAATAGTGGACCCGTAGCTCAGTTGGATAGAGCACCAGAGAACAGATTCGGTGAACCTCCTAAGCTGGGTGTCGTGGGTTCGAAAGTCTCCAGCAACCATCGAAATTCCCACCGGGTCCGCTTCAACCTTTTTAACCTTTTGCTGCAAATAATAAACTATGACTCGCGTTATCTGTGTGGCTTCTGGTAAAGGCGGTGTTGGGAAAACGACCGTCGTTTCAAACCTCTCAGCTGCCCTCGCTGCCCTAGGGAAATCTGTCATTGCGATAGACGGGAACCTTACGACTTCGAATCTTGGTCTGCATCTGGGCATATCCATGTATCCAATAACCCTGCAAGATGTTTTGAGGGGGAGGGCGAACATAAGGGATGCAGTATATCACCATCAAGATGGGTTTAAGGTTGTTCCTGCAGATGTTTCAATAGACAAGGTAATGTCCCC
>CP070801.1:1030387-1033435 GCA_020343575.1 Candidatus Aenigmatarchaeota archaeon
ATTTAGCTTAGAAAATTTCCTCAGGTGCTCAAGTGCATTTTTCTGTTCGTATCCCAGCTCCTTTTCCTTTGCCTTTTTTTCTAATGTTTTCTTGGCCTCTGTCCAGGAAACGAATTTTTCACCCTTTATCTCCATATGTTCACCTCATACCATATTCTTACTTCACATGCTTTAAATGCTCTGGCCTTGCAATTATGTTTTTACTTGATTTTCCCACTGATATCTTGACCACGTATGAGTCTCCCCTCTTCTCCTTTATTCTTCCTACCTTCCCCTCAAACCTCGGGTGAGGCATTCCCCTATGAGAGGATGGGTTGATGTTAACAGCTACTCTCTCATCTGTCTTGAACTTCCTTAGAAAATCCCCTACCTTAAACTTCTCCCTGGTTTTCCTTTTCAGTCTTCTCCTTGTTCCTCTTCTGAACCCTTTGCTCGCTTTCATTATCAACCTCTTACAGGTGAATTTTGACAACATCGAGCGTTTCGACCTTGGCAGGATTTTTGAGTATGCCTGTCAATGAAGGTCTAGTCCTTCCATCATCGCCTGTTATCAGTTCCTTAATATATAATCCTGCTTCTCCTTTTATTTCTATCTCAAGCTTTTTATTGTTTATTCTTTTCCATGATATCCCCTTTACCTTCTTTACCCTGATTTTATCTGCCCTCCTGTGCATAACCCTTTTGGGTGTTTTTTGTTTTACCTCTCCCAGAATCTTCTTCACTTTCTCCATACCCTTCTCATTTATGGGTTTCTCGAAACTGACAATGACCCTATAGGTTTTATCTGGTTGCAGTGACTTCACCCATATAACCTCCTTCTTGCTTGAAAACATCAGGTCCTCCACCCCAACCTTCCGTCCCTTATTTATCTCCATCTTTATCCTTTCCAGGTTCAGTTTCCTTTTCTTTGAACTCAAAACCTCGAAAATGAATGGTCTCCAGTCAAGACATCTGGCATCTATGTCCTCCCTTCCAGCTGCATGCATTGCATGGCCCGACCCCTTACTATCCCTCATAAAGGGTTTTGCAATAATGTCTTCCACTGTCTCTTTATACTTCTCCCATTTGGTTTGGGGAATTCCCCTGATGAGTTTTTTATATTTTCCGAAAACGAAAAGTGGATTTATTTGTAGCTCAATCTTGTTCTTCTCAAGATTCAGTATAACATTCACTTCGGGTGCTTTCTCATCAACTTTCTTTTTCATTCTCCTCTCCAGAATCTTTCCCAGCTCCCTGTTTGATTCTGCCTTGAGGGTCTCACAGTATTCAATCCCTATATCCTCCCAGAGAGACTCCTCCCTATCTATAAGATCAGAATCCATTACAGTTCCCACAACAAAACTTTCGAATTCTATCCCTTTCAGAGCCTTCATCGCCTCGTCTGCATACTTATCTATGTTCTGGAAGAATCCCTTGCAGACAACGCACTTCTTCTTGGTCTCCGCTTTTCCTAACGCTTTCCTAACAATCCTCCCTCTCTCATTGTTAGTCATACCAGTGTACATCTGAGCGAACTGTCTTCCAAGACAGTTATCACACACGTTCCCATTCCTAAGGATTCTTTTCGCTATCCCAAGGGTTTCCCTGCTGACAAGTTTTTTCATTTAAAAGAATTAGGGCAGGTGTTTAAAACCTTAGCCTACAATCTCCACTTCTCTTCCAGTATCCTTGAGTATGAGCTTTTCCAGGTCTTTTCTCTCCTTCTCAACCCTCTCTTTCAGTTTCTCCTGTTCCCTTACAATACTTTTTGCTTCATTCTCCATTTCAGATATATCCTTTGAATAACCTTCTATCTCATTCTCAAGTTCTTTCTTATCCTTAACGATGTTCGATAGTTCCTCCAGGGTCTTTTCCATGTGCTCCTTCGTGTCCATGAGCTCCTTGTATTTCCTCTTCATTTCCGGTATATCCCTCGCCATTTTTTCCAAAAGGCTATCCAGTTTCTCCCTCTCTTTCTCCTTAAGATCGATCTTCCTGTCATGAACCATTTTGTTCATGGTGAAAAGAAATCTCCTCAAAGAATCCTCACCATTTTTTGTTTTCACTGACTCAAAGGGGTCCTGGAGAAACCCCCTGAGGAAACCCTTGTGGTTGAAAAGAATGTCCTGTTTCTTAAGCAGGTGTTCAAGCTTTTTCAGCGGCCTCTTCATAGGAGAAAGCTCATTGGTGAGCTCATACTCTATTTTGAGAATTTCGTTCTTTACGTTCTTTAACTCCTTTCCCATTGTGTTGAATTCTTCCCATTCCTTACCCTTCAGAATCTCCAGAAATCCGGACTCCCTCTCTTGCTTTTTATCCTTTAGACTCTTTATCTCCTTTTTTATTTCCTCCTTCCTCTTCTCAAGGGATTTCAACTGTTCAACATCAGAGAGCTGTTCCTTCATTTTGTTTTTTACATCATCTGCCAGCCTCAGAATAACGTCTTCATCAAGCCATTTCTTCAACGCGTCTATCTTCTCTCCTGTCTCCTTCATCTTGACCACGATGGGTTCGGATTGTTTTTTGAAATACCTGGATATCAAAACCGCCTGCTTGGGTGTTGTGCTCTTCAAATCCTTCAGGGTTTTTGATGCATCTGTCCGGAAGCTATCCAGACCAGAGTAGCTTATGTTAACCTCCTTTGAAATCCTTTCTATGTTAGCAATCATGGGATATGTCTTCTTGACAAATGAGTTCTTTATCATGTTCGCAGCTGCATGAATCCTCTCCCTGCCATTGAACCTTGCAGACTCGAGAACACGGAAGGCATCCCTTACATCTAAGAAAGAATTCATCACATCCTGATACAGGTCCCTTCCCTGTGATTTTGATTTGTCTATATCATCCTTGAAGCTCTTTTCAAACCATTCCTGTATCTCACTTATTCCAACCTTAGATGCCTCTTCTGATGGAGTTTCCACTACCTCTGGCTTCTTTTCTTTCCTTAAAAAACCTAAAAAACCCATGCTTAAATTTAAACCATAAAACTTATAACTTTAATATGTCTAATCCCGATGTTCTTGAGAAAGAAAATAAAAGGGTAGTTTTACTTGGAAATGAGGCAATAGC
>CP070801.1:1033535-1037265 GCA_020343575.1 Candidatus Aenigmatarchaeota archaeon
CCTTAGATTGACAGGTCTTTGCAGTACAGGACTTCGTGGTGTTGGAGTAGTCAGATAGTTTAGTGTGTTTAATACATCTGGTCCAAATGTAGCCGCTCCTTTCAGGAATCTATCAAGTCCTCTACCGCGTTGTGCTTGAGGTAAGTTTGCCATTGCAGCATCCATCCTGGCTTGTGCTGCAGCTCCGGCTCCCGCCAGGACTTCACCTGTACCAGGTACACCTCCCATTCCTGTTACACCAAACTGATCCCTAAAAGCTTCTACTGGATTGAAACCAGGTCCACCAGGATGCCCTGCAATTGCTTGTAACTCAGGAGGTACTTGCCATTGAGGTATTGTTTCAGTAGCTGGTGCTTCAGTTCCTGCACCGCCTGATGCTCCTGCTGCTCCTCCTATAGTAGCTCCAGCAGTTGCTGCACCTACTCCACCTGCTCCACCACCAGTAGTGGCTCCTTGTCTTTGCCTAGCTTGCCATTCCAGATCACTTAATACCTGACCTCCTTGAGGTACATTGCCATACTGAGGTCCTAGAGTTCCTCTTCCAAATCTTAAGGCTGGCATCTCCTGGTTAATATCTCCCAGTGTGTTCATCATTGGAGCATTAGGAGCTCCAAAAGGAATTGGAGAAGTGAATAAACTATCTGCAGGCACTGTTCCTTGAGGTCTATATCCTAAGCCCTGTGGCTGAGGCATAAATGCTCCTTGTCTTTCTAGACTTTGTCCCACTCCTTGTACTGGATACATGGCACTAAGACTATCAAGTCCCGGGGGAGTCCAATCAAAAGGAAGTTCTGTGCCTTGTACAGCATTAGCATTAGACAGACTGTCCAAATAATTACCTGCAGAGTAGCCCTTGCCACCACCGTCCTGGTATTTTTTCTTTCCTCCTGAGGCATGTCCCCATTTAGAAGCATTTTTGGCAAAGTTTGCTTTCTTCACCATGGCTGGTGAGAAGTCTTCTTTGTTGGCTAGTACGTGTGAGGCATGCTCTTGTACGCCATGGCCATGCTTCTTAGCTGCAGCTGTGAATGTACCGCGCTTAGAAGGCTTGATATAGATCCCAGACTTTCCACCTTTCTTAAATCTTTTAGCTCTATCATCAAAGTAGCCCAGGCCTCCAGACATAAACGTCGCATCGTGAGGTCCATGTCCTGGTTCAGTCTTTAGTTCTTTGCTGTACTCTCCATGTTCAAAGATAGGTTCTGAAAGACTTCCGCCTTTATCATAGCCCGCCTGTATAAACTCTTCTTCAGACATGCTTGGAGGCTGATATCCTCCAGCTACTTCCTGATTTCTTCTATCTCTGTATCTCCTCTGTGCAGCCATTCGCTCATTCTCTCTCTGCATTTCTGCCCGCTCTGCTGCGTGTTGTTGAGACCAATGAGTACCTAATAGTCTGTGAGCCGCATCTTCTTGGTGAGCTGGTCTATTGAATTCATCCAGCGCTTCTTTTCTAATGAAGGCACTTTCTTGAACACCTCCAATAGGAAGGAGCCTTGTACCTTCAAGCTCATCTCTTTGCTGGGCTCTTTTAAACTCAGGCATCTGGGATAGATCCTGATCCAGGGTAAGTTGATCCATGCCCACATCTTCAGCAAGCTTTTGTTTCTTAGATCTGGCTACAGTAGTGGCATCTTGAGGAACAATTCCTCCCTCTTGAAGTCCTGCCTTCTTAAGTTTAGTATAATATTTCTAGTCTTCTTCCAGATGATCTTTAGCTAGTCTCCTGCCTTTCTTCATGCTGGTTTTATGCTCTTTGGCTTCAGTTGGTATTCCCATCTCCAACTGTTCTTCCATTGCTTCACTCTTATTCTCTGCAAGCTTATCGAGATAATCATCATCATCTTCCATCTTGCCCCCTTCATTCATCTTCCTGGCATAGCGTCCTCCTTTGCAGTACTGAGCTACTCGGCCCATGATGTCATCATTCATGACCAGACCTCCGTCTTTTAGGTTTAGCTTGCGCTTCTTCTTACGCTGGTCAGGAAGGTTCTGCAGGTTAAAGAATTCTGTCTCATCTACAGGATTGTTGCCGGCATAGAGTCCACCGTACTCATAGTACATCTGGCTGCCAGGTCTTTTAGAGAAGTCAGCATTTAAGAAATTCTCATCTCTACCGTCTCCAAAAACTGATCCTCCACCAGCAAAGTTTATAGAGTCAGCTGTAGGAGGGTGGAAATTAGGGTCTTTGTCCCCTATGCCGCCATGGCGCATCTGCTCACCGCCCGGTTCTGCTATAGCTAGAACTTGTTTAGGATCTACACGTCCAGCTTCCAGCTCTTGCTGAGCTAGTGCTACGTCTGTTCTATAATCATAAAAGCCCCGCTTTTCAGGAGACCTGCTCTTAGACTTTCTGGATTGCAATGACTTGACATGAGAGGCTACGGATCTCTTACCTCCTCCCAGGAAGACGCTGTCTGATGCAACTATCTCTCCTTCAGGAGTCTGGACCATAGCTTCATTGTGATCAACAAAAGTATTGTCACCTATGTTGATAGCATCTGTAGCCTGGGGATTGTTTCCTTCAAACTCTACAGCTCTATCAGATAGCTGGTTAACTTCCCCGCCGGGAACTTTCTTCCCGCCTTGCTTGAATCCCTGGTAGCCCCACTTTCTTTGGAAATCTCCCGGGGCTGCTTGCTTGGCCCAGATATTAGTTTTAGGATCCCGGGTCAGGAATAGCATGTTAGCTCTTCCGCCTCCTGCTGTGTCTCCAAAGTGTCCCTGGTTATGATTCCCTCCCTGTGAAGCCATATAGCCTGGAGAAGATCCTCCCCTGAATACAGCACCAAAGCCTCCTGACTTGAATTGCTGATAGCCTGGCCTCATGTTAAACTCTGAGGGGCGTTCAAAATATTCGTGTGTCCATCCTGGTTGTATGCTTTGAGGACCAAACTCTTCCATAAGGTTTCCTCCATCCAGATAGTATTTAATGGTCTGCATGCCATTCTTAGTTGGCTGCATAAACCTGGGATACAGCTGAGTTAGCTTTCCTCCCTCTTCTGCAAAGTTTGCCATATCTTGTTGTCCATAGTTTCTAGCCTCCATTCTTGCTGAAGACTGATGTCTCCACTTAGCCATGTCGGCTTTCTTGTTTTGTTTCTTTTGACCGAAAAAAGAACTTACTCCTCCTATTAAAGCCCCAACTCCCATTCCTATGGGCCCTAAAGGTGCTCCCATAGCTGCTCCTTTTAACGCTCCTGAAGCGGCAGCGCCGCCTGCAGACCTATGTCCCCATTCATCACCTGGGTTAAGGGTGTCTACAAGACCTCCACCCATTCCTATGATTCCTCCCATGTCTCCCATAGGAGAGTTTTGCCCCCAGGAAAAGCCTCCTCCACCTTGATAAGCTACTCGTTTTTGCCGTAGCTTATTATAAGATTGAATAAACTTACTATTTTTATTCATAGTTCTGCTAAGTTATGAATTATCTGATACTTTGTCTATGATAAAGTGTGTGGTCCAGGAAAAGAAACTGTCTATCAAAGAGGTTTGTATATTCAAAGCGCACAATGGCATACTTATCAATAAACCTTCCTGTGTTATACCACATCTTGTTGGTTGCAAGCGCTGCTGCATCTACAATATAGTCATCGTAAAACCCTCTTAAGAAGGGGACTCCAGGTATTGCAATGTCCCTGATAGTGTTATAACGCCAGATAGTCTCTGCTTGTCTGATATTAGAAGCATAAGGTACCTGTACATTAATGTCTGTCAGAGGCACACGTCC
>CP070801.1:1037365-1041999 GCA_020343575.1 Candidatus Aenigmatarchaeota archaeon
AATAGGTTTGATAATCTCTGGCTTTGCCCACATACTCATGACCATACCACAGGTTTACATCTCCTTTGTTTTCAGGGCAATTCATGAGGTTGGTGATGGGATTGCGGGTGTATCCCTGCTTTTCTGGATAGGCAGAAAATTCAAGGAATCCAGGCTTGGAGGAGACTCAGGAATATTTTTCGTTATAATGACAATGGGACAGTTTACTGGCTCCATAATCTATGGTCCCATAGGATTTACATACGGGTACTCTCTACCCTTGATTATATCAGGTGTAGTTACGATAATATGTGCTGGCCTTTTCCAGATTCTCAGGAGAAGACTCGAGTAAAAATAATCTATCTTGAAAGCAGAACAACCCTACTCGCTTTCTCTTCATCCTTGTAGACATAGTCACTATCTTTCGATAATTTCTTTGCGAATTCCCTGATTTCTTCATGGAGCGGCATGCAATCCCTGGACAGTCTTTGCTGGGATTCCCCCACGTGCATGTATCCCTTGACCTCTATGAAATCTGGATTCGCTTTTTTTATGAGCTCTGCATATTTTTCAGGAGATTTCATATTCCAGTTCTTGACCATGGTTAGCCTTATCACCCTTTTTGAAGAGAAGGAGTTTATGAGCTCCAAGCTCTCCACTAGTCTCTTCCAGTAACCAGAGAGCAAGGGTCTGTCCAGTTTCTTATATGTAACTTTGTCAGGAGCGTCTAGGGATATGTAGAGATTCGTTGGTTCCTCCATTCCTTTCAGCCTTTCCGGAAACTGGCCATTGGTAACCAGGAAGGTTGTGAATTTCATCCTGTGAAATTCTTTGATAAGTTCTGATATTTTCGGGTACAGTGTGGGTTCCCCTATAAGCGATATCGCTACCTGGTTCGGGTTCTGTGCTTCTTTCCATTTCTTCTTGTTTGCTTTATCAAGGCCCTTGAAACCCGTCAGAAGCAACCGTTGCGCATCTATACAGCCTTGGATTATTTCTTTTGGCTCTTCAATCTACTCAATTTTTATCGGAGTCTTTTCTATTATCCTCCAGCAGTAGAGACAGCGGTTGGGACACAGTATCCATGGAGCCATCTGTAAGCACCGATGGGACCGAATTCCGTAAAACTTCTGCTTATAACAGAATCCCTCATCCCTCATGGACTTCTTCAACCATCTACAGAGTTTCACAGTTGAATGGTTCCCAACAATCTTGTAATGTTGGCGAACCATCGCTTTTCTTATCTCTGCAGGAATCATATCTATTGATTATAAGAAGTTATTTAAAAATCTCTCCGGTCTCCTCTGACCAGAGAAGCAGGTCGAGCTCTGCCAGGGGGATATCCATTCTCTTTGAGAACTTCTTCATCTTCTTCTCAATCTCAAGGTATTTTTTGGGTGTGAGGGTTTTTGGTATGCTTTTTATGATTCCATACTTCAAAAGATTATTGAGTATGTGCCTATCAAGTATCGCGAGTTTCTCACCAAGCCCTATGTTTCTCAGGAAATGTGACGCTTCTTTATATCCCACTCCCTTAATATTCTTGACCAACCAATCCCTCACCCTTATCGGGTCAGCAAACCTTATCTTCCTCTTTAAGACAACATCACCCCTTCTTGTAAGGAAATTCCTGGCATTTACTATATACCTTGACTTGTTCCTGGGAAATCTCACACCGACAAGATATCTTCTAATATCTTCTTCATCAACCCTGAATTATATACCTATCCTTTCCATCCTTTCTATTGCACTGCTGCATGCCCTTGCTTTGGATTGCGGTGTGCAGATGCAAAAGCACAGTTCTGCAAATATCTTCTCATTAGGTTCCTTCCACATTTCCCTGAATTCTAGCAACCTCTTCTTTATGGCAACCTTTTTGCTGGCATAGGATTTCAACAAATCTTCCAGTCTGGGTTTGAATATTCTTGAAAACCTTCTCAGCTTAAGGGGATTCTTTTTGAAGTACTGCAAATGGCTTGGACAGCCGCAATCAGTGGAACCGAATCTCTTAACCTCCCCATCACTTATCTTTCTTATCTGGTCAGACAGCCAGCATTCCTCCTTACTGGTCATTTCCAAGGCCTTGAAACCGATTAACTTTGTATGGCCAAGGAAGTAGTCTATGTGCCAGTATTTCTTTTTCTTTTTTGCATGGTGTCTCTCTATTCTCTTTTCTAGGTTTGTCATTGCAGAACCAATGTAGCAGTAGTAACCCCTCTTGAAATGTATACGACCAAGCCTAGCAATGCTTATTTTTTTGTTTTTGTTGAGGTAGATTATCAGGCAGTATATCCCTTTCATATAAAAAATTTGAATACAAGACTTTTATTTTAAGCTTTTGTTCTCATACTCACAAAGTCTTTCAATAGGACATTCATAGCAAAGGGGTTTGACTGGTTTGCAGATTCTTTGACCGAACTTGACAAAAAGCTCGTTGAACTCTATCCACTTATCCTTAGGGACAATTCTCATAAGCTCACTTTCTGTCTGCTCAGGATTTTTTGTTTTCACTAGTCCTATCCTGTTTGGTATTCTGTGGCAATGTGTATCTATCGGGATACTTGGTTCTCCGTAGGCATAAACCAGAACACAGTTTGCTGTTTTTCTCCCAATCCCCGGCAAATTTAACAGCCCATCTATATCCTTGGGGACCTTACCATTATTCTTAACCAAAGCTCTGCTAATTTCCTTTATCCTTCTTGCTTTTACCCTATAGAAACCGCTCGGTTTAATCAGCCTCTCAATATCGTTCAGGTTTGCTTTGGCTAGTTGTCTAGCATTCTTGAATTTTGAGAAAAGTCTCCTGCTTGCCCTGTCTGTGTTTTCATCCCGTGTTCTCTGGGAGAGCAGGGTTTTTATCAGAACCTTAAAGGGATCCTGATTCTTCAAAAACCAGTCTATCTCTATCTCCTTCTCCAGAATGGAAATTATCCTCAATACCTTGTCCATACTCATTCAAGAAGCCTAGGACTCGACCCTGGGGGCCAATACGAAAGAAAGCTCCATCTTGTCCACGGATTTGAATCCCATTCTCACCGGGTAATCCGTTCCGAACTCCAGTATCATCTGCTGGGATATCTTTCCTGCCTTTATCATCTTCCTGAGATATTCAAGCGGATACTGTGACTTTATGCTCCCCTCTGCCTTCAGGTCCAGGACACCCTTATCTTTTTTGCTTATCTCCAACTCTGCAGAGGATATGTCGCCCCTTGCGTACATCCTGAATATGTCTCCATTCGCTTCGAAAAATATGGAGTCCCCTATTATCTCTGCGTCGGATATTCCCTCCTCAACTATGTTGGATTCCAATTCAAGCCTTCCTGTGAAATTCAGCTTGTCTATTGGTGGCTTCTCTGTTTTTATGTCCAGCAGGGGAACTTCAAATGTTCTTATCCCATTACCCTTTATTGTAAGTCTTAACCTGTTGTCCTTTTCAGGAACTTCCATGATAAGCTTGTCACCACTCTTTATCCTCTTCAGAACAGCTGCAAAGTTTGCAAGGTTTAGGCCCAGGTATTCTTCCTTAGTAGCGTTGTACTCATCAAACGCTGTGGAAAGAATCTTGAGATCAACAACAGCAACCATTGCCCTGTCTGGTGATAACAGGGATATACCGTTCTGATCAACCTTGAAAACACCCTCATCAATTATCTCTGATATTATGGGTATTGTATTCTTGAGCAAACCCACATCAGATAAAACTGCCTTAAACATACACTCACCTCAAATTTTAATCATTATCTAACTTTAATGAATTAACCTTTTTATATAAATCTTTATCGAGCCCTTCCATATCCTGAACTATCTCCCCCTCTATCTCCAGTTCATTTTCTGCCTGAATCACCCTTCCAAAAATCCTTACGAACTGATTTAGACTGACTTCGGGAGAGAATTCAAAGTTGACGTTGACCTTACCGGATCCGTCATCCAGAACTATTCTGGCTTTCTGTTTGTCAATAACAGTTCCTATCAAACTTACCCTCATGTCCCCAGGCTGCAGCTCAGAAACCTTCCTCTCCAAAGAGGGCATCCTCCTCCTCACTCTGTCATTTTCCGGGATATCGGGCATAGTAACCTATTGAAAATTATATATTTAAAACTTACAAAAAGAGATAAGGATTGAGAAAAATTGTAATAGGTTTTATCATGAAACTTAAGAGAACCCCCACAAACCAGCTGAAGGCAGGGAAGAAGGCGTTGGTTAAGGGATGGGTTTCCCAGGTAAGAAACCTCGGAGGTTTGGTGTTCTTTCTCCTCAGGGATGGTTATGGAGATATACAGGTAACCGTTAAGAAGAAAGAGGCAAAGAAAGGTGTGCTGGATGCTGTTTCGAAACTGGCCAGGGAGGATTGCGTCACTGTCCAGGGAACGGTAAAGAGATCCAAGCAGATTTCAAAGGGAATCGAGGTCATACCAGAATCGATTGATATCCTTTGCAAGGCAGAACCCCTACCAATAGAGCCATCTGAAAGAATAAACACCAGTCTTGACAAGAGACTTGACTGGAGATCGTTGGACCTTCGGGACCCAAAGAACCTTGCGATATTCAAGATAGAAGCCAAGCTTATCGATGGCATGGAAGATTATCTGAGGAAGGATGGATTCTTACAGGTTTTTACCCCATGCATAATGGGAGCCGCATCAGAGGGTGGGGC
>CP070801.1:1042099-1051477 GCA_020343575.1 Candidatus Aenigmatarchaeota archaeon
CCTTTAGTTTTTAGGATAGATTCAATATGAGGTAGAATCTGATCACATTGAAACTCTTCCCATGTATCCATTTCCGGAAAAACGTTGTGTTGATTGAGACGAGCTTGCCCATCCTGCTTCCTATACAGGGTCCAACACTGAGGTACCAGTCATCTCTATTTCCATAAATGTTCTCGCTTTCTACACCCACCCAGAAATCTTGTTTTTTCCCTATGTAATGCCTGAGCTGGAGTATTTGCCAGATGTTTTCATTGCTGATGTTGAAATCGATTTGTGTACAGATGAACCACTTCTTGGAATCGAAGGTTGGTGAAAGAACGAACTTGTAATCACTACCCTCTTTCACGTACTTCTTTCCTCCCATTATGGCGAGACTGAACTGTTCACTGAACTTGATTTTCGATCCGAAATACACCAGCGGTTCTGTGCTTCGCAAAATGTCACCTAAAACGAACTGCAACCTGAGGTAGAGTTTTCCGCTTATGTGCTTGTCTGCAAAGGAGAAAATCCTTACCTGATTTTCGCTTTCATCTGCTTTTGCAAAGAAAGACCCCAGGAACATCAACACAACCAACAAAACCAAAACTGTAAATTTTTTCATTTCAGCCATCGCTTTCCTCTTCCTCATCTTCGTCTTCTTGGATTCTCCTCGTTGGAATAACATAACAAACCACAACCGTAGAGATAACCGATAGAATGAAACTGGCCAGCATTGTTTCCCAGATGTAAGCGTGTTTGACCTCATCTGATAAGAACCAGTACATGGTTCCGGAAAAACCAACTGCAAGAAAAATCAAGGTAAGAACAACATATAGAACATAAGGCAGTTCAAAGTAAGTCCCAGTCTTTGTTCGGTAAATTCTATCCTTTGCAGAGAGTGCGAAGTTAAAACCAAACATCAAGCACAACACACCAATTAAAAGAGAAAAAGTGTTCAAATCCATTTTGAACCTCCCTTTCACCAGCAGAGCACTGCCATTAAAATAAGCACTGCTCCAAAAAATGGTAACCAACCTGCAATAAGTGACCTTGTATGTTCGGACCTATCAGAAGCGTCGTTACTCCTGGCCCACCTAACTATCCTGAATACTGTTCCAGCACCTGAAATATAAAAGGCCAGAAGAAAAACCAGAGACAACCCTAATGATAACTTTGAACTGATAAAGTATGACACAGTGGATCCTAACATACAGACCACACCCAATACTAGGATAAACCCGCTTATACGCCGCAACTGCCGCTGGTTGAGGTCGATGAAGAATAACAGCAGCTGGATAATGTTTTGGCGATTGTGAAGCAGGATTAATCCCAAACCCACTACCAAAAGTATAAAGAATAATATCATGGTTTTTTCCTTTCACCCTCCGAAATTTAGATTTTTAGCGAAAGACCATCAAAAGTCGAACCCAAATAAGACGAAGGACGAATAGAAACAGGCTCGATAGATAGCTTCCGCTAAGATTTTCTGAGACCTCTGAACCCACTGTAGGGAGCGCATCCCTATCGGGTTTTGGGTTTCTTAGGAAACCCTAAGGCCCCTGCCTTTGCAATCCTTTAGGATTTCTGAGTTGGTTTTACAGACCAATTCAGTGCCCGAAGGCGCAAAGTTTTGAATTTGTTAACATGATACATGATGGATTAATCGAATTCAATTTTCTCGAATTCTCCCTTATCTTCGAAATCCTTTATAGTGGATATGAACAATGTCAGTGTCTTACCTATCTTGGCTCTCTTTGCAGCCTCCTGAACAACCATGTTCTTTATCTGGTCAGAGGCGCAGAGGAAATACCTGTTCCTGCCAAGATCAGAGAAAATCTTTTCCCTGTCTTGTGAATTCGAAATAATTATGTTTGCCTTTTTCTTCCCAATATTCAACTCAATCTTGTCACCCTTCGCTTCGAAAGTCCACCCAGCCATCTTGAACATCTCAAGCACATTGTCAACCTTAACATCCAATACGTTTTCCTCAGGTCCGTACCTTGTTGCAAATACATCCATGCCCAGTTCAGTCAGGTAGTAGTAGTTCAGCCTGTTCTTCTTTATCTTTGCCTTTCTCATTGCAACCAGATCCAGGTCTATCAGTTTCTCCACTCTCCTGTTGAAAACACTCCCGGAGATTCTCAGGGTTTTGTATATTTCTGACGAGAAAGCACCCGAAGCATTCCCTATAACCTCTATTACATTCCAGTCATTCTCGTTTATCTCCTGTATCTTATCCATGGGGACCTTTCTGGGGGTTCTCTTAGATTCGGGTTTCTTTTCGATGTGCTCCGGTTCCAGCATCTTGTGTCTACCTTCCACGGGCTCCTCTATCTCTATTTTCCCTCTCATGAATTCTGCAATATCACTGTCAGTGACTGAACCCTTCTGGAAATCGAACTCATCGAATGTCACAAGGAAGGAGTTCGGGAATTCGGAATTCCTGCAAAGCATGAATCCATGACCAACAGGAAGCTTTCTTATGTATCCACCCTGTTCCTCATAATCCAGTCCAAGCATGTTTGATGCATCAAGGATGTCAGAACTATGCTTGGTATCCAGACCGAGGTTCATGTATATGTGGGTCGAGGTGTTGCCCAGGGCGGGGTATGAAACAAGGGAAGGGTGCTGGTCAATGTATATCATTCCAAGACCAAGTTCCCTGACTTCCCTGAAAATCAGATCAATAACTGTTTCAGAACCTATCTTCTTTGACTTCTCCCTGTTCAGTACATGATGGGCTTCCTCAAGTATAACAGTACCGATAAGCTCTTCTCTCTTACCTTTGATAACCATCCAGTCCCTTATCCACTGAAGGATTATCTCAATGAAGAAGGTTTTGTCATTGGTGTCAAGGGAATCAAGTTCCAGTATCGTAATCTTTCCAGACTCGAAGAAACTTGAGGGGTTTACCCCTTCATCGCAATCAAAAACCTCACCAAGCTCCTTGAAACAAAGAGATTCTAATGGCCTCTCTGCTGTTGCCAGCCAGTTCCTCTCTCTGCTCGGCATCTTGGCTGATGCCGCATACTCGGTCAGCCATCCCTTCAGATCCTTCAATCTCGGTTTATCATTTTCACTGTAAACGTTGTCCAAAGCCTTCAGAATGATGTGCCTACCACCACCAAGCAGCCAGTAGGCGTGGTCGAATATGCTGGAGAACTCCTTCATCCACTGTGAAAGCTGGATTCCTTCTGGAGGTTTCAGGGGATTGAATCTGAAGGGAGAAACATTCCTCCCTATCGTAAATATATCTATCCTGTCCCTAAGCTCTGTTGAGAGCAGGTCCTTGTAGTTCCTCTTTGAGAAGTCAAAAACCAGAACAGGAATCCCGTTATCAGACAACTGCTTTATCATGCACAACGCTGTGTTGGTCTTTCCGTAACCCGAGGAACCGAATATTCCCATGTGGGTTAAAAGGAAATCCCTTTCCAAGGATACGGGGTACATACTTTTCCTTCCGTAAAGAACATCACCAAGTCTCAGATCCCCCCTGGATGCAATGTTCCTTGGGGGCGGCTCCATAAGGATTGTATCCCTTAATTCCTTTCTTGAGAAAACCGCTGCCTTTACAGTATCAATCATCTCAAATATTCTTTTCTTTGTTTCCTCATCCCCGAGCAGGTAGGCCTTGCTAAGCCTCCTGGCTCTCTCCTTCCCCAGAACAGGGACAAGCTTCTTTATTTCACTTTCTATTAACTTCTCATCATGGCTGATCATTCCTCACCACCCAAGTCTTCAAAGATCTTCACTATCTTCGTCTCAGTCTGGTAATTCTCAAGAAGTTCCCTCAACTCTGTCCTAAGCTCAAAGATATCCTTCCAGAACCTCACGTTCTCGCTTCTCTTTTCTCTTCTGAGGATTGAGATATCCATCTTGATATTTCTCTTTTCATCCATGTTTGTTAGCTGGTTCTCTATCCTACCCTTTTCCTCAATGTCAGAATCTATGTCCGCTATTATATCATTGTGTATGCTCTCCCTGAGCTCCATTGCCTTCTTTGTTTCGTCTACCCTTTCCCTCAGAAAACTGACCCTGTCAAAAAGGTTTCCTGTTATGTCCGGACTTGCCCTCTTCAGGGGTTCAATGGGTTCCTCATCGAGCCTTGGGATTGCTTGTTTGGCAACAACCCTTACTATTTCAACAAGTTCTTCTTTTGGAATTTCTTCACGGAATGTACGAAAGACAGTTTCTGAGTCAATATTATCCTCTATGTATTTGTCATCCTTATACTTCTTATCCATCTCGTAATCTTCCATTAAATCACCCAAATATAGTTATTACTTTAATGTAGTTATCTGTTATATAATGACCGAAAGCTTTATAAGTCTTCCGTTCCCCTAGAAATCGTTAATTTGCACTCTTGATATCGGTTTAAAACTAAATTCTAAGAAAAGACAAACCTACTGTCTTGCGTTATGACTATTAACGAAAGACTACTTTTTTCTGGTGTACTTGGCATAATCAGGAGTGACTTCGGAATCCAGAAGATATCTCAGGAGTTCTTCATTCTCGTTCCTATGTCTCCTGGCGAGGTAGAACAAGAGATAGACCAGGATTATCCAGGCCGCAAGGGTTTCTGCAAAGTTCAGAACATAGAGTGCATAAAATATATAGGCAATTATCATGAAAAAAACAATCCAGACCAAGGATCGGTTTAACTGTCTTGCGCTCTCCATGTAGCTGTCCAGGAAAACCTTCTGTTTATCCTCATCCAGCCTCGTGAGCCTCTTGTCATAGTAATCGAGCCTGAACCACACCCTTCCTAGAATATCCTTTCTGAAATCTATTTCTTTCAGTTTTGAGGCAATCTCCTTTCCTTTCTTTTCTTCAGCCATATTACTCCCTCGTTGCAATCCATATCCTCTGCAGCGCAGAAATGTTACTGAGAACAGCTAGGATAACGATCACATAAGTAAGGTAAACCGGTTGTATTGAAGCCAACAGAATTCCGATAAACAATATTACCATTCTTTCTGCTCTCTCCAGTAAACCCCCCTTTAGCTCTTCATAGACCAATTCCTTTTCCTTTGCAGCGGATTTCGCGTATGTGGTCATCAGACTTCCGAATATGTAAATGAATATCCAAGCGTACGCTGGCAGGTAAAACCCAGGTAGTCCAGAAAACAAAAGAGCGAATACTATTACCCCCTCCACATACCTATCCATTATGGTATCCAGGTAAGCTCCCAATCTTGAGGTCTTACCCATAACCCTTGCCACGGATCCGTCCACCAAATCGATAAAGGCTGAGATTATGAAGAAAATCGCTGCTACCAGAAATTGCTTCTCAACGAGGAAGTAAAGAGCTATGATTGCGGGCACTATCGTTAAAAAAGTCCACTGGTTGGGGGAGAGACCAATCCTGGAGAAAACAATCCCTACCTTAACAGAGAAACTGGAGAATATCTCTCTCCTTTTGTAAAGAGTCATATTTTATCTTTCCCTCTCTCCCCTTATAAATTGCTCCACCATTTCCTTCGCAAGGGAATCAGGAAACTGTTGGGGGGGATGTTTCATGAAGTAAGAGGACGGCGAAACCAATGCTCCACCAATACCCCTATCCTTCGCAAGCTTCGCGCACCTTAGGGCATCTATCACAACGCCTGCTGAATTTGGGGAATCCTCAACAGAAAGTCGGAGTTCCAGGTCCATGGGAACATCACCGAAGTGTCTCCCTTCTATACGGATGAATCCTATCTTGTTGTCATGCTGCCAGGGAACGTAATCACTCGGACCTATATGGATGTTCTCATCCTTAAACCTCTTGGTTGCTTGGGACTGGACAGATTCGGTTTTTGAGATCTTTTTTGATTTGAGTCTGGTTCTCTCAAGCATGTTCAGGAAATCCGTGTTTCCACCCGTATTAAGCTGATAAGTTTTATCAATCTTCATTCCCCTGTCAGCAAACAATTTGGTAAGAACCCTGTGAACAATTGTGGAACCTATCTGGGATTTTATATCATCCCCCACAATTGGGATTCCTACATCCCTGAACTTCTTTTCCCATTCAGTATTAGATGCTATGAAAGCAGGCATACAGTTTACAATGGCACAGCCCGCCTTTATTGCACAATCAGCATAGTATCTCGTGGCCTCCTCACTACCCACAGGCATGTAGTTTATCAATACATCCGCTTTTGTTTCCTCCAGGATTTTCACAATATCAACTGGTTTTTCATTTGAAACCCTGAATGCCCTATCTTCATGGAATTCACCCATATGATCAGCTACACCATCCAGTGTTGGACCCCTCATAACATTAACACTAAGATTCGGAATATCCCCTTGGAAAACCTTCGTGCAGTTTGGTTTTATGAAAATCGCTTCAGACAAATCCTTACCAACCTTCCTCTTATCCACATCAAACGCAGCTACCGGTCTTATATCAGATATTTTGTATCCACCGAGAACGTTATGCATAAGCCCGGGAACTAACTCATCATTCGAACCCACACCCCTGTAGTAGAACAATCCCTGTATAAGACTTGATGCACAATTCCCCACACCAGCTATTGCGAGCCTGATTTCTTTACTCATCCAAAAACCATCGATATTTTACTTATGTAAAATAGTTGGTAAAACATATTTATATATTTTACAAATATAAAATATGCACCTGAAACGCCTGGAAAAATTGAACACAAGGGATTGCCTTTGGATGTACGTGCTGGGTATTCTTAACAAAAAACCCACGCACGCATATGTTATAAGGAAAGAGATAGAGAAGAAATTCGATTTCAGGCCGGGAACAGTTACAGCTTACAGGGTCCTTTACAGGCTCAGAGAAGCAGGATTAGTCAAGAAAACCAAGGAAGACAGAAGAGTTGTTTACAACATAACTCCAAAGGGAAAGCAGGATCTTAAAAAGGCAATTAATTTCTATAAACAGCGCATAAAGCTCCTGGAAAAGTAATTCGAAAGTTTTAAATTATGAAAAGGTCTTAAATAATAAAACCAATATACAATTACCATTAACCTAATGAAAGGAGGGGATGAAAATGGCAAAACCAGGTTTCGTAAAGTTCGAGGTTTCAAAGGAACTCGTGAACAAGATATTGGAAGCCGTGACAATCGCCAAAACTACAGGTAAAGTGAGAAAAGGAGTAAACGAGACAACAAAGGCGATAGAAAGGGGAATAGCAAAGCTAGTGGTCATGGCAGAAGACGTTACTCCAGAAGAAGTCCTTATGCACCTACCCATTCTTTGCGAGGAGAAACAGGTCCCTTACGTATACGTACCACTCAAGATGGAGCTTGGGAAGGCTTCAGGGATTGATGTTCCCACATCTTCCATCGCAATTATTGAGGAAGGGGACTCCAAAAAACTTATCGCAGAGATCGCAGATAAGATAAAGGCTTTAAAAAAGTAACTTCCAAATAGACTAAGGTGAGAGCATGGTACCGGCCGAGGTTGTACAGATAATGGGTAGACTTGGAATAAAGGGCGTCAGCAGAGTTAGGTGTAAGGTTCTTGGTGGAGAGGATAAGGGAAAGATTCTGACGAGAAACGTTGTGGGCCCAATTAAGCCGGGAGATGTTATAATTCTTAAGGAAACCGCAATGGACAGTGTTGCAAGACTGCATGGAAGGTAATCACAACAGTTTTATCACTTCTTCACAGTATTTGCTGTGAGGTCTAGTTTTCGTGAATTTAAACCCTACCCCCGGGTTTACCTTTAACAGAAATTCCCTCGCAGCACCTTCACAAACTATTTTGCATATTCTTTTCGGATCCCACTCAAGTATTTTACACGCAGTCAGAATCGGGCAGAAATTATTGGATCTAATGATGATTTTGTCTGAATCTTTCTTGGACACACCGAGTTCCTCTGGCTTTGCACCAAGCTTTAGTATAAGCACCTGCCTTAGTTTCTCAAGCTCTGAAAGCGTGGGATCAATCTTGTCCTTGTTCCCCTCAAGCCACCGGATTCTCCTCTCCAATATGTTATTCTTAAGAATCTCCCAAGCTTTCTTCTCCCCTATAATTTTGCTCACGGATTTTATATACTCAAACAAGCGAACAAATTCAAGTGTTTCCACACTTTTTTCATCAATCCACTTTTTCTCCATATATAATATATTTAAGTAGAAAATGATATAAAAAATGTGATAACTATGATATGTTCATTTTGTGGTGGAAAGGTCCCAGACGGAAAGGGAAAGATGTTCGTAAGGAACGATGGCAGGATATTCCACTTCTGTAACTCCAAATGCCAGAAGAACTGGAGAATGGGAAGGGCAGGAAAGTGGACCGAATGGACCGAGACTTCCAGAAAGCTCAGGGGAAAGGTCTAGATTCCCTTCAGAAACTCCTTTTCTAAGAAATGAATGTTACCTGGAATAACTACCATGGCAGGGGATTCGAATTTTCCCTTTTTTATGTCTCTGACCTTTCCGAACTTTATCTTTTGCTTTCCTGAACCCAGTCTTGATACAGCAACAATCTCAGTTTCTGGCAGAACGAGTTTCTTTTTTTCTTTCTCCTCTATTTTTAGCAGAATCTCGAGACCCTCCTTCACACCGATTCCAATATCAAGTAAAAGAAGCGTGTGGAGACCGTTCTTCTTGTTGACTTCTCTCGCGTCATAGAATGAAGTTGGTTCGTAATCCTTCTGGGGTTTCACAACAGTAGAGGTTCTTCCAAACCCGTAAATCCCCAGACCACACTCAGCAATGGCTGTGTAGGCAGAAGACGAATGGATTATCCTTGTGGGGATTTTTTTCTTTCTTGCCTCAAGAATGATATGAACATGAGTGGTCGCCACCAAAGGGTCGCCAGGAACAAAAATAGTAACGTCCTTTTCTTTCGCTTCCTTCAGAATCCTACCTGATTTCTCCTCAAGGTCGTTCCTTTTAAGAACCGTAATTTCCTTTCCGATGAATTTTTCAAGGTTTTTAAGGGAACCTCCCCAATCTGCAGTGTAGAGTTCTGCGTACACCGAATCAGACCTTACAGCTGCCTCCATACCCTTAAGTGAGAGGTCTTTTTCATCCCATATCCCAAGGCCAACCATCGTTAACATCTTCGCCACCTTTACATCATCCTCACAAGTTCCCCTGTTCTCCTCGCCCTTCTGAAGGACAGTTTATACAGCGGGAATGCTATTATAAGATAAGCTAATGCAACTAAAAAACCTTCAAAAAGGAGCATATTGCTTATAATACCTGTGCTTACCAAACTTCTTACACCCATGAAAACCCTTGTGTAGGGCATTCCAAGTGCAACTGTTTGAACACCAGCAGGCAGAATCTCCAGAGGGAAGAAAGGTGCTGACAGGAGTATGAATGCCTGTAAAAGGGTCCAGGCCAGGAAACCATAGGCTCTACCAAGGAATATTATCAGTGCGGCAACCACTACCGACAAGGCGATTGATGCCATTAATGTTATAGCAGTCA